>NZ_JABERM010000032.1:0-123089 GCF_013004295.1 Acinetobacter sp. ANC 5414
GTGATGTCCTAAAAAGACTACCCACCCATAAAGTCACAGAAATTGAGGATTTGCTACCTCATCGTTGGAAACCTGAACCTCGTTAAAACATAGCAATGGGATTCAGCGGATGCTTACTGCTTAATTAAAATATCGTGGTATTGAAATCACTCAGAATAAAAAGTACGCATAAAATTTTAATAACATGGCGTTGTGCAAATTATCCCATCGATCACAAGCATGATGAGCTGTATTTGAATGATGCTAGCTTGTCTCGGATTAAACTGGATTTTATTCCACTGATTGTTTGAGCGCCGATTACACTACCTTTAGCGGCTTGGCTATTTAGAAATAGACTTTCAACGGTGAATTTCTAAAGAATGTCTTTATGCAGCTGTCTGACATTTGGAATTTCGGTGTAGCGTAATACACGATAACCGGCTTCATGCAGCATGTGGTCACGAAATTTATCTTCTTCAACTTTGTATAAATGCGTCGTTTTCCTAATTAATAAAATAGTTGTCAAATAAAATTTAAATTATGAAATCTATTTTGCATATTTGAATCAATCAAATTTAGTTAAAATCAAAATGTAAATATTCAAATATTAGATTAGAAATCTGATCTTAATCGCTTACAATGCTAGGTTAGTTAATTTCTTATATGTTTAATGATACAACACAGATTTAAAACTTATATTTCATTTATTTACTTAATTTTTATAAATTTTTTCTTGAGCTCAATTATCATAGCAAACAGTTATTCTTTGATTAACTTAATTAGGGGGGGACATGATCGAATCGTTGTGTAATGTAGATGAAACGAACGTTGATCAACATACTTTCAAAGTCTTAGAGTTGAATGATGAACATTTTAATACCTTGAGAGATTATTTAATCTCTAAATTACCAGAGCATTATTTATCTTCTAAATCATTTGCAAGAACTATGGAAAGTCTTGGTCATGCTGTAGCCTATGAAAAACTAAAATTAAAATTTCCAATTTCTCCTAAAATTCGTTCAGGTGATATAGGAGAAATTATTTCCTGTACTTATATGGAAGAACAATTAGGATATTTAGTTCCAATTAGAAAATTACAATGGCGTGATCATAGAAATATGGCTATGCGTGGTGATGATGTTATTGCACTGAAATTTGAAGAGGATAATATTCACTTCATTAAATGTGAGGCAAAATCTGCAAAAAGTTTAAGTACGAATACACTAGTAGAAGCCAGAAAAGAATTAGATTCTTACGATGGTAGGCCTTCACCTCATTCGATAGATTTTATTATTGAGCGATTGTTTGAAACCGAAAATGATTCAATAGCTGCTCAACTTGAATCTTACATTTATAAACAATCCATGAAAAATAATGATGTTAAACATTTACTTTTTGTAATTACCAAATCAAATCCGAATAGCCTTCAAAAGGATGCATTCAATAATTATAAAGGTGGTTTCCCTCAAATTTCGATCGGGCTTAAAGTAAATAAACATTCTGAATTAATTGATGAAATTTTTTGTGGTTTAGACAAAATTTATGAATAATGAATCTATAGATCAACTAATTGAACAGCATTTAGAGCCAGGATATAGAGGACGTCTCTTAGACAGAGGCTTATCTAGATCAATGATATGGCATGATGGTCTTTTGCCTGAAAATGCACCTCATTATTCGGAAGATCTATCTTATGATTTATTATCATACGGATATTCATTGTTATCTCTTGCAATTAAAAGTATTGAAACGAATGGTAATCTTGATTTGCGTCTCAAAGCATTTGAGAAAGCTGCTACTGCATTAATGGTTGTGGTAAATGGTGGCGATAAAAATTATACCCAAAGAGCATTCCATATTCTTCTATCAGCTTCAGCATATCATTTGGCACATTATTCAGCCAAAGCCTATAGTTTACTAAAGAAATATGAATATTTATCTAACAGTAATATTTTAGAAAATGCTCTAAGATTACTTATAACTAGAAATTTAAAAAAATTAAATCAATCTATTCCAATTTGGAAAATTGAAATAAAGAAAAAATTAGATGAGTTTGTAGATATAGAAAGTAGATCAACTATTGAAGAACTAGATGATATTTCTGCAAATTTTAATTTTATTAATCTTGTGCTAACAGAGAGATATTTAGAAGTTTTATATGATTTTTTGAATGCACTAGAAACAGGTGATGCTCGTATTATAGACAGGATTGAAGAAAATTTAGTTAAAAATATCTCGATTAGTTTGGAATATAATTTTTTAGAAGAATGGTGGATCTTCAGAATAACTAAATATCTACTGCGGGATTTATGGTATCAAACGTATCATTATATACTTCCAAAAAATAATGATGACGTTAATTGGAATCATTTTAGATTAAAGTTTATTAAAAATTTACTAAAAAAGAAAAATGCAGAAATTGACTTATGGCCCTCTCAAATTGAGGGTGCTAAAAGAGCAATAAATGATTCTGAAAATTTAATAATATCTTTACCAACAAGTGCTGGAAAAACCAGGATTGCTGAATTATGTATTTTAAGAGCTTTATCTCAAAGTAAAAAAGTAATGTTTATTACACCGTTAAGGGCTCTTTCTGTTCAAACAGAAATGACCTTATCAAGTACCTTTTCAAATCTCGGTATTAAAGTTTCCTCTCTATATGGTGGTCTTGGCTTATATGGATTTCAAAAAAATCAGTTTGAAGATAGTAATATTTTAATTGGTACACCTGAGAAGTTAGAATTTGTTTTAAAAAATGATCCAGAGCTATTACAAGAAATTGGCTTAGTAATTTTAGATGAAGGCCATATGCTAGGTTTAGGTGAGCGAGAGATTAAATTTGAGACTTTAGTTCAAAATTTATTAAATAGACCAGACGCTTATTCAAGGAGAATTGTCTGTTTATCTGCTATTTTACCTAGCGGAACTGATTTGGATGATTTTGTTGACTGGCTTGGGTATCCAAGTGAAGGTAAAGCTATTACTTCTGAATGGAGACCTACAGACTTACGTTTTGGCGAAATTTATATAAATAATGACTTAAATAGTTACAGATTAGATTTTACCCTTGGGACTCATAATCCTTTCATTCCTATATTTATTCAGAAAAAATCTGTAAGTTCTAGAAGTCAATTTCCAAATAAAATTCAAGATTTAAGTCTTAGCATAGCCCATAAATATGTTAATGATGGTCAGAGTATTTTAATTTACTGTCCTGAAAAAAAATCTGTAAATATTTTAGCAAAACGCATCATTGATATTAATAGACAGGGTCATTTATGTCTTGATCTTGGCGAAATAAAAAGTGATTTTTATACTGCGGCCTTGAACCAAGGAAAAGAATTACTAGGACCTACTCATCCAGTAATACTTTGTCTAACATTAGGTATTATTATACACCATGGAAGTCTACCTAAAGAATACCGTACAGCAGTTGAGTTGTTACTTAAAAATACTCGCGTAAATTTAATTATTTCCTCACCGACTCTAGCTCAAGGATTGAATTTACAAGCGAATGTTGTACTTTTTTATTCTATTTATCGATTTGGTAGACCAATTCCAGCATCTGAATTTAGAAATGTTATTGGGAGAGCGGGAAGGTCATTTGTTGATTTACAAGGAATAGTGTTATTTCCTAATTGTAAAAATGAGAGAAAAAAAACAGCACAATGGAATTCTCTAATTTTAAATAAAGATAATATGTCTTTAAATAGTGGTTTAGGAATGTTGGTGCTGGAGTTAATTAATAGAGTAACTATTAGCTTAGGTGAGGAAAATATTCATGAAATTTATGAATATATTATTAATTCTAATTATATATTTGATTTCCCTGAAGTGCACAATGAGTCCGAAGATGAAATTGTTAAAGCACAACAACAGTGGAAAAAATATTTAGGATTATTAGATTGCTCTATAATTAATTTAATAGGTATTGAAGATATAGCTATTGAAGAGATAGCTGAATATATTGATGTATTATTAAGAAACTCATTTTTTTATAAACAGATCAGTAGACTATCTTCAAGTGAACAATTGCTTTTTAAAGGTTTGATTGAAAAACGTGCAGAATATTTATGGAATACTACCACTATTGAATCAAGACAACAGGTATATTTTTCTGGTGTTAGTTTAGAAACTATCAATGATAGTCAAGGTGTTATAGAAAATATTTTTTCTCTTATTGGTGAAGTTCAAATAGAACTTACCTTAGATGATTCGAATAATAAAATTATAAGTTCTTTATTAATTCAAATAGCAGAAAATATTTTTTATATTCATGAATTTTCTCCAAAAAGCTTTCCAGAGAATTGGAAGAATATATTAGATGATTGGTTAAATGGACGAAATTACTTAATTATTGATAATACTGATATTGTTATAGATTTTATTGAAAAGTATGTAGCTTATAATCTCATTTGGGCGATTGAGTTTTTTAAGATACGTTATAATAGAGGTGTTGATAATAATATTGAACAAAATACCTTTGACTATATAAGTCAGGTATTTGATTATGGATGCCTGAATAAAAATGCCTTATTTCTAATGCAGTTAGGTTTAAAATCTAGAAAGCAGGCATATGAGATTGCTGAATATTTAAACTTTTCAGATATAGGATCATTAGTTAAATGGTTAAAACAAACAAATTTACATCGTAATATCAATATTCTAGGTGAAAAAAATACTAAATCCTTAATAGATCTTTCTATGGGGATAGGAAGAGATCAAATAGATTTAATTAGTAAATGTTTAGATGATTTGATTGTAACTTGGTCTATTGATGATCCATTAGATTATATTTTTACTAATATTAAATTAGTAAATATTGATAAAACGACATATATATTATCTAGTACAGCTGAGATTATTGGAAAATTACAACTTCACCTAAACTTAGATTTAATGGATATCATTCATTTATATATTCAAGAAAATCATAAACTTGATATTTTTTTTCAATGTTTAGAATATGATGATGTAGTAATGATTGGCTGATTTTTACAAAGTAATAAAAGTTATCATAATTGTTTAATGATCAAATATTCGGTGTTGAAAAAACAATTTAAGGAGACGAGTATTTGCGTTTCAACTTATCGTGATGACTAGGTTTCAGTGTTAAAACAGCTTGAAAATGTTAAATAATTTAGTTTTTCATCTAAAGCAATTAACCAATCATAAAGTTCAATAAAATCTAAACGTCTCTCAAAATTTTCAACTTTAGCGACATAGGATTGATGTTTTTTTAAAGACGAGGCTAACTGTACCTGAGTCATTTTTTTCGACTCACGTAGTTCAATTAATTCGTTAATAACTTTCCTATACCTAGGATCATGTATTGAGCTCATGGCTCAAAATGTTGTACTATTCCCACAAATATCCCAAAATGGGATATTTTTTATTAGTATATACTGGGTGTTATATTTTATGTCATTAAATCATGGACTTAACTATTATTTGGTTAAATATTTGTCGAATCAAAATTTTAGAGGCAGTGAATTTAAAGAAATATTTAATGGCTTTATAAAAGAATATCCAGAGTTTTCGTCAAATAATAGTTATCAGCGTACTTATCGTATTATAAGAGAACTGGTTAATTGTGATTTGATGACTCTTAAGCGTACTCACCATAACTACAAATACACTTCAAATTACTCGGTTTCATCTCTAAATAGTTTTTTGTTAAAACAAGATACTACGACGGACTTTAAGGATAAATTAAAAAGTGAATTTACGGAAGTAAATTTAAATATAGAAAAAATTCGTTTAGAAATTAACTTTTTTGATAAATATATGAAAGAGTATCCGATCCTAAAAGACACTATCCTTCAATTTAAAAAGAAAAGTGAACAACAACTCACTTACTTAGAATCTCAAATTTGTGTCTTAAATATGATTAGGACAAATGTTTAATATGAGCTAATTTTCATGTGAACGACTATAAACTAAGCATGATTTTTATTATGTAAGCGTTTTTGGATACTTCTTAGATGAATACTATCTGTTTTTTGTGATAGGGGTAATTTGCTACGAGAAATTTGATCTTTTATGTATTGTATTTGATTTTCTGTAAATACCCCAGTATCAAAAGATTGAATGTAATTTATCCATTCTGAGCCTTGAAAAACATTATGAGGTAAATGCGTTTTAAAAGTGCAATCCTCACTAAATACTACTAGTGAATGAATATTTGAAGATATACTTTTTGAATCAAGTATGAATTTTAATACACTGATATGGCGATAATTTTGAAGGATAGGATTCTGAAATTCATAAGATTTCTTAGGGAATTTTTGAACCCATTTTTGTTTGGATTCTGATGCATAAATCCAGCCACTATAGTTTTTTGTTTCAATAACGAACAAGCCATATCTACATACTATAATGTGGTCAATTTGAGTAGTATATTCATATGCATCTCTTATTGTGACGTTGTCGTATATAAAATATTCATCATTTAGTTCTGTTAGAAAATCTTTCTTAATTTTTTTCTCCCCAATAAGTCCTTTCATTTCTGATGTTACATCTTTCTTTTTATGCTGCATAATCGTTATTAAAATGAGTAATGCAGAACTTACAATAAAAATAACGAGAGACATTTTTAAACTAAAAAGGATGAAAAGTGGATTAAAACATGCTTGGGGAGGAAAAAAATATTCTAATTTTTTAAAGAGTTAAAGATTGATCGTTTTTAAACTTTATGATTATTTTTGAATCAAATATATAGGAAGGATAGATACATTCTATTTAAATAATAGACCTCTTGCGAAAGTCAAAACCACCTCAATATAAATTTTATGAGATATCAGAAATTAAACTGTTTTTCAGATTCTGAATTTAAGCGCTTGGTTGGCGTACCTCGACAAGTTTTTACTGAAATGGTAGAGGTTTTAGAAAAAGCAGAATCACTCAAAAAGAAATCAGGTCGTCCTCATACTTTAGCTATAGAGGATCAGTTGTTATTAACGCTCAATTACTTACGGAACTACAGCACTCAACTGGAATTGGCGGCAAATTACCATATCGCTGAAAGTAATGTGAATCGAACCATTAAAAAGGTTGAAGATGCATTGATGAAATCAAGATGTTTTACTCTGCCAAAACGAAGCATTACCACAGCAGACGAACACTTTAACTGGGTCATTATCGATGCGACAGAATGTTCAATAGAACGCCTGAAAAAAAAATCAGAGTAAGTTCTACAGTGGTAAAAAGAAGAAACATACGCTAAAAACACAAGTGATCTATCATCCGAAGAGCAAACAAATCATAGGGCTAGATATATCGAATGGCAGTCAGCATGACATTAAACTGGCAAGAAAAACGGTTAAGAAATTCAAACATTGTGAATATGTTATGACCGATTTAGGTTACTATGGATTAGAGCAAGATGGCTTTAAATTATTGATGCCAATAAAGAAAAAGAAGAATTTACCTTTATTTGCTGTTGAGAAAAAGTACAATAAAATGATTGGAAAAATACGAGTTGTGATCGAACACATCAATAGTCAATTGAAAACATTTAGAATATTAAGTGAACGCTATCGAAATAGACGGAAAAGATTCGGTTTACGCATTAACTTAATCGCTGCACTGGTAAACCGGATAAATTTTCAATAATGACTTTCGCAAGAGATCTAATGAATTTATATTTTGTTCACGACTCATTTTAAAAAATTAAAGTGTTGATCTTAGAAAAAACATCAATTTTATATCTACACTTTGTAGAATTTATATCACTTAAGGGTAATCCCAACAAAATAAGCATGTACAAAATAAAAATAGCAGTTTTTAACTGCTATTTTTATGGTTTTCAAATCACTTTTAAAAAACAAACTCGATACCTGCACCATACAACCAGCCTTTTTCTGAGTCAGTTGCTTGTTGGAATTCGGTTTCTTTCAACCCTTTTTCATATTGATAGGCAACATCAACAAAAGGTTTAATTCGTTTGGTAATCTCGTAACGAGTTTTCAACCCTGTCTTTAATTCGGATAATCCAGTTTTCGAAGCATAGTCGGAGTCATCACTGAACACAGCATCCATTTCTAGATAAGGTTGTGTAATTAACTTTTGGGTTAACAAGAAATCACGTTCTACTTCAAAACTTGCCCCCCAGAAATTATTCTCCCCTCCATAAAGATATGCTTGTGTTTCAAAGAAATAAGGCGCTAATCCTAATATACCAACAACGCCATCCACTCGATTATTGTTGTTATTTCTATCTTCACTATATCTTACACCAGCTTGTATATCCCAAAAGGGTGCTACATTGCGACTGTAAAGTGCAGATGCATCATATTTAGGATCATTTCCTTCTGACTTATCTAAATTTGCTTTGATAAATATACGATTTTCATCTGTTCCAATCAAAGTTTCAAATTTTGTTCCTAGATTACCTTTACCGTCTTCATCAACCATCCATTCATTTTTAAGTTTTGTCGTTTGATAAATTTGTCCACCATGTTCTTTAAGGTGATTATCATGAGGTGAGTTATAGCTCTCACGCTCAATCTGGACACTTTTACCCCCCATATTTGCATTTTCCATTGAAGAATATTTTGGATAAACTGCTTGTGGGGAATATCGTAAACCTCCTGGTTCTTGTAATAGAATTTTCATTCCTTTAGACAGGGGTTTTGACTGCATGTCCTTACTTTCTGACATAGGGATATCATTTGCAAAAACTAAACCTGAAAATCCGATTAGAGCAACTGATAAAAGTGTTTTTGAAAATAATTTTTTAGTGATGGGCATGTTGATTAACTCCCTTATCATTTGTGAGGGGCTGAGCAACAATCTCTTTCGTATCAGTATCGTTGCTATCTACATTTGCCACAATAAGCTTATTCATCATTCCAGCAGACATGTGATATAACAAATGGCAGTGGATAGCCCATTCACCTAATTCATCAGCAGTAAGTAAAGTCGTAACCGTTTTACCTGGTGGAACAATTACTGTATGTTTATTTGGCATATTGCTTGGATCTTGACCATTTTCAAGCTGCATAAACATTCCATGTAAATGCATTGGGTGAGCCATCATACTGTCATTGACGAATTTCAAGCGAATACGTTCGCCATATTTCACTTTAAACGGCTCTGTTTCATTGAACTTCTTACCGTTAATAGTCCAAATATACCGCTCCATGTTTCCACCAAGACGGATCTCTATCTCACGTTCAGGTGCACGAGTATCTTTTTGAGGATCTAACGATTGCAAATCACTATATTGAAGTACTTTTTGCCCCACTGGAGTGGAGGCATTTGCCCAGCCATATACCACTTCTTCATCATGTTTTTTTGATACAGATGAATTAGCTTTATTTATTGGCATATCGTGATTCATACCATGCATCGAATGGTCTACTGATGCTTTGTTTGGCATCGACGGTATATCGTGATCCATACCGTGCATTGAATGGTCTTCTGATGCTTTTTTTGGCATCGATGGCATATCGTGATCCATACCATGCATCGAATGGTCTGCTGATGCTTTGTTTGGGATCGACGGCATATCATGATTCATACCTGACGAAGAGCCATGATCCATCCCCATATCTTCCATAGTCAATAAAGAGCGTGGACGTGGTTTTGGCATATCAACTTGTTTTACATGTGATGTATTTTCATCATGTAAGGTTCCAACCGAAAAACCAGTACGATCAATAGATTCAGCTTCGATTTGATAATGTGCTTGTTTGGGTTCGACAATGACATCATAAGTTTCAGCAGTACCTATACGAAATTCATCTACAGGGACAGGTTTTACAGGTTGGCCATCAGCGCTAACCACTGTCATTTTTAAGTTTGGAATGCGTACATCAAAAAATGACATTGCAGAAGCATTGATAAAACGGAGGCGAACTTTTTCACCCGCTTTAAAATTACCGGTCCAATTTTGTTGAGGTGTTTTGCCATTCATTAAAAATGTATAGCCTGTTACATCGGACATATCTGTTTTCAGCATCCGCATCTGATTCCACATAGAGCGGTCTTGCCACGTTGCCTTCAATCCATCACGCTTAACTTGTTTGATGACATCGAATACTGTTTCTCGACGGTTCTGATAATAGTCTGCTTCTTTTTTAAGATTTTTCATGACTTGATCACTTGTCGAATTATGAAAATCAGAAAGCAAAACAACATAATCTCTATCGGCTTTTTCATTTGGCGATAAAGGGACTTTATTTTTAGGATAAATAACTAAAGCACCATATAAGCCGTCTTGTTCTTGCCCTTTACTATGGGAATGATACCAATAAGTACCATTTTGGCGGACCTTGAATTTATATTCATAGGTTTTATTGGGAGCGATACCCTCAAACTGGTTGAACCCTGGTACACCATCCATGATTCCGGGTAATATCAAACCATGCCAATGGATTGAAGAGTCCTGATTATTCAACTTATTATGAACACGAATAACGGCATCATCTCCTTCTTCAAATTCAAGAAGAGGGGCAACGAACTTACCATTGACGGTAATTCTCTGGAGCGGTTTTCCTGTAATATTTACAGTCTGTTCCGCAATCGTTAAATCATATTCTTTAACTGCCGCCATTACCCAAGTTGATGAAAATAAACCAACTCCAATTAAGAGTACATGACTTAACTTATTTGACATTTTATCTCACCTTTAGAAAGGTCAAGATTGAAGTATTAAGGCAAATAGAAAAGTATTAGCTTTAATACTTCTTTCTCGCTTTTTATAAATCTGATTATTTATTTGATGGATTAGGCATATTCATTTTTGAATGATCCATTTTCGAATGGTCCATATTCATCATGGAGTGATCCATTTTCGACATATCAGATGAATTTGCAGGTTGATGCTGGCTATGTTCTTGCTGAACCTTATCATCTTTTTTCATCTTACAAGGTTTTGAACAAGGTTCTTGGCTCTTTACCGTTTTAGTAGTACTCGGACTTGCGGTTGATACCTCTTTTGCCCAAGATTGTGTACCTGCGATTAAAGTTCCGAGACACATTAAAGTAGTTAAACTACGACGTAATACAGTTTTCATAAGCTTCTCTAAAAGTAAGTTTCTTGGTACTACAATAAAGTGAAGCCCTGAACATCTAAGTGACTTGAAAATGACATTTTTGTAATCTATCTCAATCTGGGGTTTTATAACGTTATTATAGTTTTAGTGAATAACTTAGGATTCTGAGATGAGAATATTATTGGTTGAAGATGAACACAAAACTGGTGACTATCTCAAACAAGGTTTATCCGAAGCGGGTTATATTACGGACTGGGTTACAGATGGATTAACCGGTAAACATCAGGCTCTTTCTGAAGAATACGATTTAATTATCTTGGATGTCATGTTACCAGGACTGGATGGTTGGAATATTATTGATGATATTCGTAAAAGTGGCAAAACAATGCCCATTCTGTTCCTGACAGCCAGAGATCAGATAGAAGATCGAGTAAAAGGTTTAGAGTTAGGCGCTGATGATTATTTAGTAAAGCCTTTTGCTTTTGCAGAGCTTCTTGCTCGAATCAAAACTCTCCTTAGACGAGGGCAACAAAGAGAAGATAATAATAATATTATTAAGATTGCTGATTTAGAACTTGATTTGAGAAAACGTCGGGTAACACGAGCAGGTCAACGCATTGATCTGACGGCAAAAGAATTCGCGCTTATGGAACTTTTCATGCGTAGACGAGGTGAAATTTTACCAAGAGCGCTTATTGCTTCTCAAATTTGGGATATGAATTTTGATAGTGATACGAATGTCGTTGAAGTCGCTATTAAAAGATTAAGAAGTAAAGTTGATAGTAACTTTACCCCCAAATTAATTCAGAATATTCGAGGAATGGGGTATGTACTAGAGGTAGAGGATGAATAATAACTTATTCAAATCGATCAGTTTTCGGATCGGTATTATTTTCTCCTTATCTACTATTTTCATTCTAATTATTATGGGTTTATTCATAAATAAATTAGTAATGCATCATTTTGAAACTCAAGACCGTACCCAATTAGAAGGTAAAATCCAGCTTATTCAGAATCTTCTCCAACAGCATCCTAAAAATTCTCCAGAACTTGATCTATATTTGAAAGATGCTTTAGTTGGACACCATGATCTTATGGTCCAAATAGAACGACCGGCAGGTCAGATTTTATTTAGTTCAACACCTTCAATCATTAATACTCAACAGTTAATCAAGTCAGCAAATAACCCTTGGATTAAATGGAAAATTAAGAATAAGACCTATCGTGGCATGATCTACAACACGGATATAAACAAAAATACTGAAATACAATCTGTACGCATTATTGTGGGGATCGATACATCTGAACATCTACATTTTTTAAATGATTTTAAGCGTCAACTTTTTTACATTGGTTTAGCCGGTACGATTTGTTTAATGTTTTTAGGCTGGTTTGCAACCTGGAGAGGTTTAAGACCCGTGCAAAAAATGGCTAAGGTCGCAGAAGGCATTTCTGCCCAACATCTTTCAGAACGTTTAGAAGTTGAGCACACACCAACAGAACTAAAATCATTAGCAATTGCCTTCAATGATATGCTCGACAGACTAGAATCAGCTTTAGAAAGGCTTTCCGATTTTTCATCTGATTTAGCGCATGAAATTAGAACACCGATTAATAACTTAATGACTCAAACTCAAGTATGTCTTGCCCGTAAACGAGATACCAGTACCTATCAAGAAGTACTATTTTCTAATTTAGAAGAATTAGAACGTTTGGCTCGAATGGTATCCGATATGCTTTTCTTGGCAAAAGCAGAACATGGCCTAAAATTACAGAACTTACAGAATATTGACCTGGTTAAAGAAGTTACAGCCTTATTTGATTTCTATGATGCGCTAGCTGCCGAAAAAAATATGACGCTTCAACAAACAGGATCTGGAAATGTCAAAGGTGCTCCTGCTATGTTACGTCGAGCACTCAGCAATCTATTATCTAATGCAGTTAAATATGGAAATAAGAATTCTACAATACGCATAAAACTTCAACAGAATTTAGATAACACAATATTTTCAATTGAAAATGAAGGTTCTGAAATTTCTCCTGAACAACTATCCAGATTATTTGATCGATTTTATCGAACAGATGCATCTAGACAAAGAACAGAGGAAGGAACCGGCTTAGGGCTTGCGATAACCAAATCAATTCTTGATATGCTGGGGGCGACTATTAAAGCTGAATACATCAATGGTCGAATCGTTTTTACTATTGTTTTTCAAAGTGAATACATGCAAGGGTAATCGATTTAACTCATTTTTTGAGCCTCTACCATTTACCGGAGTTGATCTTACATAAAGTTCAAGCTGAGACCCAGAGTTATTCCAGCACCTATCAGGGCAATTGTGTAGCCAATTATGATGGCTCGGCCAAACTGTGCACCCCCTGTCATCCATGCAATTGTGGCTTTGCTTAACATGTTGCTCAGTGTAGCAAGCCCGAGAGCGATAGTAGCAATCTCTGTTGTTAAGCCTTGAGTACTATGCAGACGGGCGAGTGAGACTAAAATAGCATCTACATCTGCTAGCCCGGAAATAGTCGATAGTACAAAGATGCCGCTGGTGCCCAACCATTGTTTTGCTGCCGGAACCAAGACTGCCATGACAGCCAGGAAAGCAGCGAAGCTAAATGCTGTCCCAAGATCAAAAGGAGCCATTGTTTCTATTGTTCGATCGTTGTTTTCAGCGCTAGTAATTTGGCGTTGTCTCCACAGTGCCATACCCAGCAGCAGGATTCCCGCAATCATCATTGCACCACCAAAAGTGCTTAGAAGTGCTGGCTCAATGACGCCTATCAGCACCACCATACGGAAAAACATGATGCCACAGGCAGCTAATGTTCCAGAAATAGAAGCACTGACCATGACGGGATGCTGGCGTGCATAGCGTGCCAGTGCGACAGTTGCGGCTGTAGAAGATGCCAAACCACCCAATAGACCTGTCCAGAGTATGCCTCTTTCTGAACCGGTAAGCCGCATGGCAAAATGACCTGCCAGAGAGAGTCCGGCAATCAGGATCACTGCCCACCATAACTGGTAAGGATTTAATGCAGCAAAAGGTCCCAGACCCGTATTGGGTAAGTAGGGTAATATAACGACAGAAAGTACCAGCAACTGCAGGGATGCGGTTAATTCACGATGCTCTATCAAGCGTAGCCAACCGTGTAAGGTTGGCTTGAGATCCAAAAATACAGCGACGATTACAGCCGCGGTTAATGCTAAAGTAACATTACCATGGGATGCATATGCACCTAAAACTAATGTCAACAGCATCGCGATCGTCGTGGTAGCGCTTAGATTACCGGAAAGTTTTGCGGTACGCGCGTAGGACACTGTTAATAATAAGGAAAGCCCTAATACGGCCGCGACCAGCGGCCAAGGCCCGAAGTTTGGTTGTAAATGACCGAGCACTCCTCCGAGCAATCCTGTCAATGTGAAGGTACGTAGGCCTGCTACTCGGCTGCCCTCGGGCAATTCACGATCGTGCCATCCTCGTTCTAAACCAATGAGCAGGCCGATGGCAAGTGCTGCAATAAGACCTGGTACATCTGGTGGAAGAAAAGAACTCTCTATCATAACTTTTTATTTCGCAGGCGAAGGGCATTCGTGATGACTGAAGCTGAACTAAAACTCATCGCCAAGGCCGCAATCATGGGTGACAATAACCAACCGGTAAATGGATAGAGTACGCCAGCTGCGATTGGGATACCCAAGGCATTGTAAAGGAAAGCAAACATGAGGTTCTGTTTCATGTTGCCAACAGTAGCTTCCGAAAGGGAACGGGCAACCGCGATACCGCGTAAATCCCCCTTGACCAGCGTAACTTGAGCACTATTCATTGCGACATCAGTTCCGGTCCCCATAGCGATACCGACATCAGCCTTGGCTAGTGCTGGTGCATCATTGATTCCATCGCCGGCCATTGCCACGATGCGACCTTCCTTCTGCAATTTGCTGACCAGTTCTAGTTTATCTGCGGGTTTAACTTCACCATGTACCTCATCAATACCCAGACGTGCTGCGACTGAACGGGCAGTGGTGAGACCATCTCCTGTTGCCATCACGATACGTAGTCCAGCTTCCTTCAGGGTGGCAAGTGCTTCAGGGGTACTTTTTTTGATGGGATCGGATACTGCAAGCAGGCCGGCCAATTCACCATTGATGGCTAGATGCATCACACTTGCACCTTCTGAACGCAGCTCTTCGGCTTGCGGAATCAGAGATTGTACCGAGATACCTAATTGCTCCATCAGTGCTGTGTTGCCCAAAGCTAACTGACGATCGCCCACTTGACCTCGAACACCAATCCCTGAGCCTGATTCAAAATTATCTGGTGTTTCAAGAGACAGGCCACGTTCGTGTGCTGCATTTACAATCGCTTCGGCTAGCGGGTGTTCACTGCCTTGATCAAGACTGGCGGCTAAACGTAATACTTCAGATTCATCGAAACCTGATGCGGCAACCACACGATCGAATACAGGGCGTCCTTCGGTCAACGTACCTGTTTTATCGATGATTAGTGTGTCAATCTTGCGCAGATTCTCAATGGCTGCTGCATCGCGGAACAACACACCATGAGTAGCACCTTGACCCGTTGCAACCATGATAGACATTGGAGTTGCCAAGCCTAGTGCACAAGGACAGGCAATAATGAGTACTGCCACAGCATTGATTAATGCATAAACCCAGCTCGACTCTTCTGGGCCGAACAATCCCCATCCAAAGAAGGTAAGCAAGGCAATGGTCACTACAGCCATGACGAACCAACCTGCTACCTGATCAGCCATACGTTGCATTGGTGCTCTCGAGCGTTGAGCTTGTGCCACCATCTGTACGATCTGGGACAACATGGTACTTGAACCAATTTTCTCTGAACGCATGATCAATGAACCATTGGTATTCAGGGTAGCGCCAATGACTTTATCGCCGACACGTTTAGTGATTGGTAAAGGTTCGCCTGTCAGCATTGATTCATCTACTGAACTACTTCCTTCAGTGACTACACCATCCACAGGAACTTTTTCACCTGGGCGGATGCGAAGTAAATCTCCTACATGGACATGAGTCAGAGGAACGTCTTCCTCAGTTCCATCGGACAGAATTCGGCGAGCTGTTTTAGGAGCAAGTCCGAGTAGTGACTTAATTGCAGCAGAAGTTTGCGAACGTGCTTTTAATTCTAGTATTTGTCCCAGTAGGGTCAACGAAATAATGACCGCTGAAGCTTCAAAGTAAACAGCGACACGGCCCATGGAAATAAATGAGTCTGGAAAGATTTGTGGCGCTACAGTTGCAACCACACTGTAAATAAAAGCAGCCCCTGTACCTAGACCGATCAGGGTCCACATGTTCGGGCTGCGATTCACGACCGATTGCCAACCACGGGAAAAAAATGGCCAACCTGCCCAGAGTACGATCGGCAGTGACAACACTAATTCAATCCAGCTCTGAACCGCCATGTCGAACAGGTTCAGTTGATGGCCAAACATCGCCAAAAAAGTCACGACTATGGTCAGTGGCAGTGTACACCAGAAGCGTCGACGGAAATCACGTAACTCAGGATTCTCATCTTCCTCTAACTCGGGAATGAGTGGCTCCAGTGTCATTCCACATTTAGGACAGTTTCCAGGATGATCTTGTTTAATTTCTGGATGCATTGGGCACGTATAGATGGTCGTGCCTGTTGTGCTTGTCTCATTAACGGATTGAGTAGTCTGATGATGCTGTGTATGTGCATCGGCAGTCGTCGTTGCGGGTTTAGCGATATATTGCACCGGGCTGCTATGAAACTTTGATTGACATTTATCACTGCAAAAAAAGTAAGTTTTCCCCTTAAATTCCTCATGGTATTTCGATTCTTCAGTGACGGTCATACCACAGACTGGGTCTTTCAGTACGTCTGTTGTAGCCTGTGCCATATGGTCCTGGTTATGATTTTTTTGATCTGACATAAATAATTCTCTTATGGCAAAGTGGTTTTATGGCCGAATTTTGGAATAAATCTCGGAGTCTGTTGAGCATAGCTGTCATAGACAGCGCCAAACTGTTTACTCATTTCAGCCTCTTCCTTAATTGCCAAGCGGCTGTACATTAAGAGTAAGATTGGAAACATAATCAGTGTCAGTAAAGTTGGCCATTGCAATAAAAACCCCAGCAAGATCAAGATAAAAGCCACGTATTGGGGGTGACGTATGCGCGCATAGGGTCCGGTTACTGCCAATTGGTGATGACGTTGTGCGTGGTACAACACGTTCCATGCTGATGACAGTAAATAGAAACCATAGCCCAAAAAAATATAACTCGCGATGTGCAGAATGCCAAAATGTGGATCACCCTTTTCGCCTAGTAGCGTTGACCATAAGTGACCTGAGTTATGCGACAGCAAGTCAAGTTCAGGAAAGCGAGTTTGTAGCCAGCCTGACAACAGATAAATTGTTAAAGGGAAACCATACATCTCGACAAACAATGCAATGATGAAAGCAGAGAAAGCGCTAAAAGTACGCCAGTCTCGTGCTGTGGCGGGTTTAAAAAAACTGAAGGCAAACATGATAAAAATTGCCGAATTTATGATGACGAGCCACCACAGACCATAGGCCGATTCCGCATGATTCATGAGGACTCTCCTGGTTCTCGCGATTTTTTATTATCTGATGTGCCTGATTTATTCTGTTGGTGGTGATGTCCATGCCCCCCATGCATAAAAATATGCATGAGTGGGCAAGCTAAAAGAAGTAAATAGGGCAAAGCACCAAGGGTATGAGCCAAATGCTCTGTTAAGAGAAAATAGGCTGCCACACCACCAATCACCAATAGACCTATTGCATAACGTGTAGACCAAAAGTTAGGTATTGAATTATGTTCTTGAGGTTGATGGTTCATGGTGCTTCCCTCTAATAAATAGATGATTACTTAGTTGCGGCGGGAGGCATACTATCCATCATCATCTGCATCATGGATTGCATCATGTCCATACGTTTTTCCATCATCTGCTGACGGTCAGCCATATTTGCATTCATGCTTTGGTTGCCCATCTGTTTCATCATACTCATACCTCCTTGCATGAGTTTCATGTGCTCAGCCATAAGTTTCTGACGTTCTTGTGGGGTTTTTGCAGCCATCATCTTTTCATGCATGGCTTGCATTGCCTTCATGTGCTGATCCATTACAGCCATTTTGTCTGTAGTCATCGTGCCAGTAGCTGTCTTTTGAACAGTTAATGTGGATGGAGGGGTATTTTCTGGGTGATGAGTTTTATGTTCTTGAGGATTTTGGGCTAATGCACCTAGAGAGGCAGTGGTTATACAAAGTCCGAGCAAAGTTTTGCGGATATAAGTCATGATATTTTCCTTCCATCAGTTGATAAGCCGATACAACCTTTAAATGAGTGAAGCAAACAAATAGAGAGAGGTATTTTTCGTTTATTTGCTCCACTCATTCTTTTGATGAAGTTGATCGCTGGTTATGCCACCGGTGTTTTAGGTAGGTGGTAGCTCGTTATAGTCAAATTTTTATCTCTATCGAATAGATTTTATCACTTGAGCCTATTGATTTTTAAAAATGACAAAAATGTAATTTTGAAGTCATCGCTCTGTTTCTGTCTTTCACTAATAATTGAAATATAAGAGGAGATGATGTGGTCTCATTCAATATAGATTTTATAACGTCATCTCTAATGAACTACCGGATCAAGAGGAAACGTAAATGAAATTATTTCAAAATAAAATGACTGCTCTACGTCATGTTTTAGTCGGTGTAACGATGGTCGTGGCGACTACAACTACGTTCGCTCATGTGAGTTTAGTGAGTGCGACTCCTGCGATAAATGCATCTGTCCTTAGCCAACCAAAGAACTTAACCCTTAACTTTGGTGCAGAGGTTATGTTGATGAATGTTAAGTTACTGGATGCTCAGCGAAGAGATGTTCCTTTAAAATATGAAGTTAATCATGACTTAAAGAAATCCTTTGATATAGCTCTCCCGAAACTGAAAAAAGGTAAATATACCGTGGTCTGGACAACAATGGGGAAGGATGGTCACAACATGAATGGTGAATATAGTTTCACTATTAAATCAACAAAATAAGAATTAATTACATTACTTTTCAACATGCCAGTGAAGTGCTGGCATGCTGTCCTAGAATGGAAAAAATAATGATTTCTGAATATTGGATGTGGGCAGCTTGGTTAACTAAGGTTATTTTATACTTAAGTGTAGCTTTTGTCGTTGGTGGAGCCTTTTGCTATTTTTTACTGAGACAATATCTTGAACTAAAAGAATCGATTCTTAAATATATTACAATTGGTGCCGGATTAGGCCTAATTGCCAGTACCTTAGGTTTTTTTATTCTGATCGGTAGTTTTGCCAATACTGGTATTAAAGGTATGTGGGATCCCACGTATATTAATATACTGCTGAATACCCCGCCAGGGTATGCACACATTCTTCGTTCGATTAGTTTTGCTCTTTTACTTCTTCTCATGGTGGTTAAACTTAACAGGAAAAAAAGTCAGTTTTCTATAACTCAAAGTTCAATATTAGGTGTTTTACTAACCCCAATTATCTTTAGTTTTTCTCAGCTCGGACATGTCGCTAATTTAAGCTTACTTGCTCAAATTTTATTATCAATCCATATCCTAGTTATGTCGTTATGGATGGGGGCGTTGTATCCGTTATGGAAAACCAGTCGAAAAATAAGTGGTTTACCCTTAAAAGATCGCATGCATGTATTTGGACGTATTGCGGCTTTTATTGTTGCAATATTAATCGCCTGTGGCGCAAGTATAGCCTTTCTTTTATTTAAGGATTTGAATACTTTAATCAATACTCCATATGGCTATGGTTTCATGGTTAAGATGTTTTTTGTTATAGGTATTCTACTTTTAGCCGCCTTCAATAAATGGTATTTCACCCCGCGTCTTCAACATCCTAAATTCGCTAAACACCTTAGTCATGCCATTTTATTTGAGATGTTATTAGGCTTATCAATCCTTTTGACAACAGGTTATATAACCACTGTCGTGGGTATTGAATAAGAGAATTCCAAAATAAGGTTGTTGAGGAAATCTAACATTCGTGTACCTATCTTTGATTATATGTTAACTAAGTACTTATAAAGTTTCATACATTAAGGTAGTCACCGGTTTTTAGCTTATCTTCTTATTGGAGGGATTATCTCATCGACCCTTCTTACATTGGTTTTATTGCCCGTACTATACAGATGGGTCAATGAACGAAACACAAATCATTTATAAATATTAGAAAAGGGTGAACCAACTTATTTCAAGTTGGTTCACCTGACTGCATGAGAGTTTATTCTGTTTTGTTTTTAAGCTGATCAAGAAGTTCACGTAATATAATGGGATCAATTGGTTCATTGTTATTTAACGAGTTTTCTAAAAAATTAACGTGTGCATTGATGAAATGATTTGAAGGTTTTGCAAGTATTCTTTCTTTTAATTTATCGATTTCAGAAAGCTCATCAAATGCTAAATTTATATATGTATCCAAAGATGTGATAGATTTGTGGCCAGTCCATTCAAGCATAATTTGTTTTAATCGATATGTATTTAATAGCATTTTTCGAAATTCATCACCATTCGACAATTCATGTTCTAAAATTAAAGATTTAAATTTTTCTGTGATAAATCGATGGCGGAACATGTGAGCACAGACTTGGGAGGAAAGATTTGCCTCTTTGGACCAATTATTCATATAAGTAGTCAAAGTATCTGGTTGTAATGGTTGACCTGATGTGTGGGAAATAAAAATATAATCATGATTAATGCCCTTTTTTTGCAGTATCGGATTTCTATAGTATTGAACATAAAAGCGTAAATTGAGTAAAAAAGTTCTTGAAACAGGGATTTCGCGTGTCTTATTTAAACGATTATTTTTTAAATTTATAATTTCTAGTAAAGGTGAGTTTGATTTACCCTTTAAAGCTGATCTTAGGGAATTCATGGATATAGAGCAGACTTCTGTTCTTCTACCGCCTGTATTTTCAAGTGCCTGGAGAAGACATAAGTTTCTAAGTCTTAAGGGCTCATTCATGGAGTTATTTATATGATTCAAAAGTTTATTATAGTCATCGAGTGAAACAGGATAGCGTTTGCGTTTAGGTGAAGGTGGAGGGAAAGAATAATGAAAATAACTAGGGTTAGACCTTTGTTTATTATTTTCTCTAGGTACTTTTTTATTTTTACTACTTAAAGATATTTTATAATTTTTCCCAATCCCAATAAAATTATTAATATTATAAAGTTCTGCAATAAAAAAAAGAAAATCAATAATTTGATAAGCAATACTTATAATTTGGTTATTAGAGCGAACATAAGGATCATCTTGCAAATAATCCATAAAATCCGAAAATAAATTATTGTCAAATTGTGAGAAATTTTCTATTCTCTTACAAGAAAAAGTAAATCTGATAAAGTGAGTCAAATGATTGGCAAATATTCTATACGTACCACCATTATATTTTTGAGAATAACCAAATTTTAATTTATAAATAAGATATGAATTTGCTTCATAGCATGGAATACCATTAGGGTAAACTAAAAAGGGTAAGGCATCAATATTAAAAAATTTTATATCTTGTTTGGATGTGGAAAGGTAATTTGGTAACGATAAATTACTAATCATTGAATATAGTTTTTTATTCTTCATGATAAATAATCTCGTTAGTAGAGCTTAACAATTTTTCAAAATACTTTAATTTCTTATTAATTTCATCAATAATATACTTGTTATCTGTGCTTAAAGCTAAATGAGAAATTGTTGATTTTAGATCATATATTATTTTATTTAGTGTTAAGTTATTGATTTTTAGGTTGTTATTCTCTGCTTCTAACTCTTTAATCTTATCCTTTTTATTACTTGAACTTATACTAATTAAAGATAAAGCTTTTAGTCTCAATTTATTGAAATGAATATAGGTCATATTTGAATATTTGTTTATATAAAGTTTATGTGTGTTTAGTGATAAAGAAATAATTCCATATTCATTGTTATAGTATTTTGCAAGATTTGTTTGAGATGAAATTGCATTTTTTATTTCATCATCATTAATATAATTAAATGGTTTTTTTATTACAATATTAAGTAAATCAATCTCAGATTGAATTGAATCTTCAATTTCGGAAATATTAAATTTTTTCATATTTCATCCTCAATTATTAATATTAATTCAAACTCCTGAATAGTATTATTGTTTTTATCTTTGCTGGTGAAAAATCTAGGTTGAAGGTCAATTATATGTTCGTCGATAAGATAGTTAATTTTATTTGATAATTTATTTGAAAAATTAAAATTATTAATACTGGCTATTTCTAGGTCATTAACATTAAAATGCTTTAATAATACTATGCGTAGGTCTTCGATATTTTTAATAAGTGGACCTGATTTTCCTAAATAGGCTCCAGTGATTGTATGCGATTTTACGCCATTAAGAACGCTTCCTGTTAAGGGTTCAGTAATATAATGATATAAATGTTCAATATCGGTGTGTCCAAGAAAGTGACGTAATGTATCTAAACCATCAAAACTTTTTGACCAAAAAAACATCATAGCAAAAAAACGCCTTAATTGATGTTGGCGTATATAATATCTTCTATATTCATTTGGGGAGTATTCTACTATTTTAGTTTGAAAATAATCACAAAATAAATTTAGAAGACTAGAGTAGTCACTGGTTGATAGCTTTCGCCATGTATTAGAAGAATAAGAATATTTATTTATTAGATTAATACTTGAGAGGGTAGAAAGTTTATTTTCTAAAATGGTTTGATTGAATTTTTCAAGTTTATAAATAACTTTTGCTATAATACTTGGGATTGGTCTTGACATTTTTTCGCGATGAAAATTAATGCCACCAACACCACTTTTTCGATTATCAAATATAACTTCAAATTCTTTGAAATCTGTTAATGATGGATCAATATTTTCAGGTAATAAACAATCTAGTGGATGTAAATCAATAATTTCTGAATTACGTCTAGCTGTAATGGAGCCTAATGCAACTAATATAGAGGCTAACAAAACATTATAAAAATCTATAAAACCATGATTTTTACGTAAATAGATAAAATAATTGTCATCTTTAGGTATTTTAAACTCTTTAATACCTATTTTTTTTAATGTGATTGGAAAGTTTGTACTGTTATAAAAATCATTAAAATTTCCTTCTTTATTTTTGATGAATAAAGAATATTTAATCATTGTATCAAGTAATATATCTAAATATTTATGAATAAATTCAAAAGAATCACGTATAGCTTTAAAAGTTACATCAGCAGGCAGTGTTGCAAATCTCCCCAAATCCTTTAAAGGGGTTATTTTATTTATTCTTTTCACTCCTATAGTATTAAAGTTGGAAATATTGATTTGCGCACAATCATTTTGAGAGTGGACAAATACAATTTTTTTAAGTTCTTTATTTGAGATTGAAGGTCTTGGTATGAAAAGTTTTCTTCATCACTAGTCGTGTAGGGAAGACATAAGTATTCTGTTTTAGCTTTGTCATCGATTAAGTTTAATTGCTGCAAACTACCAGGTTGTTGATTAAATACGATGATGCGATCTTCAAGAGATTTAATGAAAAAATTTTTTTTTACTTTATTGGGATTATATGTAGGGTAACCTTCATTACAATAGAGCCAGTATTTAGACTTTCTTAACTCTTCTAATGTTAAGTCAAGTTCATCGTTATGATTATGATTAATAAAAAAAGGATATTTTTCTTCAAATTTAATTACATCGTTTATATCTATTTCTTTAATTTTATCTTTTAGAAAATCTGTAACAAATGTATTGTAATTTATTGATGCATTGATTTTTCCATTATTTGAAATGTTGACTAGATAATCGACTATGTAGTCTTCATTAATCTTATTTAAACCATATTTGCTTAATTCTAAAATATGAGAATTAATCAAAATAGAATTTATAAAGTAAATTATATTTGTTAAATTAATGCTTATGGTTTGATTTTTTAATAAAAATCCTTCATTGTAAATAGGGTGGCTTTGAATGCAAAGCCAGTATTTAAAAGTGTTTAGTACTTTTGGTCTTTCTGTTAGTAAAGTATTATTATCAATTTTGATTTTATTGAAGTTGACTGTTATTGTTCCTTTATTTAATTTAACGACCCATATATTTGATTCAAATTTTGTATTATTACAAAACCAAAAAGGATTTCTTACTTCTGATAGCTTTAAATTGTGTACAGTGGATGTTTTTTCAAAAGATTTTTCAATTAATCCATAATCATTGGGGTTGCGTATCATCTCATTCTTTAATAAGGTAAGTTCTTTCTTTGACATATTTTCTATATTTTTATTAGGGTCAGAGAAAATTTCTTTTAATTCATTATTTACTATCATTGATAAATATTCCTTCAATTATTTTATGTTTAATTGGGTTTTTTCTCGCTATTTCATACATTTCTATAATATCTTTAGTTAAATATAAGCATTGTTGTAAATTGTTTTGAAATGATTCAATCTGTGATATTACATAATTTGCACTTGTGTACCACCATTTTAAATGTTTTTTTATATCTTTTTTATTATAAGATGTCTCTTCAAAAAAATATTTAATTGCAAGAAAAATTTGTAGAAGAGGCACTGTTATTAAATAAACACCTATATAATTATTTTTATCTTCATTAATTTTTTTCTCAATATTTATTTCATGAAATCCTTTTTCAATATGATAAGGTATATCCTTGAATGCATGATTATTTATGAATTTATCAAGTTCTTGTTTAGTGAAATCTACAGATTCAAATAAGTAAATTGAGTCTTTCATTGATTCGTAAATAAGAGCATTTTGAAATATTCGTAACCATCTGTTCGTATAAAACTTCCATAGAGTATCTGGTAGATATGAATCAATCAATTTAGGGTTATATTCCTTATGGCCTAGAGCTATACTCATTTTATTTACAGACATCGTTTCATAGTAAACACGTACTCCACAGCTTGCTCTAAATCTTGTTAATGTTAAATTTCGGAAAATATGACTACTTTCATCATTGTTAAGTAATACATCACCATTTTTATAACTTATTATTTCATATGATTTTTTTAGACCATTAATGACAGTGGTACAGGTGCCATTCTCAATTTTTTTTACTCTTTGTGGTTTTGTGAACACAGTTCTTGAAGCTAATAGCATGTATTCATAATCTTGATTATTTTCTGATTTCAAATAATTTCTTGCAATACTAGTAATTTTTATGATGTCTTTAATTATTTTTACTGATTGAGGGTTTAATTTAACTAATTGTTCAGCATAATTTACTCCTCTTCTCTTTTTAAAAGACTTGCTATACCAAGATTCCCCAATTTTAAAAAGACCTACATTACTTTTATTATCATATAATTTCCAATTTATTAGCCAAGATTCAGTAATTGCGGGATGTTGATTAATTAATAGTATAAGAAAAGGATATAAGGTATTGTAGTTTGAATAAAAAATTTCATCTTTAATGATATCTATTTCCTTACTTGAGCCTTTTATACCTAAAAAAACAGGATAAGACTGAAGGGTTTTATGTTTAAAAGGGTTTTCATAATAAGTTCGGAATGTATTATTTTTATTTAGAATTCCAACTGGTACATTATTTTTTAAAGTATTGTTTTGGCTTACTTTAACTTCTCCCTTGCTAACGCATTCAATAAAAAAATTATATTTTTCATTTGTTTTTTGTGTAAGTAATTCTGAACAGTAAATTATATGGTCAATTTCATTAATTATTCTAATAAAAATTAGTTCTTTTGCTTCACTATCTGTATAACTTATTGGAATTTGTGTTACTAATTTATTATGTATTAACTGTTCTTTTTCGTCTTTTATCAAGTTTGTTGTAGTGTTTTTATGTGTACATTTTTTATAAATTGGTCTGAGTATTTCTGTGATAGGTTCTTGCCATATTCCATAGTTAACTAATACATTGTACATATCAACCATAGAACTCCATCTCGTGTGAAAATGACCAATATTATAGTTTTTTATTTTTGCATCTATTAAGCATAAATTATAAACAATAAGCATGCTTTCAAATGCGTATTCTGAGGACATTGCTCTCTGCATGTCTTTAATATTTGGATAGACTACAATTAAAACTCTAAATAAACTAATTAGATGTCCAATCTTTTTTAACAAGGTAGTTGATATGATTTTTTTCCCATAAATGATCATTATATGATGTAATTTATTTGTGAATTCTTTTCCATATGTGTCGTAAATAATACTGATATTGAGATTTAGGATTTTATTATCATTACTGCAGATATTCCAACCTTGATAATATTCAATTTTTTCTATATTTTTTTTCATGTTTTTATATAGAAATATACAATTTTCTACATTGTTATTTATTGTATTAAATGAAAGGAGGATTGTAGTTTTACTTGTATTTATCAATATGGCTAGATTGTTGAATACCGATTGAATCTCATAGCTATAATGGTATTTATTGCAATTAGTTGTATCCAATTCAGTATAGATAAATCCTATGAAGCATCGTAGATGGCTCTCTAGTGCTTCAGAGGATGTTAAATCGAATATTGAGTGTCTACTTGATGTCTGTCTCAAACATTCGATATATGTACAATAAAGTGCTATTAGTGATGTAATTTTATTAAGTTTCTTCTCTTCTTGTTTTAGCCAATTATAGCTATCTGTATCTAATGTTTTTGAGTGATCATAATCCTTAAGATATCTAACTTTCATAGGATGATCTATCCATGATGATTGTCAAATAATTAAAGATCAAAAAACACACTAAGTCAATGAAAAATATATAAGGAAACTATTTGATAACTTTAATCAATTAGGAAAAGTGAATGGTCATCTAACTCAATAATCACTAAAACTTGTAGCGATTCATTAAGTAAAACGAAATCGGTGACCTTACGATTGAACTTGTTGCGAATTTTAAGATTATGACTGGTAATTAATGCACTAAAAGCAACTTGTGCCAAGACATGATATTGAGGAAAGGCTTCTTTTAAACGCACGTACATTCTGCATTCATAAGGCGTAATGATACGTTTTGGATAAAACTTTTTTTTGGTTTTGAAATATTGCTGAGCACACAGGATGATCAATGCAAGACTGGCAATAATACCAATCACAAGAAAGGTAGATGAACTGGAATTAAACACGATACGAATCTACAGATAAGAAAAAACCCACTCAAGTAGAGTGGGTTTTTAGAATTTGGCTCTCCAACCTGGGCTCGAACCAGGGACCTGCGGATTAACAGTCCGTCGCTCTACCGACTGAGCTATTGGAGAATCTGGTACGCATTCTATGTATCTAAGCTGAAGGGGTCAAGGGCTTATGCTTAAAAAAACCATGAAAATGAATTGAATGTTTTAAAAATAAACTTATTGCTGATTATTTAAGTGATTTTATGAGGTCTATATAATTTTCTTTGCTTTGTAAGGGGTGTGCTTTACGGCATTCGTTGATCAATTGCATCAGCTCGGCTTGGGTAAGCTCAGGTTTGAGTTGTTGTTGAATGTGTTTTAAAACCTCTGGGTTCTTTTGGGGTAAGTTACGGGTGCAATGAAATAAGCGTTCATACATGAGCGCGGAAGCCTGCTTTTTATTTTCAGAATTTTGACTGCATTGAAACACTGCGAACATGACAACAATCAAAATAATCCAGAAAATGAGAGATTTTAACCAGGTTGCATTCATGGTGGCTTATTAAAATATTTTTATTAGAATTAACATAACTAAATTTTAATAAGTGAACAATAGATAGGGGAATGATCAACAATTTTAATCAAGAGAGGTGATCCCAGAAAACAGATCAAAAGTACGGGTTGTACAAGATGTGAAAAGGAATTTGGCGGATAAAAAAAGCCCACTTCATCATGAGTGGGCTTTTTAGAATCTGGCTCTTCCACCTGGGCTCGAACCAGGGACCTGCGGATTAACAGTCCGTCGCTCTACCGACTGAGCTATGGAAGAATAGATGGCTCTCCAACCTGGGCTCGAACCAGGGACCTGCGGATTAACAGTCCGTCGCTCTACCGACTGAGCTATTGGAGAATCTGATGCGCATTTTAGGGATGAAAAGCTAAGTCGTCAACACGTAAATATAAACAAATGAATCATTTGCCTTATAATTATGCAGATATGCCCTAAAAATAAAAAAACCACCC
This sequence comes from Acinetobacter sp. ANC 5414, assembly GCF_013004295.1. Taxonomy (NCBI): domain Bacteria; kingdom Pseudomonadati; phylum Pseudomonadota; class Gammaproteobacteria; order Moraxellales; family Moraxellaceae; genus Acinetobacter; species Acinetobacter sp. ANC 5414. The sequence goes on from NZ_JABERM010000032.1 coordinate 28,149, forward strand.
ATAAAGGGTGGTTTTTTATGCAAAAAAATAAAATTTATTTCAAATCTTATTTTTCAACGCCAGCTTCTTGGCCAGCATATTTAGCATTTGCATAATCCCAGTTTACCAAGCTTTCTAGGAAAGTTTTGATGTAAGTAGGACGTGCATTACGGTAGTCGATGTAATAAGCATGTTCCCAAACGTCAATCGTCAACACTGCAACTTTACCGTGAGCAAGTGGAGTGTCAGCATTTGAGGTTTTAAGAATAGAAAGGTTGCCATTTACTTCGTCAGCAACCAACCAAGCCCAACCTGAACCGAATTGAGTTGTTGCAGCAGCAGCAAATTCTTCAGCAAATTTTTCATAAGAACCGAAAGCTTCATCAATTTTAGCAGCTAAAGCACCAGTCGCTTTACCACCACCGTTTTTAGCCATACAGTTCCAGTAGAAGGTATGGTTCCAAACTTGAGCAGCGTTGTTGAATACGCCAGCTTTAGCAGCATCACCAGCAGATGCTTTGATGATTTCTTCTAAAGTTTTACCTTCAAGGTCAGTACCCTTGATCAGGTTATTCAAGTTTACAACGTAAGTGTTGTGATGTTTGTCGTGATGGTATTCTAAAGTTTCTTTGCTGATGTGTGGAGCAAGATCTTCGTAACCGTATGGTAGTGCCGGTAAAGTAATCGTTGTCATGTTTTCAATTCCTTGCGTTTTGCTGGGTTTTGACATTAAGTGGCCTTATTGTAATAGATTCTTTGCCTAAATTGCGCATTGCTTATAAATAACAATACAGAATAAAGCCTGAATTTATACGTATAAAGAAAATGTCAAACCGTCAAATTTAAATTAAATCGGATTGTTTAATTCGAAGTAACTATACTCAATATCGAACTGTTCTGAAATAGCTTTTGCAAGGCGTTGTACGCCATAACGCTCGGTTGCATGATGCCCACACGCATAATAATGCACATTCAATTCTTTGGCTTCATAATAGGTGCGTTCACTGACTTCACCAGAAATATAAGCATCACAATTTTGCTCAGCCGCTTTGCCAATAAAATCTTGTGCACCACCGGTACAAAAGCCGATTTTTTGGATTGATGTTTTATTAGCAGCAAGATGAATGGCATTAAAATCTAAACGCTGCGATACATACAGTTTAAATTCTGCAGCAGACACAGGCTGTTTTAAATAACCAATATTACCAATCGGATTACGTTCGCTTGGGTCTAAAGCTTCAATATTTTCTAAGGCTAAAAGATCCGCAATCGCCGCATTATTACCTAAAGTAGGGTGGCTATCTAAAGGTAAGTGATAACCCACCAATGAAATATCATGTTGAATGAGGCTTTTTATACGTTTACCGCGCATGCCGGTAATCGGGTAGGGTTCGCCTTTCCAGAAGTAGCCGTGATGAACAAGAAGCAAATCAGCACCTTGTTCAATCGCTGCATCAATCGCATCTTGAGATGCAGTCACCGCACACAATATTTTATTTACATCGGATTTGCCTTCAATTTGCAAACCATTGGGTGCATAGTCTTTAAATTCGTGTGATTTCAGGGTTTGGTTACACCACTGAATAATCTCATTGAGCTTTGCCATAAATTTTTAAACAGCCTAAATATTTAACATCATCAAAACATATTTTGAATTGTAACTAAAGCATGACAAAACTCTTGCATTATTTTATGTTTCCTACTGTGTTTCATTTTACAATAACGCATAAATTACTTAGTCATCAATGAATTAAAATATTGTTAGAGGAAATTAACGTGCGTCGCACCTTTACATGGTTACCTTGGGTTTTACTCATTTTGGTCACGCTGGGTTTTCTTGCATGGCAACAATACCAGCAGCCTAAAGCACCTGTTGCATCTGACGGTGTAAAAATGCCGGTAGAGAAAGTAGAGCCTTTAGTCAGTACCACGAGAACAGGCGGTATTGAATCCTACAATGCTGCGGTTAAAGTTGCTGCTCCTGCGGTAGTAAATATTTTTACCACCCAGAAAGTGAAAAAATCTGAACATCCTTTGTTAAATGATCCTGCATTTCGTGAATTTTTTGGTGATCAAGTGCCAGATCAATTCGGTCAGGAGCAAAATGAAAATAGCCTAGGTTCTGGTGTTATTGTTCGTTCGGATGGTTATATCTTGACTAATAATCATGTGATTGCACAGGCTGATCAAATTGTAGTGGGATTGAATGATGGGCGTCGTGCGGTAGCAAAAATTATTGGTACCGATCCCGATTCTGATCTTGCCGTGATTAAGATTGAGCTCGACAAGCTGCCGGTTTTGCCTTTTAAACTCAGTGCTAATGAAGTGGGGGATGTTGTTCTTGCCATTGGTAATCCATTTGGTGTGGGTCAAACCGTCACTCAGGGGATTATTTCTGCCACCAACCGTTCAGATTTGGGGATCAACACTTATGAAGACTTCATTCAAACCGATGCTGCCATTAATCCGGGTAACTCGGGTGGTGCGCTGATTGATGTGGCGGGTAATTTGATTGGGGTAAACACGGCTATTTTCTCGCAATCGGGTGGTTCATTGGGTATTGGTTTCGCCATCCCTGCGAAGGTTTGTCAGCAAATCCTGAATTCAATTTTAAAAGATGGTCGCGTGGTTCGTGGCTGGTTGGGTATCAGCCTCATGCCAGTGCAACAGGAAAATATTCTTGAGCCTAAACAAACAGGTGTCGTGGTTGCAGACGTGCTTCCTCAAGGTCCTGCAGCCAAGGCTGGAATCAAGAAAGGTGATAAAATTATTCAGGTAAATGGTGAAACCATTACTTCTGCATCGCACTTGATTAATTATGTGGCGTTGCAAGCTCCGAATAGCAGAATCAAAATTGAAGTGATTCGAGATGAGAAACCATTAACCCTGAATGTGGTGGTGACTGAACGTAAAGCACAGAATAATAATTCACAATATATTCCTTTACCTGAGTGATAAAATAATCTTTACATTCATCCATATTGAGATCGGATGAATGGAGAAAAGCGCATTTCGATGCGCTTTTTTTATTGTTTATCCATTATTTCAATACGAATTTTTATATCTCAATCAATTTATGGTTATGGATAGCGTAACTTGATATTGGATAGATATTTCCAGATTTGATCTTAAAAAAGAGCCAATTAAGATCATTGTTTTTATGATGACTTGAATAGTTATGGATTATTTAGGCAAAAAAAAGCCCGCTTTAATGCTGCGGGCTTTTTCGTATTTGGCTCTCCAACCTGGGCTCGAACCAGGGACCTGCGGATTAACAGTCCGTCGCTCTACCGACTGAGCTATTGGAGAATCTGCATGCGATTATAAGGAGATTTTGTAGAGGGTCAAGCTAAAAGTGTCATGATTCCTTAATTTTTGTGCTGTATGCTTTTTATTTAGACAAATAAATCAAAAATGTTAAAAAAACTTGCACAGCCAAAATCGGCTTGTTAGATTAAATGCATAACAGAGCGTTTGAATGAAAGTTCAAACAGTGTGGATTTAAACCAACTTGCCAGCACTAAAATGGCTAAACAGGAGAAAGCGAATGCATACGCTGACGATTGCCGAAATCTTTTCAAATTTATCTTTTTATCAAGACAATTACCTTTCTATCATTCAAGATCCACAGCGCTATCAAACTGCCGTTGAAGATGCTTATGTCCAAGTGTGGCCTGTAGGAACTCAAGCCTTATATTTGGGTGATTTGTTGCAGCTTTGGTTTAGTGATAAATGGTTGATTGATTCACCTTGTCAGTTATTACTAGAAAGCTATTCAAATGGTCGTAAGCAACCTTTGCAACGTGATCATGATCTGTATTTGTATCAACTGAATGGCAGCGCTTTATCCGGACGCAATAACTCGAAAGTTTGGTCAGTATCGGAACAGAAGAAACTCGCTGTATCTCTCGATAGCGTGTTTAAATATTTATGTATTTATAAAGCGACGTCACGTCCAGAAGTGCCTTTTCCAGAGCTAACGAAATCACTTAAATCGGCTGTTTAATGATGAGTGATTGCTAGAACTTAAGTTACTTAAGTTCTAGTTGAATCAGGACGTGCTCCAAATACAGCATTTTTTGTATTAACGAATAATCATACACGTCGCAGTAGCATGGGCATAAAGTTTGCCATCTTCATCAATAATTTTACCTTCAGAAATCCCTAAGTTCTTGCTGATATTAATAATGGTGCCCACGGCATGAAGTTCTTTGTCTGTGGGAATGGGACGGCACATTTTTATATTCAAGTCGATGGTGCCATAGCCTACACCTGCTTCCAGCATACTGTGTACCGCACAACCGGTGACGGAATCCAGTACTGTTGCGGCAAAACCGCCATGTACGCTTCCTAAAGGATTTAAGTGGCGATGATCTGCTTTTACTTTGAAATGAATGATTCCTTCTGAAACTTCATAGGGCTGCATTGGTATGGTCTCACTCATACTTGCAGGTGGGATTTTCCCTGTACACATGGCTTGTAAAAGTTGCAGTCCTGTCATTTCTTTGGGGGCCATTGCGATCTTCCTGGATGATTATTAAGTTCTAAAAAAGCACTGCTGAATACGTTAGTTGGTTGCTGCATATTCATCTAGTCAACTCAGATAATGTTATATGCTTGAGTCATGCTATTTATTATAGGTTTTTGGTAAGTATCTGCTTTAAAACATAAGGTTAATATAATATTTAAATTAGACGGTGGGGTGTATATAAAAATTTTTATCAATTTTATTTTTACAAATATTTTAAATAAAAACAATTATTTGTATTTTTAAAGCATTGGAGTGACAAGGAGTAATCAAATAAAGTGATCTCTAAAAGCGTTAAGTTGAAGTTTGTGATGAGCTTGAACAGGGGGTTACAAGTTTATTTGATATAAGGCATTAGAGATAAAGATTGGAGCTTATGTCTAAATCTGTATATCTATGATAATGAATAATAGAAGCCCGTCGTTGAATATGGATGCTCAACAATGTTCTTAAAAATAACTTTGGCAATGATTGCCTTTGCTGCAAATTCAGTGTTGTGTCGTTTGGCTTTAGCGGGACATGAAATTGACCCGTTAAGCTTTAGTGTGATTCGTGTTTGTAGTGGTGCTGGGGTTTTATTGATACTGTGGATGCTCAGTCAGAGGCATCAGCTCATACAATGGCATTTAAATAGCGCATTAGCTTTGGCGATTTATATTGTGGCATTTTCATATGCTTATCTTAAAATTGATGCGGGTGTGGGCGCACTTTTACTGTTTGGAACAGTGCAATTGACCATGGTGTTTTATGCTGTTTTTCATGGTGAGAAACTGAACTTAAAACGTGGTTTGGGCTTGATGATGGCATTAACCGGAATCATTATTTTGCTGTTACCGGGTACGAGTGCACCGAGTTTGAGTTATTCGATCATTATGATGATTTCAGGTTTGGCTTGGGCTGCATACAGTATTTTGGGTAAGAACATGCAAAATCCATTATCGGGTAGTGTGGGTAATTTTCTTCTGGCGATCCCTTTGGTGATGATTGTCTATTTTGTATTGCATCAAGATGCAATAATCACTCCTCAAGGTGTTGCTCTGGCAGTGCTGTCAGGTGGCGTAACCTCTGGGGGCGCCTATGTATTGTGGTATTCCATTGTTAAGCGTATAGATCGTATAGATGCAAGTACTGTGCAATTGAGTGTGCCATGTTTAGCTATTTTGGGTGGTTCACTTTTTATTGGTGAAACAATTGGGCTACGGATTATTTTATCTACCGTGATTGTCTTGTTGGGAATTTTTTTGGTTATTTATGCAGGCAAGCATAGCGTTAAAGGCAATCACTAAGTCATTTTTTATATTGAATAAAGCTTTATTGTTAAAAAACCCGCGATCAACGCAGGTTTTTCTCAGCTAACTTATTGCTAAGTTATAGATTATTTTTCGGCAGCAATTGAAGCAATCGCAGCGTCAACGCCTTCGATTGAATCAGCAGCTTTCTTGATACGCGCTAACGCATCTACAAGCACTTCGTCAGCAGTTGCATAAGAAATACGCATATAACCGCCTAGGCCGAATGCATCACCAGGAACAACGGCAACACCTGTTTCTTCCAATAACCATGCAGAGAATTCTGTGCAAGATTTTAAGCCTTTTGCACGAATCAATGGACGGATGTTTGCGTATGCATAGAATGCGCCATCAGCAGGTAAGCAAGTAATACCTTTGATGTCGTTCAAGCCTTTCACAACCAGGTCATGACGACGTTTGAATGCTTCAATCATTGGCTCAAGAACGTCTTGAGGACCGTTCAATGCAGCTTCAGCAGCAACTTGAGAAATCGAAGTTGGGTTTGAAGTTGATTGAGACTGGATTTTTTTCATTGCGCCAATCAATTTAGCAGGACCCGCTGCATAGCCAATACGCCAGCCAGTCATTGCATAGGCTTTAGACACACCGTTCAGCACGATTACGCGGTCATAAAGATCGGGAGCAACAGTTGCGATGTTGTAGAACTCGTCATCCCAACGGATTGGTTCATACATGTCATCTGAAGCAACCAACACTTCTGGGTATTTGCGAAGCACTTCAGCCAAAGCTTCTAATTCAGCTTTAGTGTAGATCATGCCTGTAGGGTTAGAAGGGCTGTTCAATACCACTAAACGGGTTTTGTCAGTGATTGCTGCTTCTAATTGAGCAGGCGTGATTTTGAAACGTTGTTCTTCACCACATTTAACAACAACTGGAACACCTTCAGCGATGATCACCATGTCTGGATAGCTGACCCAGTATGGCGCAGGTATGATTACTTCATCACCTTTGTTTAACAAGGCAAGTGCCAAGTTAAAGAAGGATTGTTTACCACCGCAAGAAACCAGAATCTGGTTTGCTGCATAGTCAAGATTATTGTCGCGTTTGAATTTTGCGATAATCGCTTTTTTAAGACCTGGAGTACCGTCAACAGCGGTATATTTGGTAAAACCGTTGTTAATCGCAGTAATTGCTGCATCTTTGATGTGTTGTGGGGTATCAAAATCTGGTTCACCTGCACCCAAACCAATTACGTTTTTACCAGCAGCTTTAAGTTCAGCAGCTTTATTGGTAACAGCAAGTGTAGGGGACGGTTTGATGGCATTGACACGATCAGAGAGACGTACGTCCACGGCAGTATTCCTTCTTATAGGGATTAAAAAATAAAAAAGCACACTATCTTAGCCTAAAAAACAGGAGAAAGGGGGGTGAGAAATATACGATATGTAAAAAATATATTTTTATGAATAATTGTTTTAATAATTTTGGCTTTAATGGATACGATTTTATGTTTTTATAAGAATAGAAAATAACTCAAGAAATTGAATGTTTGGAAAGAGCTTTAACCTAAATAACGCGACTGGATGAAATAAAAAAGTTTAAACATAAAAATGGCTACATTGAAGTAGCCATTTTTAAGATGCAATTTAAATAGAATAATTACATGAAACGAGACAAGTCTTCTTCAGGACGTGCAGTCAGTACGTCAACACCAGTTTTGGTGACTAAAAGCGTGTGTTCATATTGTGCAGATAACTTATGATCTTTAGTTACTACAGTCCATTTGTCACCTAACAATTTAGTTTGCCAAACACCAGCATTCACCATAGGTTCGATGGTGAAGGTCATGCCTTCTTCAAGCACCATGCCTGTATCTGGTTGACCATAATGCAGGACTTGCGGTTCATCATGAAAAGTTGTACCAATACCGTGACCACAATATTCACGTACTACGCTAAAGCGTTCAGATTCAACATAGTTTTGAATGGCATGACCAATGTCACCAATGGTTGAACCGGGTTTAACCGTTTCCATGCCACGATACATCGCTTCTTGAGCAACTTTACACAGGCGATCAGCCAAAATTGAGGTTTCACCACCGACGATGTACATCATGTTGGTATCGCCGTGGTAGCCGTCTTTGATGACAGTGACATCGATATTTAAAATATCACCTTTCTTTAACACCTTAGCGTCAGATGGAATGCCGTGGCACACCACATGGTTCACAGATGTACAAATCACATGCTGGAATGCAGGGCGACCAGGCGCTGCACCGTAACCTAAACATGCTGGAATGGCATCTTGTTTATTGACAATATAGTCATGACAAATCGTATCAAGCTCAAGGGTCGTCACACCCGGAACAACATGCGGTTTGATCATATCCAAGACTTCTGCTGCCAGTCGTCCCGCCACACGCATTTTTTCAATTTCGTCAGGGGTTTTGATGAGTCGACGTGGAGCTTGGTAAGTACTGTTCATGATCTCTAAAAACTTTTGGAAATTTGTATGTGACTATGGTATAAATAGCCGCCCATTTTATCAAATGCTTTTTCGTGAATATATTTCACGGGCTTTGTTGGATGGGGCAACAAAATCCGCACATATATCGACACATTTCTCTGGGTGCCTTTCGAGGTGGAGAATGCGGGTATATGGAGGCCTAACCCAAACTTTAAGGTATAGAAAATGGCAGATTACAACGTAAGCATGCGCGACCTTCTTCAAGCTGGCGCGCACTTTGGTCACCAAACTCGTTTCTGGAATCCAAAGATGCGTGAATACATCTTTGGTGCGCGTAACAAAATTCACATCATTAACCTTGAACACACTGTTCCTGCGTTAAATGATGCTTTGAACTTTGTTAACAATCTTGCTAGCAAAAAGAACAAAGTATTGTTCGTTGGTACTAAACGTGCTGCATCTAACATCATCCGTGAACAAGCGCAACGCGCTGGTCAACCATATGTTGATCACCGTTGGTTAGGTGGTATGTTGACGAACTGGAAAACTCTTCGTCAATCAATCAACCGTTTAAAAGACCTTCAAACTCAATCTCAAGACGGTACTTTCCTTAAGCTTACTAAACGTGAAGCTTTAGAGCGTAGTCGCGAGATGGAAAAACTTGAACGTGCTTTAGGCGGCGTTAAAAACATGGGTGGTTTACCTGACGCATTATTCGTAATTGACGTTGACCACGAATCAATCGCGATTAAAGAAGCTAAAAACCTTGGTATTCCAGTAATCGGTATCGTTGATACAAACTCTAACCCAGACAACGTAGACTACGTTATCCCAGGTAATGACGATGCAATCCGTGCTGTTACACTTTATGCTTCTGCTATGGCTGATGCGATTCTTGCTGGTAAAGAGTACGCTCAATCACAAGCAAACGCTCAAGCGAAAGCTGAAGACGTTAAAGAAGCTCCAGAGGCTTAATGCGTTTTGACGCAAGGTTGTCATTTTTGCGACATGTAATGGTGGCAAATTAAGCGTCAAGAAAGCAGAACGGCCCAGAGAACACTTTGGGCCGTTTTTGTTGAACAGATTCATTTTTCTACCGTATTTAGGAGAACAACATGACTGCAGTTACTGCGAGCATGGTAAAAGAATTACGTGACCGTACTGGTCTTGCAATGATGGAATGCAAAAAAGCATTAACAGAATCGAATGGTGATGTTGAGTTAGCGATTGATAACCTTCGTAAATCTGGTCAAGCAAAAGCAGCTAAAAAAGCGGGTAACATTGCTGCTGATGGCGCGATCACGATTGCTCAAGAAGGCAACAAAGCGATTCTTTTAGAAGTAAACTGCCAAACTGACTTCGTTGCTAAAGATGAAAACTTTGCTGGTTTCTCTGCTAAAGTTGCTGCTGCTGCACTTGCTGCAAACGTAACTGATGCGGCTCAAATCGCTGAATTAAAACTTGAAGATGGCCAAACTGTTGAAGAAGCGCGTATTGCTCTTGTTCAAAAAATCGGTGAAAACATCCAAGTTCGTCGTGCGAAAATTGTTGAAGGCGAAAACCTTGCAGTTTACAAACACGGTTTAAAAATCGGTGTTGTTGTGTCTTACACAGGTGATGCTGCGACTGGTAAAGGTATTGCAATGCACGTTGCTGCGTTCAATCCGGTTGCTGTAAATGCTGAAGGTGTATCTGCTGATCTTATCGCTAAAGAAAAAGAAATTGCTGAAGCGAAAGCATTAGAATCTGGTAAACCAGCAAACATCGTTGAAAAAATGGTAACTGGTTCAGTTGAAAAATACTTGAACGAAGTTGTTCTTGAGCGTCAAATGTACGTAATCGACAACGACAAGAAAGTTGCTGATGTTCTTAAATCAACTGGTACTACAGTTGCTCAATTCATTCGCTTCGAAGTAGGTGAAGGTATTGAGAAGAAAGCAGAAATGAGCTTCGCTGAAGAAGTTGCTGCTGCTCAAGCTGCTGCAAAATAATTTTTGCCTTTAGGTAAAACTATTTTGTGAAAAAAGCCCCATTTGGGGCTTTTTTTATGAAGATGGTTTTTATAAAAATAGTTAAATTTTTAAGGGATAATGAGATGGTTAATAAAACCAATATCGGGATTGGCGCAGTTATTGTTGTCTTAATTGCCGCATATTTTGGAATGGATTTACAAGAACAGCAGAATCCTTCAAATCAATCGCTCACGGATTTAGAACGGCAAACTGAAATTTTATCGAAATCAGAATATCAGAATGCATCTATAGATTCGAAATCAGCAAATTTATCCATTCAAAATGATGATAAAAAAATTCAACAGGCATTTCGAGAACAAAAAAGTGATATTCAAGTCCAATCCAGCGGGCAAGTGAAAGCTATTTTGCCTGATGATAATAACGGTTCACGTCATCAAAAATTCATTCTGGAATTGGGTAATGGGCAAACGGTATTGGTCGCTCACAATATTGACTTAAGTCCGCGCCTGGATGACTTGGAAAAGGGTGAAATTGTCCAATTTTATGGTGAATATGAGTACAGTGATCAAGGTGGTGTAATTCACTGGACGCACCGTGACCCACAAAAAAGCCATGCCGACGGTTGGTTGAAGTATAGAGGAAGAACCTATCAATAAAGGTTCTTCGAAAGGCTAAAATGATGATGGTATCTAAATCGCTGTCATTTGCGATTTTTGGCGTTTTTTACATTTGGGTATCAATTTACCTAGATAGGCATCCATACACCATACTGGGCCAATGAGGAGGAATTGGAGGTCTTTAAAGAAAGAAGGCTTTTTACCTTCGACTTTGTGCCCGTAAAATTGCCCAATCCAAGCCAAAACAAAAATTGCGATATAGAATCCGGCACCTACAGGTAAGATAAAAATAAGCCACGCCATGACAACGAGTAGGGCAGCCATTGCCACAGCAAGTACCAGATCGAGGCGCGCATAAAAGACAAAAGTTAAGACCAATATCAGGGCGGTGAATAACGCACTGAAATGAGCAAGAATTCCAATGATTGAAAAAAGAATTGCTGGCACACAAACCCAGTGAATGGCTTTGTTGGTTTTGTCTTGATGACTCTCACTATATTCATCTAACCATTCGGTTATTGTTTTCATCATCCACTCCAGCTGGATTTAGGATCCATAGACTTATTTTTATTTAAATAAAATATAAACCAGAACCAGAAGCGGGTCAAAATTCAATCATCGTGATTTATAATCAAGCTCTCAGGTGATCTAAAAGACGTTATAGGTTGTTGGTATTTTATTGTCAGGAGTGGCTTCTGTAACAGGAGCAGGGTATCGGTAAATTAAGCCTGCTTTTTGATAGACATTAAAAAAGCCACTGTGAAGTGGCTTTTAAGTCAAATGTATTAGGAGGCTAGCATTATCTTATGAATTTGGACCATCAACACGTTCAATGTTTACTTTTGCAGTACCTGCGTTAGTAATACCTAACTGTTTCGCAGCGCCATAAGACAAGTCTAGAACTCGGTTGCCATGGAATGGACCACGATCATTCACTTTCACTACTACACTCTTACCATTGGTTTTATTGGTTACGCGAATATAACAGTTCAATGGCAGGCTACGGTGAGCTGCAGTGAGTCCATTCATATCGAATGTTTCACCGCTTGCTGTTTTACGACCATGAAACTGGCGACCGTACCAAGATGCTGCGCCGGTTTGGCTAAATTTACGAACTGTGTTTGATGCAACAGTGTTTAGCTTTTCAATCACTGAAGGCTCGTCTTCAGGAATTTCAATTTTTGCTGCAATGGTTTGACGACGGATTTTATCGCCAGAACGCTCAGTGATTGAAAGACTATTTAAGTTTGAGAAGTGTGAATTAAAATTTTGAGCGTCTTTATTGAGCACACGCGTGGCTAAGCGAGAGTTGTCATGATCTGTATTGAATGATGACTGTACCAATTCCGCTTGAGACTGACTCAGGGCAAAAGTGGTGGTTAAGGCTAAAATATACTTTATCGATGAATGCATTATTAAACTCCTAAAGACTGCGGCTTTTATTTCAATTAAGCGATTGAAATGCAAGCAATCCAGTCTGTTAATTCTCTTTTGCAACTACATTTGACGAGATGGATAATATTCATGCCATGCATAAGCTGTCTACGTTTTAATTGAAAATATTACAAAAAGGACAGAAATAGAACGTTTTTCGGTTAAAAAATAACCAATATTGTAACAATACATTTAAAATGCCTGTTTTGTGCGCCATTTTGCATAAAAAAATCTTGACTTTGGTTATTTTTCGTAAAAACTAGTCTTAACGACTGGCGATTTCAGTGCCTAACTGCCATACCGCAGTGGCGTACATACGGCTCTTGTTATATGTCGTAATGACTTGAAAGTTTGGGTAAGTTATATAATAAATTGGCGCATAGCTGTCTTGAAGCTGAATAATATTCACTATATCGAGATCATCTATTTTCACAATCGGATTTGTTGGTGTAACACCTTGATTCTTTAAGACTCCATAAGGTGTGGGTTGTTCCAAATCTTTGGCGATAATCGATTCTGGATTATTTCCTATATAGCGTGCAGCAAAGCCAATTGGTTGATTGCGTTGCCAGCCATGTTGAGCCAAATAATTGGCAATCGAACCAATCGCATCTACCGCTGAATTTCTAAGGTCAATATGGCCGTCAGCATCATAGTCAACGCCTAGTTTGGGAATGTTGCTTGGCATAAATTGAGGGTAGCCGATTGCACCTGCATAAGAACCTGTCACTGAACTGGTTGGAACACCATCTTTATAGGTCCATGCAATCAGTGCAGAGAGTTCATCCTGAAAATATTGTGCACGGCGTTCATAACCAAAACCTAAAGTTGCCAAGGCATCACGGGTGACGAAATTGCCTTTATTGGCACCAAAACCGGTTTCTACCCCTAAAACACCTAAAATCACCGATTGAGGCACACCAAACTGCTGTTCTGCACGGTTTAAAGTGTCGGCATATTGAGTTTTAAAACGCACCCCGCGTTGAATGGTGCTTTCAGCCATAAAGTTGGTTTTATATTGGTACCAGGGCTTACTTTCACCTGGACGGTTCATGATATTGATAATATTAGGCAGGTTTTTTGAGCCATTCATGGCCCAGTCGACTTGCTCGGCACTTAAGCCATAAGTCTGCATGGTTTTTTGCTTGAAGCTGTTATATGCAGGGTGATTGTAAAAATCATTGGCTTGGCAGAAACTGGTGATGGAAAGTGCACCGAGAAGTAAAGGAAGACGTTTAATTTTGTTATAAAAGTTGATATTTAACATATTACTCAAAGTTCCAAAAACATAATCAGTGTGTGTCAATTGACATCACGACGCTAAAAGCTGCCATTTCAGAATGAATGACTGAAAATCTATCGCATGAAAGGTAACAGAATTTCTATTGGGGCCTAAGATAACATTGACCAGCGCTGCATCAACACGTACGTATACAAAAAAAGACAAAGATCGTAGGTCTGTGCATAAATCCGCGTATTTGAGACCGGTTTTCTTGGCTATGCTTTGCAATTGTCAGTTGAAGGACAAAAATAAAAGATCATCAGCCTGTTTTAGCTGATCAAGCCTGGTTTTTACATCGTTTGCAATGATACGGTCTATCTAGGCTTAGGGTAAGAAATTTAGCAGCAATTGTGCTTTCTCAAGTGGTGTTTGGTTGAAAATACATCAGAATATTTTGTGCCCTTGGACTGCGACTTGTAGCGAGAAAATCATCCGATTTTAAGCGGTGATGCAAAATAATGTGCTCTTATAGCCTTTTGTGCCAGATCTGCAAAAAAAAAGCCTATATAAAGGCAAAAACATAGCGAGGACTGATTGTCCTATTTCTGAAATCAAGGTCATACAAAGCCAATCTGTAATACCTGATCAAGATAAATTCGCATAAAGGTGGTATTGATTCATTGTACTTATTAGTTGAGAGTGAAATTTTGCCATAAAAAAACCCAGCGACTGCTAGGTTTTGATATTTTAAAAATGCTTAAACATGAAATAAGGTATCGTGATATTCCGCAAGTGCCAGAAGCTCAGCTTTATTTAAATTCGGAATGATTTTATCCACGGCCATATGGACTGCTTTAGTCACTGCAGCAGAACCCAGATCCGCAGCTTTACGCTTGATCATGCCTAAATCTAGGGTCTTATTAAAGTCACTCATAAAATGACGCACGGTCGCTTCGGCAAATTGCTTATACAATTCAGTGAGTGCCGCTTTATTAACGTCATTACCGGCTTTAATTTCCGCATAACTGTGTTTTAGATTGGTCACCAAACTTGCATCCAAACGTTCGCCTACACGCAAGTTGCCTTCCGCATCTTTAAACAAGCTTTTTTCAGAAAACTCAATCGATTGTTTGACCACATCATTTGGAGATTTACTCATCAACTGTTTCAATAAAACTGCAACGGTTGATTTGATATAACCCGCAAGTTTTTCAGCCGTATCACGTTTATCACTGGCTGGGAAATGATGAACAAGTTCGGTCAAAATGGCATCAATGATTTCTTCATTAATCAGCAATGCTATTTTATCGCGTAAAGGGTAAAGCGGTTCGCTGGAATTTTTCTTTTCCTGAGCGGTTTGAATACTGGTTAATAATTCTGCAGAAGGAATAAACCCAAAAAATGGCATGTTAAAAAACCTCAATGTTCTTCATTTTATTGTCGCGCCAAACGAATGGGGCGAGGCATCCATGTCGCATCCGATACACGGCAAGGATTGATGTCTAATCCACCACGACGTGTATAAGTTGCATATACCATCAGCTTTTCCGGAGCAAGGTTTTGCCAGATGTCGGCAAACATCTGTTCCACGCATTGTTCATGGAAACCATTATGCTGACGGTAAGAAATAATATAAGCTAAAATACTGCGATAACAAGGTTTTTTACCCTGATATCGAATAAAAACCGTGCCCCAATCAGGCTGGCCAGTGACTGGACAGTTACTGCGTAGTAAATGTGAATACAGTTGAATTTCGACTTCATCACTATTTTCTGGATCTAATTTTAATAAAGTCGCATCTGGATGGTTCTCTAAGCGTTCAGGGCTTAAATCATCGATACAGATCCCTTCAGGTTTGGAACTCTCCAGATCATCGGCCTGAAATAAAGTCAGGCTGATCGGCGCGCCCGCCGCTGCGGATAAGTCTTTTTCAACCGTGGCAATAAAAGCGTCTTTTGAATCGAATTTGGTAAAGTTCATACTATTAAAGTAGAGCTTTAATGATTTTGATTCGATCAGGTTCGGTGAAGATGCCGGTAAGGTAATACGACCAATTGCCACTTGAGGAATGCCGGCAGCATTAAGCCAGGAAATTTCAAAAACATGCCACCAGTCTTGACCTTGTTGAATTCCTTCAACGTGAGCATATTTTTCCCGCGCTTGCGCACGTGCAATTGGAAACAGAATATCGGGTTGATATTCTGTTGGATAATTGGTGTCTTTACCTAAGAGAGAATGTTCTACACTCATTATTCACGCATTCCTGAACCACGAGAAAGTAAATAGTAAGCTATGCCGTAAAGCGCTACGCAACATAAGGTGATGACGCTCAATGAAACTGAAACATTGACATCACTATGACCTAAAATGCCGAAACGGAAGGCATTGACCATATATACGATCGGGTTAATTAAAGAGAGATTTTGCCAAAATGGACTTAAAGCACTAATGGCATAGAATACACCACCTAAATAGGTGAGTGGAGTCAGTACAAAGGTTGGAATAATTGAAATATCGTCAAAAGATTTTGCATAAACCGCATTAATCAGCCCACCGAGTGAAAATAATAATGAGGTAATTAAAACGGTATATATAGTCACAAACCAGTTGGTGATATATAAGTCAGTAAAGAACAGACTCATGGCCGTCACAATAATACCGACCAAAACACCTCGACAGACGCCACCAATCACATAGCCCCAAAGAATCATATGCAGGGGCACAGGACTCATGATCAGTTCTTCAATGCTTTTTTGGAATTTTGCGCTAAAGAAACTGGAAGATACATTGGCATAACTGTTGGTGATCACTGCCATCATAATCAGGCCGGGCACAATAAACTGCATATAGCTAAAACCGCCCATTGTGCCAATTCGTGAACCCACCAGATTACCAAAGATCACGAAATACAAACTCATGGTAATCGCTGGTGGTAACAAGGTTTGTGGCCAGATGCGCATAAAACGACGCACTTCTTTATGAACCAGGGTATACAGCGCAACACTGAGTTGATTAAAGTTCATTGCGCAGCTCCATCAAGATTTTTTTCCACCATTTTCACAAACAGTTCTTCTAAGCGATTCGATTTATTACGCATACTGCGCACTTGAATGCCTTGCGCTTCCATAAGCTGGAACAATTCATTCACGGTATGTGCCTTATCCATGGTGACTTCTAAAGTGACAGGATCAATTAAATTAAAACGCACACCAATAATTTCAATATTAATCGGTTGAATCGGTTCAACCAGATCAAAAATAAAGGATTCTTCACTGAGCTGGTTTAAGAAAGATTTCATGCTGGTATCTTCTTTAATCACGCCGCGGTCGATAATGGCAATGCGACGGCATAGCATTTCAGCTTCTTCTAGATAATGCGTAGTCAGAATAATTGATGTACCTTTTTCGTTCATTTCAGTGAGAAAATCCCACATTGAACGGCGTAATTCAATATCTACACCGGCAGTCGGTTCATCTAAAATGAGCAGCCGAGGTTGATGCATCATGGCACGGGCGATCATCAAACGGCGTTTCATTCCGCCAGAGAGCATGCGTGCCTGTATGCCACGTTTTTCCCATAAGCCTAATTTTTCTAAATATTCTTCAGCTCGCCTTTCTGCAATTTTTTTAGGAATACCGTAATAGCCGGCTTGAGTCACCAAAATATCAAAGGTTTTTTCAAACTGACCAAAGTTGAATTCTTGCGGTACGACACCCAGGCATTGTTTGGCTTCTGAAGGGTGGGTATCCAGATTATGGCCAAAAATTTCCACTGTACCGGAGGTTTTTTTGGTCAGTGAGCTAATGATGCTGATGGTGGTTGATTTACCCGCACCATTTGGACCAAGGAGGGCATAAAACTCACCTTCAGGTACCGTTAGGTTGATTCCTTTTAGTGCTTGAAAACCGTTACGATAGGTTTTGGATACGTCCCTCAAGGTCAATGCATCAGTCATGAAATTCTCACCTGGTGAATAGTATGAGTATTGTGAGTGATCTTGCTGAATAAACCAAGTAAATAAGCAGGAATTGTCTGTTGCAATAATGGAACATTGCTCAAAGTATAAGCACAAAAATTGATGACTTATATATAGTTGCTTTACCTTACGGTTTTTTTTGTTATGATGTGCATCGCGCGCTCATAGCTCAACTGGATAGAGTACAGGTCTCCGAAGCCTGTGGCGTGGGTTCGAGTCCCGCTGAGCGCACCAAATTTTTTAAAAAGAGGACATTTTGTCCTCTTTTTTTATATTGGTGAGTTTAGTTTCCAATCGGCCAACGTCTGTTTACTGACTTGCCGGCATTGTTATAGTTAATAACTTTGGCGTAGTTACCGACTGCCGTTGCATTTTCTGGAATATCTTTCGTCACCACACTGCCTGCACCAATCGTTACATTGTTTCCAATATACACATTGTCGATCACACAGACATTGGGTCCGATATAAACATTGTCACCAATGATGGCTGCTTGACTGCCACCATTCGCACCAATAGTCATGTATTGTGAAAGATTAACGTTGTTGCCAATAATCGTAGTTGGATTGACCACTAATGGCCCACCATGACCGATATAGAGTCCATAACCGATTTTTGTGGTGCAATGAATATCAATTCCGTATTTTTTCTTTTTATAATAAAAAATTGGATAAGCAAATTTCGCAATAATCGATTTTGAGCCAGCTAAACGAAGCCAAAAACTGAAATTAAAGCCACGATTAAAAAAGTAGTTTTTAATAAATGAACTGAATTTCGTGTTGCCACAATATCGATATAAGTCGCTTAAAATCAATTGAACTAACATTGCGTCAGACTCGTTAAAAATGCTGTGTCATTTTACTCGATTCAACTGAAGAATGATCTATAGGCATGATGCATGCAATGATCTACTAAAATTGAAAATTATCAACTGTATTTTTTTTATACAATTACTTTAGAATGTTAACCGGTCTTGCCAGAAAAATTGTATACGCTTATAGTAAAACTACAGTAGGTCGTAGATGACGCTACAAAGTAGTTGGACGGATCAATGACAGCTCGTTGAGTTTACAACCTTAGGGTTAAACAAGAAATCAGCACTAGCCTTCCAACATAAAAGCCCGCAGAAATGCGGGCTTTCTTATTTTTAAATCAAAAAAATTTTATGATTTAAATTTTAAAAAGCTTAGGCGTGTAGAGAGGAAATGATAATGTTTTGAGTTATTTCTAGCTTTTTGTCCGCACGATTTAAAATAGATGTCATGTATCTGATTATAAAAAATTACATTGCCAAAAAATCTAACATCTCCAAGTAATGTCTATGACAGAACATATGCTATAAAAAGGTTCATTAAATCAACTAAGAAGAGAACCCACCATGACTCAAATGATTGAGGTGAAAGTAAAAGACCAGTTTAGTAAGATACATGAAGTGCAGGCATTACTTCGGGATCTTCCTGAAAATGCTGAGTTGAATAAACTGTCAATATTTCAAAGAATTGAACATATTATTATAGAGGGTGAAATTATACGGCCCAGTATTGAACTGCTTTTTGAGAGCCGTAATTCGGACAGCATCTATCGCATTATCGAGTAATGCAAATATGATTAAATATGTAGCTTATTTAAATAAAGTATCAGAGATTAAAAAACTCACCTACAGGGTGAGTTTTTTAATGCGCCTAAGTTTAAATGAGTGGTTTCTATTGGTTTAAGGGAGTTATTGATTATCAAAGAAATTAAATAAAAAAGTTCACCGAAGTGAGCTAAAGGATAAGCTTATAATAAATTTATTTCGACATCATATTTATCAAATTCTTGAATAATGCTGTGAATGACTTTAATTCCAATCTCATCATTACAGCTAAATTGTTCGTCCTTACCCTGCGCGCTGTCATAACATTCAATCTGTTGAATCAGCCAACGATTCTCAATGTCTGTTTTGTGAATGATGACTCGAACAGGTTGCAGGTTTTCACTGACTTGGCGCGGCAATACACTGGTAATGGCAAGTTGGATGTTGGCCAATTCATCTGTAGTACTTAAAAATGTAACCACCCAATGGCCTACTTTTTTTAAGTACATTGGATTATCCGCTGGATGAAATTCTAAATAATGTCGAGACGTCATAATGAATTCCCCTGAAATACTTACTATATGAAGTTTTTAGAGAATATTCGCCATTGAGCAAAGGTCGTATTTAGATGGGATTTTTAAGATTTTACTTTATACAATTTGATTATGATGATGTTGATCTCGTTGTTTTATCGAAAGAAAAATTCAATACTATGGTCTAGCTAAGACCTGAAATGAATCATAAAACAGAAAAATCCTCTTAAATTTTATGAGGCATTTAGCTTTTGTAGAGAAAAATTGATTTGTTTTAAACATTGATTCAACTCGTGGGCGGGAATACGACTTTCTTGTAATTCTGTAATCCATTGCATCTGACACAGTTTTAAACTGCGTAAGTCTTGGGTTTCTAGAATTCGAGTAGTCAGTTGTTTTGCCATTAAGCCGCAGTTTTGTTGTAGAAGATGTGCCATTAATTGTTTTACTTGCTCAAAGTTTAAAGCTTCAACAGATACTTCTATGACTTCTTTTTCTACTTCAGTATCTGCTATTGATGCAATAGAGGGAGATAAAGAAGGTGTGGTAATAGGTTCAGCCAACTTCTCAGCAAGTGCTGTTGTGGTTTGAGTTGAGAGGCTGGTTTCAATTTCACTATTAACGACAGGTGAAGAAACCGTTGTTTGAATTGGCTCATCGCTAGAACAAGCAATTAAGCCCATATCGAGTAATTGTTCGAGTAATTCTACTGGTGCAATACGTTTTTTAAATTGTTCATTAAGGAGATTAAAATCTTCTGTTCCAATAAGGAGTAACAGTCGACGTTGGCGAGCATTCAAATCCATTGAACGCTGTTTTAAACTTTCAATGCCTAAGTCAGTTTTGTGATATTGAGACATGCCTTAATTTACTCTCCAAAATAAATTAAGGCAGATTGTAGTTAGTAATAATGACAATAATATGTAAAAATATTACAAATCAAAAGATTATAAGGTAACGATCTTTGCATTTTCGATTGCCTTACGCAGGTAAGGGTCTAGGTCTTCTTGACGAAGCAGCCACTGCATATAATCTGCAGGTAAATCAGTGATGGCAGTGCCACGGTGTTTACCAAAATTAATGCTACGTGGAATACGCGCATCTTCAGATGCTTCATAAAGTTCTTCAATAGTTTTAATTTTTAGATGATGGATTTCATGCATCAAAATATTCGCCGTTAAAATAATATCCATATCGGCACGATGTGCTTTTTTAATCATATCGCGGGCTTTTGCACTGCCTTTGGTAATCATATAAATGAGCGCAGAAATATTATGAGCTTCGGCATCGGGCCAGACTAAACGGGCAAGGGCAAGGGTACAAATGGCTTTAATATTTTTGGAATCTACGCCACATTTTTCAAGTGCGCGAATATCGTAATCAATATTGTGACCAATAATGTAAGTGGTGTCGCTTGGCAGGGTGAAGGTCGTATAGTGGGGCTGATCGACTAACTCAGACTCTAAAATATGATGTACCGCCATTGCCGCATAAGAAATGGGTTCATCTACACTATAGAGTTGGTCAAAAATTTGTGTCTTGTCGAGGGTAAGTTTTCCATCATTAATTTGAACCGGTGCATACGCAATCTCAATCGGCTGTCCATTTAAGGTATGGGTTTCTGTATCGAGAATAATTGCTTGCATGACCTGATCCATAAATAGCGGAAGTTTGAATAAATTTAACACTTTCAAATGCGCTGACACAAACTCAAAACAGCGACTTTTAACTATTCTGTCTTATTTCTGCCCAGAGATGATGTTTAAATAGTCTTGTTTTAATTCATCGCTCGAAATGAGACCTTTATATAAATATAAAGGCAGCCCATCTTCATGATCCATCAATTTTATGGCTTGAGTGCCATCACGGTATTCAAATATTGCACATGGCAGATAGTCGCGATCTAAAATGATAAAACGTTTTTGTTTAATGGCGATTTCATGATTTATAAACGTTTGTTTAAGCAATCGTAAAAATACGCTTTGATTTCGGCTTAATTCATTCAATTCACGAATGCGGTCACTATCATTTTGATGATGACTTTTTAGATGGAGTTTTTGTTGATAAGTCATCGGTGCAGAATAGCGACGTACAACTTTGTTAACGGGTTTGTCTTTTTTTAAACTTCGTATAGCGTAACCCAATAGAAAACTAAGAATAAGGCAAATAAAAGCAAGCATGTTTTTCGGATTACATATTGTTAGATATTTGTAAGAGTATAAAACCAGTTCTTTAAAAATCAATTATTTAAGTTGAAGAAAATCCCCTCATTTTTTGTGCTGCTCGTTTGGTCGGAAATTACATTGTTTAAAATCAAGAATAAAGGTAATAGTTCTTATCTTCATGATAATTAAATCATCACAATAAAAAATGTATAGGGAAATGCAAATATGAATAAAACATTGCTAACAGTGTTAATGAGTAGCTCAGTCATATTTTTAACGGCTTGTGGAAGTGGCGATAATGATTGGGTCTTCAATGGGCCGAATAGTGGAATACCTGTAAATAATATTCAAAATCCTGTAGTGAATGTGACAGCCTACACCACGGACGGTATGCCTGAAGTGGCTGCAGACAGTCAGCTGATGACATATAAAATGTTAGGTGTTGATAATAAGGAAGTTACAGCAACGGCTTTGGTGTTTGTTCCAAAAACTGTACAGCCTGCAAATGGTTGGCCAATTGTCGTCTGGGCGCATGGTACAACGGGTGTGGCAGATAAATGCGCACCTAGTCAGCAAGGATTGCTGGGAACTGAAGGATTGCTAAAAAAACTATTGGCAGAAGGCTATGTTGTGGTGGCTCCTGATTATGAAGGTTTGGGCTCACCTGGTAATCATCCATTCCTCAATTTAAAAAGTGAAGCCTTTTCTATTACCGATGCTGTAGTGGCAACACGTGATTACCTAAATCGACAAGGTAAGAAAGCTGCTCCACAATGGGTGACGATTGGTCACTCTCAGGGCGGACATGCTGCTTTGGGTGCAGCACAGTATGCTTCAAGAGCAAAACTTGATTATAAAGGAACGATTGCGATTGCACCGCCATCAAACCTTGCTGCAATATTACAAGGGGGTGAAAACGCGGTGAAAGATCAGCCTGCAAATATACAAATACCTGTTTTAGCATCTTTAGATACATATACTTCTTTGATTGTTGCAGGAATGCAAAGACATAAAATTTCGGTCAGTTATGCTGAGGTCTTTAAGGCAGATACTGCAAAAATTGCACCTATTGCAGAAACAGAATGTGCAGGTCCGGTGGGAGCAGCTTTAGCTAAAGGAATGACTGATTATGTTTCATTACCTGAGCATTTTGGTTCTTTAAATGGTTATGGGCGAAATCAGGATAATTTTATGTCGATACCGGTAATTCAAAACTTCTTAGTCAAAGACTCACAACCGGGTACGGTAAAATTAAGTCAGCCTGTGATTATTTATCAAGGTGGAAAAGATCCAACTGTACCTCAAGCAGCAACTGATCTGCTGAAAGCAAGCGCAGAAGCTAAAGGAACGAAAATTCAATATATAACCAATGCAAACTGGGACCATACTACGGTATATACATCTAATTCTGATAGCTTTGTAGCCAATGTTAAAACTCTGTTTGCACAATAGCCCTTAACTTTGTTAAGAATTTCTGTTTAGAAAGAAGCCGGGATTCAACATTACATATATAAAGAATAAGTAATGTTGAATCTCTAATGCCAACTCAATAACTTAGTTTGACCTAAATAGCTTATGTTTTTAATTAAACATAAGCTATTTTTATTTAAAACTGAACAAAGTTCATTCTCGATATTTATAAACTTCATGCTACAATACGCGCCAATCTTAGCACGGCTTAAAAGCCCTAATTTATAGGACCTCGCTAATGTTTGCCAATATCTCGATTTCTGAATTTGACCCGGAATTAGCTAAAGCAATTGATGCTGAAGGTGAGCGCCAAGAAGCGCACATCGAGCTAATCGCTTCTGAAAACTATTGCTCTCCAGCAATTATGGAAGCTCAAGGCTCAAAACTCACTAACAAATATGCGGAAGGCTACCCTGGTAAACGCTATTATGGCGGTTGCGAATATGTAGACATCATCGAACAATTGGCGATTGACCGTGCTAAAGAACTCTTTGGTGCTGACTATGCTAACGTTCAGCCACATGCTGGTTCACAAGCAAACTCTGCTGTTTACCTGGCGCTTCTTAACCCGGGCGATACAGTTTTGGGTATGAGCTTGGCTCACGGTGGTCACTTGACTCACGGTGCAAAAGTTAGCTTCTCTGGTAAAACGTATAATGCGATTCAGTACGGCTTAAATGTTGAAACTGGCGAGATCGATTACGAAGAAGTTGAACGTTTAGCTGTAGAACACAAGCCACGCATGATCGTTGCTGGTTTCTCTGCATATAGCCAAATCGTTGATTGGCAACGTTTCCGTGACATCGCGGACAAGGTTGGCGCTTACCTGTTTGTAGATATGGCTCACGTTGCTGGTTTGGTTGCTGCGGGTGTTTACCCAAGCCCAGTACAAATCGCTGACGTTACAACAACAACGACGCATAAAACACTTCGTGGCCCACGTTCAGGTTTAATCCTGGCTAAAGCAAACGAAGAGATTGAGAAAAAACTTCAATCTGCAGTATTCCCAGGTAACCAAGGTGGCCCATTGGTTCACGCTGTTGCGGCTAAAGCAATCTGCTTTAAAGAAGCAATGACACCTGAATACAAAGAATATCAAAAACAAGTTGTGGTAAATGCTAAAGCAATGGCTGAAGTATTAATCGCACGTGGTTACGATATCGTTTCTGGTGGTACTGAAAACCATTTGTTCTTATTGTCATTGATCAAACAAGATGTGACTGGTAAGGAAGCGGATGCTTGGTTAGGTGCTGCTCACATTACTGTGAACAAAAATGCTGTACCAAATGACCCGCGTTCTCCGTTCGTGACTTCTGGTATCCGTATTGGTACTCCTGCTGTAACAACGCGTGGTTTCGGCGAAGCTGAAGTACGTGAACTTGCTGGCTGGATCGCAGACATCTTGGATGCGAAAGGCGATGAAGCAGTAATCGCTACGGTTAAAGAAAAAGTTGCGGCTGTTTGTGCTAAATTTCCTGTTTACGCAAAATAAGTTAACGACTTGAGAAAGCCCCCTCAAAGGGGCTTTTTTTATATATGATTAAAAGTCATATTTTTCGAATATCATATTTCTGCTATAACAGAACAATACTCCATAAAAGATATAACTCATTTTGCTATTGCTCTAATGACATCTTTCGTTCAAAGGAATCAGGTAAATGGCTAAACCAACAATTATTATTTCTCAACAAGATCTTCAACGTTTAGAAACCATGCTTGATCATCAATCTAAACTGAGTCCAACGATGCAGCATCTTGAAGACGAGCTTGCGCGTGCTGAGGTTGTTGCTCCACAAGATGTTCCTGAAAATGTAGTGACCATGAATGCGCGTGTGCGTATTGTTATTGCGCCTGCAAGTGAATCTACGGATATTACCTTGGTGTATCCGCATGATTTTCGGGGTGAAAAAGGGCAAGTCAATGTACTTGCACCGGTAGGCGCAGCAATTTTGGGACTGGCAGAAGGACAAGAAATTGAATGGCCACAGCCGGATGGTCATTTGATGAAAGTGAAGATTGAAAAAGTGTTGTATCAGCCAGAACGTGAAGGCGATTACCTATAATCGTTTTGAATAAAAAGCCCCAAATCTAGGGGCTTTTTTGATGCAGACAAAAATAATTAATGCTTACTAATTTTATCCAGATAACCCATCATAAATGCTGAAATGACAAAGGTCAGGTGCATAATGATGTACCACATGATTTTGTCATTAGGAATATTTTTGGCATCCATAAAAATGCGCAGCAGATGAATAGATGAAATCGCGACGATGGAAGCAGCAACTTTAAGTTTAAGTGAGTTTGCATCCATGGTGCCAAGCCAGTTGAGGCGGGTATCTTCATTTTTAATTTTCAGTTGTGAAACAAAGTTTTCATAACCTGAAAACATTACCATTACAATCAGGCCACCCACTAGAGTCATATCCACTAAAGACAAAATCACAAGAATTAAGTCTGCTTCAGAATATTCAAAAATAAGTGGTAGAACATGCCCGACTTCCTGAAAGAATTTAATTGCCAAAAGCAGCAATGCAAATGAAAGCCCAAAATAGACTGGGGCTAAAATCCAGCGTGCTGCATACATGGTATTGTGAAAGAAACGTTCCATTCATTCCTCAAGCTATATTCTTAATATTTTGACTTGATCATAAATAATTCAATTTAAAAATTCGACATTTTTTTTATGTTTTTTAAAGGCTTGTAATTATTTAAACACTTCACTTATATCACTCACCGTATACTTAAAAGTTCAACCGCTAAATCAGGAATCTTCAAAACTTAAGCAGGTATTGTGCTGATCACTGTCAAACGTTTGACAGTGTTTAAAATAGTTTAAGGGCAGACTGTATTTCAACAACACAACGTTGCAATAAAAATTGAAATATAAGGAATAGCCATGAGCCAAACTCAAACCAAGCCCTATGATCCGAACTATCAATATCAACATATTCAAGTCAAACCGATTACCGGTCGCATTGGTGCGGAAATTGAAGGAATCAAACTCTCTTCAACTTTAGACCAAGAAACGGTCTATGAAATTAACCATGCTCTAGTTAAATATAAAGCGATCTTCTTTAAAAATCAGCAGCACTTAACCGATGATGAACAAGAAGGTTTTGCTGCATTATTAGGAAAGCCATTGAATCATCCAACCGTTCCCGTGAAAAGTGGAACGGCGCATGTACTTGAGCTGGATTCACGTGGTGGTCGAGCAGATACATGGCATACCGATATTACTTTTATTGAAGATTATCCAAAGGCTTCCATTTTACGCAGCATTGTTGCACCGGCAGCAGGCGGAGATACGGTTTGGGCAAATACGACATCTGCCTATAATGATCTGCCAGAAGAACTCAAAAAATTGGCAGATCGCTTGCGCGCAGTGCATAGCAATGATTTTGACTATGCTTCCAAAGCGGCTAAAACAGATACCGAAAATTATCAAAAATATCGTGAGTTATTTAACTCGACTGAATATGAAACAGAGCATCCATTGGTGCGTGTGCATCCTGAAAGCGGTGAGAAAACATTATTATTGGGTCACTTCTTCAAACGCTTTGTCGGTTATAACAGCCAAGATTCACGTCGCTTGTTTGAACTATTCCAAGACTATGCCGTAAATTTAGAGAACATCGTTCGTTGGCGCTGGAGCGTAGGGGATGTCGCAATCTGGGATAACCGTGCCACACAACACCGTGCAATTAATGACTATGGTGATGACCTGCGTGTAGTACGTCGTGTCACCATTGAAGGGGAGATTCCGTTTGGTGTAGATGGTCGTCCAAGTGTGAGCTTGAAGAAAGTCGTGAAACAGGACATTTCCAATTTTACCTTTGAAAACGGTCAAATTTTAGAAAAAGCATCCTAATAACTCAATTGTAAGATGGCGCTGTGTAGAATCGATATTGATCTGAATTCGAGATATACATAGCGCTAAAAATTGGTTGGTCTACAGAGATTCAGAACCTAGTATTTAATTTACTAGGTTTTTTTAATGAGAACATCAATTTCATATGCTCAGTCGTGCAGAGAAGTTAAAGCAAATTTTCAAGGAGGATGCGGTCTTTTCAGCATTCAATGCACAATCACATCAAACGTTAATGCAGCAGGTAAAATATCTACGTTTTTTACCCCAACAACAGATTTTACGTTATCAGCAAAAACTGGATGATATCTATGTGCTGTTGTCTGGACGGATGCAGATTGGCTGGTTGCTCAGTGAGGGCGAGTTTAAAGTCAGTGATTATGTGAAAATGTATTCGGTATTTAATCTGGTGCCATTTTTACAGCAAAAGCCGCTTAATTTTGATTTTTATGCCGTAGAGCAAGTTGAAGTTGCCGTGATTTCAGGGCAGGTTTTTCTGGAGCAATTACAGCAGCAGCCACAAACCATGTGGCAGATCATTCAATTACTGAGTGAGCGAATGTATGGCTTGATGGAGAAAAACCGTTATCTGCAAACCGCGAGCATCAATCAAAAGATTGCGCGACATTTAATGATCTTGGGGCAGCAGGCAACCCCCACAAGTCAGGAGCCTTCAACGATTCAATTCAAAATGAGCCAACAGGAATTTGCCGAATTACTGAATGTGTCCCGACAAACCTTAAATAAGCAGCTGCAATATTTTATACAGGAACGCATTGTAGAGTGGAATTATAGCCAGATTCGGATCATTGATCTTCAGCGCTTAAAACAAATCAGCCAGCTGTAGAGGATAGGTTGCTAAAAAAAGGCTAAACAAACTAATTTTTTTGGGTAATTGAATTCTGTATAAAAAAATTCAGGCAATAAAAAAGGCAAAGTAAAACTTTGCCTTTTTTGATCTGTACCGATCTTAGTGGTGGTGACCACCAGCGCCGTGTACATGACCGTGTTCTAATTCTTCAGCAGAAGCTTCACGAATTTCAACAATTTCAACTTCGAAAGTTAAGTCTTGACCAGCAAGTGGGAAGTTAGCATCCACAACGATTGTGTCGCCTTCAACTGCTTTAACAGTCACGATTTGCACGCCGTCATCAGTTTGAGCTTGGAACTGCATGCCCGGTTGGATGTTGTCCACGCCTTGGAACATTTGAGCAGGAACTTCTTGAACCATTTCTGGGTTATATTCGCCATAACCTTCAGCTGCAGGAACATTTACAGTAAATTTATCACCAACAGTTTTGCCTTCCAAAGCATTTTCTAAACCTGGGATGATGTTACCTGCACCGTGCAAATATGCAAGTGGTTCACCTTGTGATTGGTCGAGAGTTTCGCCTTCTGCGTTAGTCAACGTGTAGTGGAAAGAAACCACGAGGTCATTTGCAATAGCAGTCATGTTATTGATCCATTCAATTTTTAAAGGGGACATCATAAAGTGAAAAGCAGATTTTGTAGATCATATTTATCAAAAAACTGCATTTTCTACATTTTTAATGACATTTTCTTAATAATAGGGACGGTTTTTAAAATTTCAATGTAATTTTATCTTTGAAGCTGTTTTTCTTGTGACAAAATCCTTAGCGCTCAAAAGACCCGCATGAGTATCGCCATGAATGGCGGCTTGATGCAGTCGATATAAAGAAACATAAATCGACTTCGCCAGAAAACCTTGCACACTCACTTGCCCGAGTAATTTTCCCACTGCTTTATGATGGCTTAATGACACCAATGAACCTTTGTCGGAAAATTTGAACATCGGTTGTGGTTTGTCTTGAATGCGGGCTTTCATGGCATCCCCCAGCTGCGTTGCAAGTTCTAAACCGCCGAGACCTCCACCCATAATGACGATTTTATGCAGATTACTCATATTTGACCTATTTGTTCTTTTAAAGACAAAAAAAGAAGATGGCATATGGATGCCATCTTCAATTCATTGCTTTTGTTTAGATGGTTATACAGCTTACCTAACTTAAAGAAATGTCACGCGATTAGCTTAGTGGATAAGTTTTGACTTCCACCTCATCACTGGAGAAAAAAGTAAAAAGTTGTTTAAACCAAATCACAATTTTCTGGAAGAAATTGGCTTCTTCAATTTGTACATCATTTTCAATCGCAATGGTGCGAATCAACTGGTTGTTTTGATAAACCTGCACAGTTGCCAATTCCATCACTTTTGCTAATGGGGCAGTCAGTAGTTTTTCTTTGATTTCGACATTTAAGTGGGTTTTTGTTTCTTGTAATGGATCGATCACCTGAATCGTTCCATTGCCTGTATTCAACATGATGCGCTGATTTACGGTGTCATAGGTTTGCAGATCAATTGCATAAGGCTGGTCATATAAAGATGTAGTCACAATTTGCGGTTTACTGGTTTCCAGTTTAAACATTTTTAAAGTGGATTTGATCACCGGCAATTCAGCAATCAGCTGCTTGTCTTTAATTGCCACTTCATTGCGAGTATAGGTATAAGCCATGTTCAGCAGGGTGTGAGCAACTTCAGCACGTTTTAAAGCATTTTTTGTGCCCATAACCACGACAATCAGGCGACGTTCAGGCAGTGCCGGATTACCGGTAGGACGGTGTGCAGTCAGTGCCAGGTTATAACCTGCGGCTTTGGTAAAACCGGTTTTTAAACCATCCACAGTTGGGTCAAATTTGAGCGCCAAATTGGTTGCGCGGTGAAAACGCTGGTTATAACTGAAACTTGGCATCACTGAATAATGTAAGTATTCAGGTGTTTGTAATGCGAGTGCTTGACCCAGCAGTGCCATGTCATGTGCAGAGGAAAAATGATCTGGCATGGTTACACCGGGTGCATTGGCAAAATGTGTATCGTTCATTCCCAAAGCTTTGGCTTCTTTATTCATGCGTTGGATGAAAGCCGGTACTGTCCCTGAAATACGTTCCGCTAAAGTCACGGCAGCATCATTGGCTGACATCACGATCAAACCCGCCAGCAGCTGATCAATGGAGATCTGATCACCTTCTTTCAGGTACATTTGTGATTCATCCCACTGCACCATTTTTACCACCGGTGTTGCAGTGATGATTTCATCCTTTTTTAAACGCCCCGCTTCAATTTCTTTCAGCGCTATATACGCAACCATCATTTTGGTCATCGATGCTGGTGCACGTTGCTCATGGCTATTGTGCTCCGCAATCACTTGTCCAGATTGGGTATCAAGAATGGTCCATGCAGCAGCTTCAACGCTTTCAGGGACGAGGTTCAGTAGTGCAGCATTGACTATCGTGGAGCACAATAAACAAAGAGACGCGACGAGGTAGATGACAGCTTTCAATGATGTTCCTTTATTTGCCAATCCATTGACTTTAAAATGCAAAAAATCACGGGCATGCTATGCTTTTTTTTTAGCAATGGCTAGTCAGAATTGTAGACAATTGCGACAGTTCGCATTGCTTTGTAAAAAAATGCTAAGCTAATTGCCAAGTTACCTTTTTTTATTTTGTATTGCCCATTATGTTGCATTATCAAATCGAATTTGACGATTATCGTCAGCATCTAGTTCACGTGACACTTCGCTTTTTAGCAAATCCTACCCAAGTACTTTCTTTACCGACCTGGATTCCGGGAAGTTATTTGATTCGCGAGTTTTCAAAGCATCTTGAATCAGTCAAAGCATATGATGAAGATGGCCGCATTTTACAGATTCAAAAATTTGAAAAGAATAAATGGCGTTTATTTAATACCGATCATGAACTGATTACAGTTGAATATGATGTTTATGCCTATGATTTGTCTGTTCGCGGTGCATATGTGGATCAGACACGTTTATACGTGAATCCAGCCTGTGCATGTTTGGGACTGGAAGGTCAGGAAGATAAAGCCATTGAAGTTGAAGTGTTCTTGCCGCCAGAACTGAAACACTTCCAATTGGCTACCGGTTTGGAAAATAAAAGCCTGGTCAAAGGTCGTTATACCTTAAAAGCTAAAAACTATGCGCAGCTGATTGATTCGCCATTTGAACTGGCTGATCAAACCCGTTTTAGTTTTGAAGCCAATGGTATTCCGCACGAGTTCGTGGTTTCGGGCAAACATGCCATGAATGCCCAGCGTATGCAGCAAGACATTGAAAAAATCTGTAGCACAGAAATTTCAATGTTTGGTTCAGCGCCATTTGAAAATTATACTTTCATGACGATGGCAACAGGCAATAGTTATGGTGGTTTAGAACACCCGAATAGTACGAGCTTAATTACGCCACGTGATGACCTGCCAAAAGCAGATGAGCCAGAAGAGCCATCGAAAGATTATCAACGTTTCCTGGGTTTATGCAGTCACGAATATTTCCACTCTTGGCTGGTGAAATTTATTCGTCCGGAAAACTTTGTCAATTATGATTTGAATAGAGAAGGCTATACCTCACTCCTCTGGATCTTTGAAGGCTTTACCTCTTATTACGATGATCTGATTTTGCTGCGTAGCGGTGTCATCAATCAAGAATCGTATATTGCTTTATTAAAAGTACAGATTGATCGTTACCTGCAAAACCCAGGTCATGCGATTCAAACTGTGGCGGAATCCAGTTTTGATGCATGGGTGAAATTTTACCGTCAGGATGAGAACTCGAATAATGCAGGCACAAGCTATTACAACAAAGGTTGTTTGGTGGCGTTGTGTCTGGATTTAGGGTTGCGTCTTAAAGGTTCAAGCCTTGATGCACTCATGCGTAAGCTGTATGAAAATGCGCAAAAAGGCATTCAAGTGAATGAACGTACCATCTTTGATTTGTGTCAGGAGTTGACAGGTCAAAGTTGGCTTGAGCAAATTAATCATTTGATTAACACTACAGACGAATTGCCACTGGATCAGTTGTTCCCTGAATTTGGTCTAAGTTTTGAATTGAAAAATGAAAAAGCTTTGCCATTCGGACTAAAAGTTGCAGATAAACCTGAAGGTGTGGTGGTTCAACAGGTTCGTCGTGACAGTGCAGGGGCTAAAGCCGGTCTTTCAGCCAATGATGTGATTGTTGCAATTGATGGCTTAAAAGCCTCTGAAAAACTTCTTGAGAAATATTCAAAACAAGAAGGTATTTTCACTGTATATGCATTCCGCCGTGATGAATTTATTCAGTTTGAAGTTCAAGGTGGTGCGATTGATTTGACCACGGTTGAACTGAAAGTTGAAGATCAAGCCAAAGCAGAGAAGTGGTTGAAGGCTTAATTTGCTAGTTTGATTAAACTCATGTAAAACCGATGCTTAGGCGTCGGTTTTTTATTTTTTAATATGAAAAAATGATTTGATTTTATTTCTCAACCAACCAAACAGATACTTTTGATATCTCTTACTTGTTTAATTTTATACTTTAAACCCGTTATTTGTTCAAAAGTAATTTTATCTATACTCTTTTCAGGTTGGTATCTTTAGGCTAAAGCTCTGAAATTAGATTTTACTTATGGGTCGCACCTTTAAAATCCCCCATTTATCACCTTGCTGAGCTTCAAGGACAACATTTATATCTTGGATTCTCCCACAATATTCCGTTGAAAATTACCGCTCGAAAGCCTTTAAAGTTTAGTAAAACTTAAGTAAGGAGCGCAGACTTCACAATGACTACTTTTTCGGCTGATCAGGAAAAAATTTGCATCGTATTCCTTTATGTATGATTTATTTCCATGATACCCAACATGTTTTAATTAATTGGGTTGTAAAACAGTAAATTGATCGGTTTAAATTTTGATCATTAATCTAGAGTTTAATTAATATAAGATATTGATAAATAAATAATATTTGTTATTAAAGTCTTGAGTCGTTGCTCATGTAATGAGGTGTGTGAATGTAGTCGAAGAGACCAGCTGAGACTGCCTGTACTCGAAAAAATACGAAATTTCAAGTAGAATATAAGGATTGGTGAACAACACCGATATATATGAATTTTCAGCCAAGAAGCAATATGAAACAATATTGTTGTTTAGCTGAGGTGCAATGAGCACCGATACTTTCGATGTTTTATTTAAGCAAATCGGTTCGTAGGGCTGGGCCAAAAGCTCGGTTCTCAAAACTCAATCTAACGCAAGGGGCTATATATGGCTGGTGGAAAGTCAACTATCATTTACACTCTGACTGACGAGGCGCCATTGTTGGCGACTTATTCGCTGCTGCCGATCATTGAGACCTTTACCAAGCCGGCCGGTATCGAGATTGTCAAAAGTGACATCTCTGTAGCCGTTCGCGTGCTCGCAGAATTTGCAGACTGCCTAAATGAAGAGCAGAAAGTTCCCGATATCCTCGCGGAGCTAGGTCATCTTACACAAGATCCAGATACCAACATTATTAAATTACCGAATATCAGTGCCTCTGTTGGCCAGCTAACAGCGTGTATTAAAGAACTTCAGTCAAAAGGCTATGCAATCCCGGATTATCCGGAAAACCCAACGACTGAAGAAGAAAAATCAATCAAGGTTCGTTATGGCAAATGCTTAGGCTCTGCTGTAAACCCAGTATTACGTGAAGGTAACTCTGACCGTCGTGCGCCTGCCGCAGTGAAAAACTACGTTAAGAAACACCCGCATTCAATGAGCGAGTGGAAACAGTGGTCACAAACTCACGTTTCGCACATGAATGAAGGTGACTTCTACCACGGCGAAAAGTCAATGACACTTGACCGCGCGCGTGACGTGAAAATGGAATTGATCACGAAAAGTGGCGAAACCATCGTTCTTAAACAAAAAGTTGCATTGAAAGATGGCGAAATCATCGACTCAATGTTTATGAGCAAAAAAGCACTTTGCGACTTCTACGAGAAAGAACTTGAAGACTGTCGTGAAGCGGGCATTTTGTTCTCTTTACACGTTAAAGCAACCATGATGAAAGTTTCACACCCGATCGTATTCGGTCACTGTGTGAAAATTTACTACAAAGATGCGTTTGAGAAGCATGGCAAGTTATTTGATGAGTTAGGTGTTAACATCAATAACGGTATGGCGAGTCTTTACGAGAAGCTTGAAACTTTACCTGCATCGCAGCGTGAAGAAATCATCCGTGACTTGCACGCGTGTCAAGAACACCGTCCAGCACTTGCGATGGTTGATTCAGCAAAAGGCATCACCAACTTCCATTCACCAAACGACGTCATTGTAGATGCTTCTATGCCTGCAATGATCCGTGGTGGTGGTAAAATGTGGGGTGCTGACGGCAAACCTTACGACTGTAAAGCCGTAATGCCTGAATCGACTTTCGCACGTATCTACCAAGAAATGATCAATTTCTGTAAGTGGAATGGCAACTTCGATCCAAAAACAATGGGTACTGTACCTAACGTTGGCTTGATGGCGCAAAAAGCTGAAGAATACGGCTCACACGACAAAACGTTTGAAATTCCTGAAGCGGGTATTGCCAACATCACTGATCTTGAAACAGGTGAAGTGTTGATGTCGCAAAATGTTGAGGAAGGCGATATCTGGCGTATGTGTCAGGTGAAAGATGCACCGATCCGTGACTGGGTGAAACTTGCGGTAACTCGCGCGCGTAACTCTGGCATGCCGGCAATCTTCTGGCTTGACCCGTACCGTCCACACGAAAACGAATTGATCAAGAAAGTTGAAAAATACTTGAAAGATCATGACACTGACGGTTTAGATATCCAAATCATGTCACAAGTTCGTGCAATGCGTTATACGCTTGAACGTGTTGCTCGTGGTCTAGATACAATCTCTGTAACAGGTAACATCTTACGTGACTACCTGACAGACTTATTCCCAATCATGGAATTGGGTACTTCAGCGAAAATGCTTTCTATCGTGCCGTTAATGGCGGGTGGTGGTATGTACGAAACAGGTGCAGGCGGTTCTGCTCCCAAACACGTACAGCAGTTGGTTGAAGAAAACCACTTGCGTTGGGATTCACTGGGTGAGTTCATGGCGCTTGCTGTTTCTCTAGAAGAAATGGGCATCAAAGAAGACAATGCTGCTGCGAAGTTATTGGCTAAGACATTAGACCAAGCGACTGGCAAATTGCTCGACAATGACAAGTCACCATCGCGTCGCACTGGCGAACTTGATAACCGTGGCAGCCACTTCTACCTAGCAAAATTCTGGGCTGAAGCGTTAGCTGCTCAAGATGAAAATGCTGAATTGAAAGCGAAGTTTGCTCCGCTTGCTAAAGCATTGGCTGAAAACGAAGACAAGATCGTTGCTGAGCTAGCTGCTGTTCAAGGTAAAGCGGCTGACATCGGCGGTTACTACGCTCTTGATCAAGAGAAAGTAAATGCTGTGATGCGTCCAAGCGCAACCTTAAACGCTGCTCTTGCTTCTGTTTAATCTCGCTTGAACCTATCGGCTTTGCTGTAGGGTGGAGTCGATAAAAAAGCCGGTGCATATGCACCGGCTTTTTTTCGTCCGCAATTTCTACGGTACGAACACTCCCCCAAAAAGGAACTTATTTAAACTCAATTTTAGCGACCGTTACTACGTCCACGACCACGAGGTGCTTTAGTATTTGGGCGTGTCGTACCATTGGTTTTGCGACGTGGTTTATCCGCATCATCCATTTGCCAAATACGCGTTGTACCACCACTGGCTTTTTTCTTGCCTTTGAATGGCGCTTCGCCTTTTGCTTCGCGTGCTTTGTCTTTAGCAACCGAGAAATGCTGTTTCTTGGTTGTAGTCTTTTTCGCAAAGGAACGACCTTCATACGGTTTGTCCGCAGGAACATCTTTAAAGTCTGGGTAAAGTAAAGGTTCGATCTCCACTTGCTCACCGGGCTGTAAGCCCAATTTTACAATGCTGAGGCTACCAATTTGAGTACGAATCAAACGTAAAGTTGGAAAACCTACCGCAGAGGTCATGCGACGAACCTGACGGTTACGACCTTCACAAATTTGAATTTCTACCCATGAAGTTGGAACGCTAGCACGAAAACGTACGGGTGGCGTACGTTCCCATAACCAGTCCGGCTCATCAATTTTTTTGGCTTGAGCAGGCAGGGTGATGCCATCTTTAAGCTCAACACCTTTACGAAGTTGCTCTAAAGCTTCTTCGGTGATGTCACCATCAACCTGTACCACATAAGTTTTAAACTTTTTGTTGGCAGGGTTGGTAATAAACTGGTTCAAACCACCATGATCGGTTAAGAACATTAAGCCTTCTGAGTCTAAATCAAGACGACCAGCGATACGAAGATCAGGGTCTTGAGTGAAATCAGCCATGGTTTGATGTTTCTCATCGGCACGGAACTGGGAGAGAACGTCATAAGGTTTATTAAGAATGACGATTTTCATAGAAAATAACTACTTTGATAATGATAAATACTGGAAACGTTGAGTTTTATTTTATGGAGAAATGGCGTTATTTCCCCTGTAAATCTCAAAAACACTTAAATAGGATTACAATATTATGCGTTAAGATAAGTTGAAAGTATTGCATATTGGCAATTATTTTTTAGATTCGCCAGATAGAATAACAATAGGGAGAACGAGTACAATGGGTTATCAAAAGATTGTTGTGCCTGTGGATGGTAGCAAAATTACCGTAAATGCAGACTTGTCACTGAATGTTCCTAACAATCCTATCATTCCTTTCATTGAAGGCGACGGTATTGGTGTGGATATTACACCAACAATGAAAGCAGTGGTAGATGCTGCAGTTCAAAAAGCTTACGCTGGCAAACGTTCGATCGAATGGATGGAAGTTTACTGCGGTGAAAAAGCAGATAAAATCTATGGTACTTACATGCCAGAAGAAACGTTCGAAGCGCTTCGCGAGTTTGTCGTTTCTATCAAAGGTCCATTAACGACTCCTGTTGGTGGTGGCATTCGTTCTCTCAATGTCGCTTTACGCCAAGAATTAGACCTTTACGTCTGTGTGCGTCCAGTGCGTTGGTTCGAAGGTGTTCCTTCTCCAGTTCAACATCCTGAACTGACT
The DNA here is from genome assembly GCF_013004295.1 of Acinetobacter sp. ANC 5414. NCBI lineage: Bacteria > Pseudomonadati > Pseudomonadota > Gammaproteobacteria > Moraxellales > Moraxellaceae > Acinetobacter > Acinetobacter sp. ANC 5414. The sequence goes on from NZ_JABERM010000032.1 coordinate 65,139, forward strand.
GATATGGTGATTTTTCGTGAAAACTCTGAAGATATCTATGCAGGGATTGAATGGAAAGCGGATTCACCTGAAGCTAAAAAAGTCATCAAATTCCTGAAAGAAGAAATGGGTGTGACTAAAATCCGTTTCGAAGAAAATTGTGGCATTGGTATTAAACCGGTATCTAAAGAAGGGACGCAACGTCTGGTTCGTAAAGCCATTCAGTTTGCAATCGACAATGACAAGCCTAGCGTGACTCTCGTTCACAAAGGCAACATCATGAAGTATACCGAAGGTGCGTTCAAAGAATGGGGTTACGAAGTTGCGCTTGAGCGTTTTGGTGGCGAACTTTTGGACGGTGGTCCATGGGTGACTATCAAGAACCCTAAAAACGGCAAAGACATCATCATTAAAGATGTGATTGCTGATGCGTTCCTGCAACAAATCCTGATGCGTCCTTCTGAATATTCAGTGATCGCGACGCTTAACTTGAACGGTGACTACATTTCTGATGCGCTTGCAGCTGAAGTTGGCGGTATCGGTATTGCGCCTGGTGCAAACATTGGTGGTGCAATCCAGATGTACGAAGCCACTCACGGTACTGCGCCTAAATATGCAGGTCAAGACAAAGTAAACCCAGGTTCAATCATCCTTTCTGCTGAAATGATGCTGCGTGACATGGGCTGGACTGAAGCAGCCGACTTGATCATTAAAGGTGTTTCTGGTGCGATTACTGCAAAAACGGTCACTTATGATTTCGAGCGTTTAATGCCTGACGCGACTTTGTTACGTTGTTCGGAATTTGGTCAAGCAGTCATTAACAATATGGAATAAGTCTGGGACTGAAACCTTGTGTTAGAAAAACCTGCCATTCGTTGCGGGTTTTTTTGTTTTTACAGAAAGCATGTTTAATTTAATATATTTAAAATTTTAAGATGAAATAAAATCTCTTGCATAAATTATTTGAATATATTGCTTTTAAAGGCTTGGAGAACTTGGATTGAAAGATATTTAGCATAAGCTGAATAATACTATTCGAGAAATTTTGTAAAATATGGCAGAATATGCGGTTTTAAAGTATTTAGAGGATTGGCAGCATGCGCTTTGTTGATGAAGCAGTCATTACCGTAGAGGCTGGCGACGGTGGCAATGGCGTAGCCAGTTTTCGCCGTGAAAAATTCGTACCATTTGGTGGTCCAGATGGTGGTGATGGTGGACGTGGCGGTAACATCTATGTTGAAGCCGATAACGACACAAGCACACTTGTAGATTATCGTTATACACGCAGATTCCGTGCAGAACGTGCTAAAAACGGTCGTGGTGCGAACTGCTCAGGCCGTGGCGGTGAAGACACCATATTAAAGGTTCCAGTAGGAACAACAATTGTCGATACAGAATCAGGCGATATTATCGGTGACTTGGTTGCTGATGGTCAACGTGTGATGGTTGCAGCGGGTGGTGAAGGTGGTTTGGGTAATACCCACTTTAAATCATCGACTAACCGTTCACCACGTAAGTGCACAACAGGTACCAAAGGTGAATACCGTGAAATTCGTTTAGAGCTTAAAGTTCTTGCGGATGTTGGTTTGCTCGGTATGCCAAATGCAGGTAAATCGACATTTATTCGTGCAGTATCGGCAGCAAAACCTAAAGTTGCAGATTATCCATTTACTACCATGGTTCCAAACCTGGGTGTGGTAGATGCCGACCGTCACCGTTCATTTGTGATGGCCGATATTCCTGGACTGATTGAAGGTGCCTCTGAAGGTGCAGGTCTGGGTATTCGTTTCCTTAAACATTTGGCCCGTACCCGTATTCTGTTGCACATTGTTGATGTACAGCCGATTGACGGTTCAGACCCGGTGCACAATGCCAAGGCAATTTTGAATGAGTTGAAAAAATTCTCTCCAACCCTTGCTAAATTGCCAGTGGTACTGGTGCTGAACAAGGTTGACCAACTCGATCAGGACACCAAAGAAGAATGGTGTAAACATCTTCTGGAAGAAATGAAGTGGGAAGGTCCGGTATTCCAAACTTCTGGCTTAATGTCGGAAGGAACCAAAGAAGTTGTTTATTACCTGATGGATCAAATTGAACAACAACGTGAACGCGAAGTTGAAGATCCTGAATATGCAGCAGAAATGAAAGCATTCCGTGATCAGCTTGAAGCTGAGACACGTGAACAAACCATCGCAGCGAAAGAAGCTTATCGTGAAATGCGTCGTCAACAACGTCTTGCCGGTCTATTGGCAGAAGATGATGATGAAGATGATAACGACGGTGATGATGGCGAAATGGAAGTGTTTTACGTACGTTAAGCTCTTAGGATAGAGTACTGAGGACAAGATGATAGAAGTGGTAGATGGGCAACGTCAGCTCAAGGGTTGTAAACGAATCGTTGTTAAAATCGGATCATCTTTACTCACGGCAAATGGGCAAGGTTTAGATTTGGATGCAATTTCGCATTGGGCGCAACAAATTGCGGATCTACACAATGCAGGACACGAGATCATTCTTGTGTCTTCAGGTGCTGTGGCTGAAGGTATGGTTCGTATGAAATTGTCGAATCGACCCACTGATTTACCGAGTCTTCAGGCATGTGCTGCTATTGGTCAAATGGGCTTGATTCAAACCTGGTCTAGTGTATTAGAAAATCATTCTATTCAAACGGCTCAAGTTTTACTGACTCATGATGACCTGGCAGACCGTCGTCGTTATTTGAACTCTTGCGATGCTTTGCAGCATTTAATTGACTGGCATGTGATTCCTGTTATTAATGAAAATGACACGGTATCGACTGACGAAATTCGCTTCGGTGATAACGATACCTTGGCCGCTATGGTCGCAGGTCAGGTTCATGCAGATTTGTTGATTATCTTAACCGATCAGCAAGGCATGTTTGACTCTGACCCACGTTCTAATCCAAATGCAAAACTGTTCCATACGGTTCGTGCTTTGGATGAAAGTCTGTTTGATATGGCAGGTGGTGGCGGAAAATTTGGTCGTGGTGGTATGTTGACCAAAGTTCGTGCGGCACGCTTGGCAGCGAAATCAGGTTGTCCAACCCTGATCGCCAGTGGCGAAAGCGACAATGTGCTTGCGCGCTTAATGTCTGGTGAATTGCTTGGAACATTGTTTATTACGGATAATGACCGTATTACTGCACATCAGCAATGGTTGGCTGCGCATCTGCAAACTGCAGGCCGTTTAGTTTTGGATGATGGCGCAGTGAAAGCCATTAAAGAAAACCATCGCAGTTTATTGCCTGTTGGGGTGAAAGCGGTGGAAGGTCATTTTGAACGTGGCGATGTGGTTGAATGTGTCGATTCACATGGTGGCCGTGTAGCTGTGGGTCGTGTCAACTTTAGTTCGCGTTCAGCTGAAATTGTGAAGGGTTTGTCTTCGGATAAAGTGCATCAGGTTTTAGGTGAAGCACGTTCTTTAGAAATGATTCATCGCAATCATATGGCGATCTACTAAGAATTTACGTATTAAAAAATCCCGCTTAAGAGCGGGATTTTTTATGTTTTATCCTTAAAAGCTTTATTTAATAAAGCCACGCTGAATCAGTGAATTAAACAACTTTTAATATATCCACATTACTTAAGACATCAGTTTTGCCGGGTAATGATTCCATATTTTAAACCTGAATGATTCACAACCGGAGACAAAATAAGGCATATAAAGCAAGTTGATGGCTATTCATCAAATGGATCATGTGCGGGTAACAAGACCGACTTTTAAATAAATGACTTTTATCTTGTTTTAATGATGTGAAAAATGCTTTGAAATTATTGAAATGTAATAATTTATACTAAATATCAATAAAAATAATTTCTGAAAGGCTCAGCTGAGTAGTTCGAATTTTTATACAGTGATGATGCTGTTTGAGAAACTTCCAGTAAATGGGCTCAAACTTTAGAAAGAAATCGTCAACTACACAGAATAATTCGGTACTATAAATATAAGGACTAGAGTTGTGAGTTTTGTGTAGTAACTCAACTGATGGCTCTAGTCCTCTTATTTTTTAAGTCAATTTCTTATTCGAGATTTGGGTTAAGTAAATAGATCAACCTGAACGAACTGTACTGAATCAGCAAAATACAGAAATATAGGGGGGGTGATGTTGCATGTTGGTTTTTAGCCCTCATACTATGAATGTTATGTCGTTGAAGATGGATACTATGCAGGATAGTCAGCAACCTTTTGAATTAGTGACCAGCTATCAACCCGCTGGTGATCAGCCACAAGCCATTGAGAAACTGGTCAGTGGTATTGAAAAAGGCTATCACGATCAGTTGCTATTAGGGGTAACAGGTTCGGGGAAAACCTATACCATGGCGAATGTGATTGCTCAGACTCAACGTCCAACCATTGTCATGGCGCACAATAAAACCTTGGCTGCACAGTTGTATGGTGAATTTAAGTCATTTTTCCCGAATAATGCGGTTGAGTATTTTGTCAGTTATTACGACTACTATCAGCCAGAAGCCTATGTTCCATCTTCCGATACCTTTATCGAAAAAGATTCTGCCATTAATGATCATATTGATCAGATGCGCCTTTCAGCAACCCGTGCATTATTAGAGCGTCGTGATGCCATTATTGTGGCTTCGGTTTCTGCGATTTATGGTTTGGGTGATCCAAACGCCTATATGAGCATGTTGCTGCATATTGTACAGGGCGATCGAATCAGTCGAGATGACATTATTCGTCGTCTGGTTGAAATGCAATATACCCGTAATGAACTGGAATTTTTACGTGGTACCTATCGTATTCGCGGTGAAATTATGGATATTTTCCCGGCCGAATCGGATCAAGATGCAATTCGTATCGAACTGTTTGACGATGAAGTTGATTCGATTCGCTGGTTTGATCCATTAACCGGGAAAATGGTGCGTAAAGTACCGCGTGTCACGATTTATCCTAAAAGTCATTATGTCACTCCAAAAGACAACTTGCAGCGCGCCATCGGTACCATTCGTGAAGAACTGAAAGAGCGTTTAGTTTTCTTTCGCGAGCATGACAAATTGCTTGAAGCACAACGTATTGAACAGCGTACCCGTTACGATTTGGAAATGATGCAGCAGTTGGGCTATACCAACGGTATTGAAAACTATTCACGTCATTTGTCTGGTCGTCCATCGGGTGAGGCTCCTCCAACTTTATTCGATTATATCCCTGACGATGCTTTACTGATTATTGATGAATCGCATGTCACCGTTCCACAAATTGGTGCGATGTATAAAGGTGACCGTTCGCGTAAAGAAAACCTGGTCAATTATGGTTTCCGTTTACCCAGTGCACTGGATAACCGTCCAATGCAATTTGAGGAGTGGGAGCGCATTATTCCGACCACGATTTATGTCAGCGCAACCCCGGCAAAATATGAGCTGGAAAAATCCGAGCAAATTGCCGAGCAGGTGGTTCGTCCAACCGGGCTGGTCGATCCTGAAATCGAAATTCGTCCAGTTTTGACCCAAGTCGATGATGTGCTTTCAGAAATCAATCTGCGTAAAGATTTGGATGAACGTGTATTGGTGACTACGCTAACCAAGCGTATGGCGGAAGATTTAACTTCATATTTAAAAGAATATGGGGTGAAAGTCGCTTATTTGCATTCAGATATCGATACGGTAGAGCGGGTGAAGATTATTCATGACCTACGTTCGGGTGTGCATGATGTGCTTGTCGGCATTAACCTGTTACGTGAAGGTCTGGATATGCCAGAAGTATCTTTGGTAGCGATTTTAGATGCAGACAAAGAGGGCTTTTTGCGTTCTGAACGCTCACTGATTCAGACCATTGGTCGTGCAGCGCGTAATGTAAAAGGTAAAGCGATTCTTTATGCTGACCGCATCACCGACTCCATGCGAAAAGCGATTGATGAAACGGATCGACGTCGTGCCAAGCAGATCGAATTTAATACGCTGCATGGGATTACGCCGCGCAGTACCAAACGTCAAAACAATAAAGATATTGATACCGGTGAAGTACTGACTGATGATCAAATTGATGAAAAAATTTCGGATCAAGCACGTGCTTTAAGTGCAGATGACCGTCATATTCTGGCCGATCCTAAGTTGCTGGCGAAGCACATGTCCAAACTGGAAAAAGAGATGTTGAAAGCATCAAAAGAATTGCAGTTTGAACAGGCGGCACGACTGCGTGATGAGATTGTCCGTTTAAAAGCACAGCTGTTAAGTTAGCTGGATAGGTAATTTTTTACTGCAAAATCATTACATAACACTACAGTATCACCCAGTTGGAATGGTTATTTTTAAATGGATATTGATTTTTATAAATCTTAAATTTTGACTGGAAAGGTAGCTTTATGACAACGAATGATCTTCCTAAAGCCGGCTTTAAACTGGCTAAGATTGCTGTCGGTGGAGTTGTGCTCATTGGCTTGGGTATGGCAACCATGGCTTATGCACAAAACAAGCCTTTACACACTGTTGAAGAAGTTGAATTGGATAAATATCTCGGTGTTTGGTATGAAGTTGCCCGTAAGCCGATGTACTTCCAAAATAAGTGTGATCGTGATGTATCTGCCACTTATACCTTAAATGAAAATGGCAATATTGGGGTGGATAACCGTTGCTATACTAAAGATGGACAATTAAACCAGTCTATTGGTGAGGCGTTTATTCAAAATGCGCCATTTAATACCAAGTTGAAAGTCAGCTTTTTGCCGGAATCTGTTCGCTGGTTACCGGTAGGACGTGGAGATTACTGGATTCTAAAAATTGACGATGCTTATCAAACGGTATTGGTCGGTGAGCCACGTCGCAGATATCTTTGGGTACTGTCTCGTTCAGCACAACCGGATCAAGCTGTAGTAAAAGAATATCTGGATTATGCCCAATCGATAGGTTATGACATTAGTGATGTGATTCATACCAAACAAACTCAAAAGTAATCTTAAAAGATTGATTGATCAAACCATGCTTCGGCATGGTTTTTTATTGGATGGTCAATTTGAAGGATGAATGATTAAGTTTTATTGGTATGTAATGTTTATAATGCAGCCGAGATCAATCCAGAGATGAAAGATGTATAAAGGCGTAGCTTTGTCTGTATTGGCATCAGTCACTTTTGGGGTTTTGTATTTCTATACCCAATTCTTAAAACCTTTAGATAGCGAACAGACATTTGCCTGGCGTATGTTAGCCACACTGCCATTTCTCACTTTATTTATGTGGTGGACCGGTGATTTAAAACATATCGCAGAAATTTTTAAACGGATTTTCAAGCAACCGACTTTTTTAATCTGGCTGATGATTAGTTCAGTATTATGTACCACACAGCTTTGGTTGTTCTTGTGGGGACCGATTAATGGGCGTGGTTTGGAAGTGTCTTTGGGGTATTTCCTGTTACCCTTGGTGATGGTGCTCATTGGTTGTGTGCTTTACAAAGAAAAATTGTCCAAATGGCAAATCGCTGCGGTGATTTTTGCCAGTATAGGGGTGGGGCATGAATTGTGGCGGATTGGCAGTATTGCCTGGGAAACGGTATATGTTGCCGTTGCCTATCCTATTTATTTCTTTTTAAGACGTGCTTTTAAAACCGACCACTTGGGTGGTTTTTGGTGGGATTTATTTTTAATCCTGCCGGTCGCTATTTATTTAGCGACTGTGTATAGCGATTCTTTTGCTTTGATTGGGCAATTTCCGCACTTAATCTGGGCTGTTTTGGGATTAGGCTTTTTAAGTGCTTTGGGACTGGGAAGTTATATTCTGGCGAGTCGTTATTTGCCTTTTGTTATATTTGGATTGTTAAGCTATTTAGAACCGGTATTACTTGCCTTTGCATCCATTGCTTTAGGTGAAAGGGTGGAATCGGCAGAATGGTTGACTTATATTCCCATCTGGTTGGCAGTGTTACTTCTGGTCGTCGAAGGTTCAATTCATTTGATCAAGCAACAGCGGAAGCAAAAGTCATTAGCTCAAAATCTGGAAAATTATCAAGATCACTTAAAGTAAGCGGTCTCTGCTTTTGAATTTTGTCTGATAAAGCAACATTTGAACCGAATTTATTGTTTTGGTCTGAAATGTGGTGGTCTATAGCTTTCAATATGAAAATCATAAAAATAATTACAACTATTTTGTCAATTTATAATGAATATATAGCAAAATGTGCCAGACAAAATCAGCTTTTGATTCAAACTTGCCGACAATTCCTTTACAATTGCCGGGTTTTGAAATTTATGCCTAGATATACAATTAATTAGAGGACGTATCTGTGAGCAAAGAGACTATCATCGCCCTACATGCAGATCACCAAGGTCGCTGGAAAAACCGTGAAGAAATCGCGGAGCATATGATTGCCTTAATTGGTCAGTTGTATCGTGAAAAAAATATCGTGACTTCGGTATTTGGTCGTTCTTTAGTTAACCGTTCAGTAATCCAGATTTTAAAAGCACACCGTCGTACCCGTGTGATGGATGTTGAACTTTCTGTGGTTAACACTTTCCCAATTCTAGAAGCATTGGCTAAAGTTGAGAAAATTGGTTCTGCTGAAATCGATCTAGGTAAACTTGCAGTTAAATTTAAAGAAAAAGGCGGCGACATCGATGCATTTGTTGCAGATGCTGTTAAATCTTTAGAAGGCAATCCTGCAACTGTTGAACCTAAAGATGTGGTTCTTTACGGTTTCGGTCGTATCGGTCGTATCCTTGCACGCTTGATCATTGGTCAATCAGGTCTTGGTCGTGGTTTAAGCCTTAAAGCAATCGTTGTTCGTAAATCATCTGACGGTGATTTGGAAAAACGTGCCTCTTTACTTCGTCGTGACTCAATTCACGGTCCATTTGCAGGCACAATTTCTGTAGATGAAGAAAACGAAGCAATCATTGCTAACGGTAATTTCATTAAAGTCATTTACGCTTCAAGCCCAAGCGAAGTGGATTACACAGCTTTTGGTATCAATAACGCTTTAGTGATTGATAACACAGGTAAATGGCGTGATGCTGAAGGTCTTGCTGAACACTTGAAATGCCCAGGCGTTGCTCGTGTGGTATTGACTGCTCCAAGTAAAGGTGAAATGAAAAATGTGGTTTATGGCGTAAACCATACTGACATTTTAGATGAAGACAAAATCATTTCTGCTGCTAGCTGCACAACAAATGCAATTACGCCAGTATTAAAAGTGTTAGATGACAAATACAAAGTGCTTAATGGCCACGTTGAAACTGTTCACTCTTTCACAAATGACCAAAACTTGATCGACAACTACCACAAGGCAGATCGCCGTGGTCGTGCTGCGACTTTGAACATGGTAATTACTGAAACTGGTGCTGCGAAAGCAGTTGCTAAAGCACTTCCTGCGCTTAAAGGCAAGTTGACTGGTAACTCTGTACGCGTTCCTACTCCAAACGTATCACTTGCTATTCTTAACTTAACACTTGAGAAAGAAGTTGATCGTGAAGAAGTGAATGAATACATTCGTCAAATCTCAATCAATTCAAGCCTTCAAGGTCAAATCGGTTATACAAATTCGACTGAGGTTGTATCTTCTGACTTTATCGGTTCACGTACTGCAGGTGTATTTGATGCGCAAGCAACAATCACTTCAGGTAATCGTTTAACAGCGTATGTTTGGTACGATAACGAAGTGGGTTATAGCTGCCAAGTATTACGTATTGCTGAACAAATGTGTGGCGTAAGCTATCCAAAAGTTCCTGCTGAAACAAATGCATAATTTGTAAAGTAGTAAAAAAGAGTCTCATTTGAGGCTCTTTTTTTTGTTTTCTAAAGTTAAAAATTGAGCTGTTATCTAAGTTTTCTCATTTAAATTAACTCCATTCGCTTTTGAAAAAATATGACTTTTCTTTCAAATAGTCATTAGGAGGCTTTGTGATCTGGACAGATGCGGTTTTGAGTTTGCTTTATGAAATTTGATTCATTCAATCATTTTAAAATAATCACATTTTTTGTTAACCAAGCCTTCTTTAAGTCTTATGTCTCATAATTTTTATTCTAAAAAACGGTAAATTGATGGTTTTATATACTTGAATAACTTATCTTGTTATAGTGGCTTGCTTAAGGTAAGTATATATATAAAAGTAAGTTAAGAATAAAATTGGAGAACATGGATGAGCACCTACGCAACCAGTCATTTACTTGGACAAGTTTTATCTAATCAATGCCCTTCACGTGAAATATTGGAACACTTAACCACCAAATGGTCTGTGTTAGTTTTACGCTGTTTAAGTGATGGTGTGCATCGTTTTAGCGAGTTAAAACAGCGCATAGAAGGGGTGAGTGAAAAAATGCTGGTGCAAACTTTAAAAGTATTGGAAAAAGATGGTTTTCTGATTCGTACGGTTTATCCGGTTGTACCGCCTAAAGTGGAATATCAGCTAACTATTCTGGGTGCGCAGGCAGCTGAAAAAATGACAATACTCATTGGTTGGATTGAACGAAATTTGCCTGAAATTTTAGAAAATAAAGATAGATTGATGAAATAAACCATAAGATTGCTGCATGAGAACAATGAGTGAAAAAAAGAAGAAAATTTAGTTGTTACTTTATTGGCAGTCTATGCCATTATTTTGGCTTTATGTATTGCGATATATGCGATATTTAAACTTTTAGTTAGAAGTGGATATTACTTTAGCAACAAATTTTTTAATTTGGTCTGTAACTATATTTTCGCCTATAGCTGTATTAATGACTTACACAAATTGGAGAGAACAGAAACAAGCAGAATTGCTATCTAAAATGTCTGAGGATGAGCTTCATCATATTAATAGTCTAATCAGTAAAATTAATGAATTAGAAAATAAACTTGGATTATTGCTTTGTAATAATGGGATTACTAAGGTGTGTTGACATTTGCTGTTCAAAAATAGCGAGAAAGTAAAATTCAATCGCAAAACCAAATTTACTTCTCGCTATGCCTCGTACAATGCTAACTGATCAACACAGGTTAAAGCTGAAATCTATTGTCCATAATTTTGGTATTTACCTCAAACACAATCTTTGAAATTTTATTGAGACTATTCTTTATCGGATTCGAACTGGGTGTCCTTGGCGTGATTTACCTGACTTCTTCTGTAAGCCAAACTCGACTTTTAAGAAGTTCACTCGTTAGTGTAAAGATAGTAAAATATTAGAAATATTTAAATTATTATCACATCATGCAGATTTAGAATGGGTATTTATTGATGCTAGTCATGTTCGGGCACATCAACATGCGACAGGAATCAAAGATCAAGCTATTTCCAAGAGCATTGGTGGAATAGCTCTAAAATTCACTTAGCCGTGGATGCAAATGGAAACCCCCTATCGAATTTATCATTGGTGATGGCACAACTCATGATGTGAAAGTTGCACCTGATTTAATTGACTGTTTGGATTTCAAAGAAACTGAAATATTGTGTGCAGATAAAGGCTATGATTCAGCATCACTCAGAGAAAAAATCAAGAATACTCAAACTAAAGCGAATATTCCCAAGAAATCTAATTCTAAATCCAGTAATTAACATATGGATTAGTATTTATATAAAATCAGACACTGAGTTGAAAACACATTTGCAAGATTAAAACAATTCAGAGGTATTGCAACTCGTTACGATAAGCTAAAGCAGAACTACGAAAACTCAGTTGCTTTAGTCTGTATCTTATTTGGTTACCATTATGAAATGTCAACAGACCCTAATATATTTTAAAATTTTAAGATGGAATTGATTCAATCACTTTAATTCTTGAAATTAATGCATCAGCATCGAAAAATGTTCACAAAGATTTCCTGCCTGAGTTTAATGATTACATTGATACTGTTTTCAGGCTGTCAGCCACCACCATCAGGTGAAGCAGCAGGCATGCGTTACCCCATTTTATATATGCAATTACAACACATGGACTTGCCTGCACAACTTGCAATGCCGGTTGAAAATATTAAACCTCGACAAATCCAAGATACCTGGGGTGCAGCACGGAGTGAAGGGCGCAAACATGAAGGTGTCGATATTTTTGCCAAACGAGGAACACCTGTACGAATCACAACTCAAGGCATTGTCTTGCAAGTCGGAACCAATAATTTGGGTGGGAAAGTGGTCTGGATGATCGGTCCAGATTTAAGCCGACATTATTATGCCCATTTGGATGATTATGCTGACCAGATTCAAAAAGGCGACTGGGTTGAAGCCGGGGAAGTCATCGGTTATGTGGGCAATACCGGTAATGCTAAAAATACCCCGCCACACTTGCATTATGGCATCTATTTGAATGGATAGGGAGTTGTAAATCCTTATCCATATTTAGCCCCATCCTCATAAAAATATTTAAAACTTAAGGTGTTTGTTCGGTTCGCTTGTAGTGCTTTGAGCGTGTATGCCATGCGAGTTGCAGCGTTCCGAGTAATAATACAAAAGAAGCCAATAGAAACTGTTGATGATAGGTCACACCGAAATGCTGCAATGTACTAAAACTTAAACCGCCAATCAGCTGAACAGATGCAAAACACAGTGTCGCAATACTCCAGAGTTTTTTATACGCCAAAGCATAGAGTTGTAGAATCGTATAAGAGGTCAAAAACACGACTGCCGGATTCAGCAGGCCGGTAAAAAAGGATGAGGTAAAAGTCAGAAGTGGACTGGTGTTTAATGTGGCAATAAAAATCGCCAGGATATACAGACTATAAAGTATTTTAAGAGCAGTCAGGTTACCGAATTTTCTGGCTAAAAGGTAGGCAGTAAAAGCCCCCAAAGCGCTGCCTAAGCCATAAAGAATCCAGTTAAAATTGATCCAGAATAGATTCAGCCCCAGTTCATGACTGAGATAGTCAATCCAGAACAATGAATGTGGAATATAGGCGAATGCACTGCAGGCATACACAACCAGCAAGCTATAAAAAAGCGTATTCAACGTAACTTTACTGGTGGTCACAATGGTTTGCACCGACAAATGATGCTTAAATTGTTGCAGTAAAATACTTAAGCACACACAGATCATCAGCGCGAAGCCACATAGAATCAGCCAGGCTGTTTGTATCGAAATTTGATCCAGATAAGGCAAGAAAAGTGTTGCCAATAAAACCCCAAGACCAATTCCACTAAAACCAATAAAATTAATTTTAAAGCGATCCTGAATATCACAGTACTGCGCAACCACACTAGGCGATAGAATCATTAGTAGACCACCGCTGATTCCTGAAATCACACGCCAGAAGATATACCAAGCCTGAGGAAAATTGGTAAAAGCACAGCACATTAAACTGAACATGCCGGCGATTGCGGCAATCTGGATGTATAGGGTCATGCTTTTGTTTTGGGGCAGTCGCATGGCTGCAAAAGCGCCCATCAGATAACCGAGTAAATTTGCACTCCCTAAAAGACTGGCAAAACCTACGCTCCAGTCAAATGATTCACGTGTGCTGGGTAACAGCGCGGTATAGGAAAAACGTAAAATACCAATCCCTAAGCACATACTGAGGCATAAAAACAGACTGAGCTTGATATTGTTTGAGGACATCCATGCACTCGCAGCTATTTATTATTGATTCGTCTCAATAAATAGCATGAGTCTCCAACAATGAATAGGATCAGAACTTACAAACGCTACAAAAACATCAATGTTCGAGTCATTAAGTAATATTTAAGACTGCTCTTATAGAATTGGCTGACATATAACCCTTTACTTTGCAAATTGAGTTTTCTGCATAAAGGCCTACAATCTGAATAAGTTATTGTGTTTATCCTAAATTATGAATTTCTCATATCGCGCTGATATTGATGGCTTAAGGGCTATCGCCGTTTTATTGGTGATTTTTAACCATATCGGATTATCTTTCTTTTCTGGAGGATATATTGGTGTCGATGTCTTTTTTGTGATTTCAGGTTATTTAATTACCATCATTTTAACGCATGAGATTCAATCGAAACGATTTTCTGTCGCACGATTTTACAAGAAGCGTGTGGTGCGTTTAGCACCGGCTTATTTTACCGTACTCAGTGTTGTGAGCGTAATTGCCTGGCAGGTGATGCTACCGGGTGAATTGACTCAATATTTTGATAGTGTCATGTACGCAACCTTGCTCATGGCAAATATCTATATGCGCAATGAGGTGGGGGATTACTTTAGCCAAAGTGTTGAGGGTATTCCTTTATTGCATTTATGGTCGCTTGGGGTGGAAGAGCAGTTCTATATTTTTTGGCCTTTATTGTTATGGTTGTTTGTTCGAAAGGTACCACGAAAATATATGTGGGCGATCCTCACTACATTAATCGTGACTTTAATGGTGTATGCACAGCATAAATTGACTCAAAATGCAGAGCAAGCCTACTACAGTATGCCCGTACGTGCCTTTGAGCTGCTCATTGGTGCATTGATTGGTTTTTTGCCACAGCTCAAACTGCCGAAAAAATTACTGCAAAGTCTGGTTTGGATGGCTTTAATCGTATTGTTTACAGCAGCCATCTACTTCGATAAGCAAACTCCATTTCCAGGCGTAATGGCGCTTATCCCGTGTTTGGCGACAGCATTCATCATTTATCTGGGGCAATCTTCACCCTCCAGTAATGTGTTACTGAGCAATCGCTTGAGTACCTGGATCGGGAGAATTTCTTATCCTTTGTATTTATGGCACTGGCCCATTATTGTGTTATTCGGCATTTATATGCAGCCATTAAACGCAGAAAATCAGGCGGTGATTGTACTGTTGTCCATCATATTGGCATTTTTAACCTATAAATTCGTAGAAAAACCAACCAAACGTTTTGTGATGGCAGCGAATTACAAAGTGATTATCATCGGTTTTCTCGTGCCCGCCATGATTTTTATTACCCTTGCCAAGACCATCAATATCAATAAAGGCTTTCCAGATAGATTTCCTGAGTCTGTCTATAACAAGCAAGCGGCACTTAATTCATTTGCCCATATCATTCGCAATAAATGTATGGATATTGAGGACCCGGAAGCTTTACCTGATCCGAATGATTGTGTCTTGGGTAATGCTAAACCCAAAATAGATTTTTTATTGATCGGTGATTCTCATGCCAATTCTTATACCGCAATGCTGGATATATGGGCTAAAGATGCGAATTTACGCGGCTATGACGTCACGCAAAGTTCAACCTTCTATTTACCCGGTGTACAGCGTCTGGATGCCAATTTCAATGATTGGGAAGAGCTGAGCGAATTTAAATTAAGAAATGATGCGATTACCGCTCATCTTGCAAAAACACATTATCCAGTGATTATTTTAGCGGGTTCATATGTACCGTATTTTGGTCCTGAGGTGAAACTGGAAGATGGTATTCATCATTCCAATGAAGAAATATTCAAAACTGGATTTATGAAAGCTTTGAAAATTGCCTATCAGTCCAGTGATCAAGTGATTTTGCTTAATGATGTACCTCGCTTAGATCGGGACGGGGTACCAGCAGATTGTAATCTTCGCAATGAAATATTAAACACCCATGCTCAATGTACTGTTTCTAGACGGAATTATGAGCAACAGCTTCTGAAATTTAATCGAATTGTGGCTGAAGCCAAACTGAAATACCCTGACTTGAAAATTATTGACCCGACCAAGGTTATCTGTAATCAGCAGGTATGTAGAATCAGTATTGATGATGTGCCTTTATACCGGAATAAAGATACCAACCATATTAATAATCAAGGCTCTCGGCAATTGGGTATTGAATATTTAAAACACTATGGCAATCCGCTTAAAGATTAAAAACAGGCATAAAAAAACCGCGTGAGATCACGCGGTTTTTTTATATTTCAGAAATTAACGCATTTTTGCTAGGAAACGGCCTAAACGGGTAATCGCTTCACGTAGTTCATTTTCAGCAGGCAAGAACACCACACGGAAATGATCAGGAGTAGGCCAGTTGAAACCAGTCCCTTGAACCAGTAAAACTTTTTCAGCACGCAACAAGTCGAGCATGAATTTTTCATCATCCTGAATTGGATAAATTTCCGGATCCAATTTAGGGAAACAGTACATCGCACCTTCAGGTTTTACACAAGATACACCCGGAATTTCATTCAACATTTCCCAAGCGATGTTGCGTTGTTCATATAAACGACCACCCGGACGAATTAAGTCATTAATAGACTGATAACCGCCTAAAGCGGTTTGAATCGCATATTGCGCTTGATGGTTGGCACAAAGACGCATAGATGCCAACATGTCTAAACCTTCAATGTAGTCCAGTGCACGTGATTTATCACCAGTAATGGCCATCCAACCTGAACGGAAACCCGCAATTCGATAGGCTTTAGACAAACCATTAAACGAGATACAAAGTTGATCACCCGCAAGTGCAGCTACAGCGACATGTTCAATGCCGTCATAAATAATTTTGTCGTAAATTTCATCTGCAAATAAAATCAGGTCATATTTTTTTGCCAGATCGACAATTTGTTGCAATACATGACGTGGATAAACCGCACCCGTTGGGTTATTCGGATTGATAATCACGATACCACGGGTATTTGGCGTGATTTTACTTTCCATATCCGCAATGTCTGGATACCAGTAGTTTTCTTCATCACATTTATAGTGAATCGCTGTACCACCAGACAAGTTTACCGCAGCTGTCCATAATGGATAATCTGGCATTGGAACCAGCATTTCATCGCCATCATCCAGCAAGCCTTGCATTGCCATGACAATCAGTTCAGACACGCCATTACCGATATACACATCATTGACCTGCATATCCAAAATGCCTTTTTGCTGGTAATACTGACAAATCGCTTTACGCGCAGGGAAAATCCCTTTCGAGTCTGTATAACCTACGGCATTGGGTAAGTTTAAAGCCACATCATTAATAATTTCTTGTGGCGCTTCAAAGCCGAATGAGGCGGGATTACCGATATTAAGTTTAATAATTTTGTGACCGGCTTCTTCCATTTCATTGGCCGCTCGTAACACAGGTCCGCGAATGTCGTAGCATACATGATCGAGCTTAGACGATTTCTTAATTTCGCGAGGGGTTTGGAGAGTGTTCGGCATTTTGATGTTCTCGGAAGGAGTGGAGGTCACTTTTGCATAACGATATAAATAACTTTTAAATGTCTCAGTTGTTACTAAATCAAGATTGTGTTCATCCCGAAGTAAAGCAACAATTTTTTCGTGCGTAAATCCTGCCTGTTGATACTGTTTAATCACAGGAAGCAAATTTTTAAAAATAACGCTCTTTTTTTGCGACATTTTTTAATCCTGAGCAAGCTTATGACAAAGAGTAACACTAAATTTGCTCACAAAAAAGCATTTCTTAAATAAATTGCTCACTCTATTTTTAAACTTTGCTTACTTTTTGCTTTTTTAGGTAAATTATAGGTCTTTTGTAAAATGTTAACTAAAGACTAGAAATTTAAATATGAATGACGTAAATATAGGATTATTTTATTTTAAATAGCAAGGAAGAAGGTACGTAGCCATGGGAAAACTCAATAAATCAGACCGAGAATGGCAAAGAGAGTTATCACCTGAAGAGTTCCGTATTACACGTCAAAAGGGAACAGAGCCTGCATTTACAGGTAAATACTGGAACACAAAACAAGATGGTACTTATGTCTGCCGTTGTTGTGGTGAGCCGTTATTTAGCTCAGAAACAAAATACGATAGTGGCTGTGGTTGGCCAAGTTTCTATAAAGCCTTAAATAATTCTGCAATTGAAGAACATACCGATACGACACACGGTATGGTGAGAACAGAAATTGTTTGTCATCATTGTGATGCACATTTAGGCCATGTTTTTGAAGATGGTCCACAGCCAACAGGGTTACGCTATTGCGTAAATTCAGCTTCATTAGAATTAAAAACACAAGAAAAAAATGACGAGGAAACCTATCCATGACCAACATTTATCAGTTTGAGGCTGAGTTGTTAGATGGAAAAAATAAATCATTTGCTGATTATGAAGGCAAAGTTTTATTGATTGTAAATACTGCCAGTAAATGCGGTTTTACCCCCCAGTTTGCAGGTCTTGAAAAGTTGTATGAGAAATACAAAGATCAAGGTTTGGAGGTTTTGGGATTTCCCTGTAACCAGTTTGGCGGACAAGATCCTGGATCCAATGAACAAATCGGGGCTTACTGCCAAAAAAATTATGGCGTAACATTTCCCATGTTTTCAAAGGTCGATGTTAAAGGCCCAGAAGCGCACATTTTATTCCGTTATTTGACCAATAACAGTAAAGGAATACTCGGAAACGGGATCAAATGGAATTTCACCAAGTTCTTGATTGGTAAAGATGGCAAAGTGTTAAATCGTTTTGCACCGACCACCAAACCTGAAGATATGGAAAGTGAAGTTGAAGCTGCTTTGGCAAAGTAGTCAAAAGTAATTACTGACTAAAGTAAAATAGGGCGATCAATTGATCGCCCTAAATTTATCTAAAAAATGCTGTTTAGATTTTTTAAATGAGTAGGTATTTATAAGATCGCTTTTAAACGCTGAATGGCTTCCTCACACTGCGCAATATCTGCGACCAATGCTAAACGGACATGGTTTTCACCCGGATTGCCTTGTTCGGTATCACGAGACAAGTAACGTCCAGGAAGCACTTTAATATGTGCTTTTTCCATCAGCATTTTGGCAAAAGCTTCATCATTGTCTACTTTTAACCAGTAATAAAAACCTGCATCCGGTTTTTTCAGTGGCAATAAGTGACCGAGCTCTTTTTGGAACAGTTCAAATTTGGCACGATAAAGTTTACGGTTTTCTTCAACATGTTCTTCATCGTCCCAAGCGGCAATAGACGCCAGCTGATGTTGAACCGGCATCGCTGCACCGTGATAGGTACGGTATTGAAGATAAGGCTTAAGTAAGGCTGCATCACCAGCGACAAAACCTGAACGCATACCCGGTAAGTTTGAGCGTTTAGAAAGTGAGTGGAACACGACACAGTTTTTGTAGTCGTCACGTCCAATTTCAGCACAAACTTCAAGTAAGCCCACGGGTGCTTCATCAAACCAAAGTTCTGAATAACATTCATCCGATGCAATGACAAAGTCGTATTTGTCTGAAAGTTCAATCAATTTCTTGAACTGTTCTTTAGACAATACCGCACCGGTTGGGTTGCCCGGTGTGCAGACAAACAGTAAGGCTGTTTTTTCCCAGACTTCGGCAGGAACCGCATCAAAATCACCGAGGTAATTGTTTTCTTCCGTACAGTTAATGAAGTACGGTTTTGCACCTGCCAGTAAAGTCGCACCTTCGTAAATTTGATAAAACGGATTTGGCATCACCACATAAGGTGCATCTTCACGGTTCACTAAAGCTTGAACAAAAGAGAAGATCGCTTCACGTGTTCCTGATACAGGAAGAACATTAGTTTCAGCACTAATGCTGTTCAGCTTGAAACGACGTGTCAGCCAGTTGGCAATGCTTTGGCGGAGTTCTGGTAAACCTTTGCTGTTCGGGTAAGTCGATAAATGCTTAAAGTTGTCAATAATTGCTTGTTTTACAAACTCTGGCGCAGGATGCTTCGGTTCACCAATCGATAATGGAATGAGTGGTAAATCGGCAGGTTGAATATCCTGAAAAAGTTTATTTAACTTTTCAAAAGGATAGGGATGCAATAATGACAAACTTGAGTTCATGAAATCGGTACCGCTTAATTTAAGTTAATGTTGGCCAGAGACTTGATTCGAGGCTTCATCCAGTGCTGATTTTAATTGTGCAGCAAAAGTTTCAGCTTCTGAATCGGACATCGGAATGCCATCTTTTTTAGTGACAAAGAAAATATCTTCTGCGCGCTCACCAAGCGTTGCAATTCTAGCAGAGTGAATATCTAAACCTTGCATCATAAATAAACCGCCTACTTTAGCCAGTAAACCCGGATGGTCAAGTGTTGCTATTTCCACCATGTTTTGCTGTAACGCGGCATTCAGGGTGATGTCGACGGTATTTTCAATATCGAAATGGCGTAACTGACGTGGAATACGACGTTGCATTAAACCAGGATATTTATCTGAGTGGCTCAGTGCTTCCACCAATGCCTCAATCACAGTTTTTTCACGTTCCGGGTCGGTCAGTAAAGTCCCGAAACGGTCGAGAACCACATAAGTATCTAAACTAAATGCAGTGGACGCAGTAATAATTCGCGCATCCTGAACGTCAAGATTCATACGGTCAAATACAGCCACTGTGGTGGCAAATAAATTGGGCTGATCTTGCGTATAAATAAAGATCTGCACTGCATCTTGGGCGTATTGACGATGGGCACGCATGAGTACTAAAGGTTCAGTATTGTTGCCATGTTGCAAGATGGCACGGGTATGCCAGGCAATTTCATCTGCCGATTCTTTAATGAAATATTCATCCCCCAGTTCCTGCCAAATGGTTTCTACATCGTACAGGGAGAAATCATTCACCAACAGTTCACTGGCCGCAAATTTAGTATCTTCAATCAGCATTTGATAATCAACAGGACGCCCCAGACCAGTACGAATCACATCACGTGCATGGGTATAAAGCTGACGCATCAGCGATGCACGCCAGGTATTCCAAAGTTTCGGATTGGTCGCGTTAATGTCCGCCACGGTCAAGGTATACAGATAATCCAGATGCTCCATATCACCGAGTTTTTCAGCGAAATCCTGCACCACATCTGGGTCTGAAATATCTTTCTTCTGCGCCGTCATGGACATCAGTAAATGACTTTGAATCAACCATGCGACAAGATTACATTCACGCTCGGTAAAGCCATGTTTGCGACAGAACTTGATTGCATCTTCTGCACCCAGTTCACTGTGATCACCGCCACGACCTTTGGCAATGTCATGGAATAAAGCGGCCAAATAGACAATGTCGCGACGTGCAAGACGCTGGAAGACTGAACTCACCACAGGGAAGTCTTTGGCAAACTCGGGTTCTTTAAAGCGATTTAAATTACGCAGCAATAATAGGGTATGTGCATCTACAGTATAAATATGGAACAGATCATATTGCATCAGTCCCATAATCTGACCAAATGCAGGAATATAATTGCCCAAAACACTATAGCGTTTCATCGCAACTAGAGTGTCATAAAGACGATGCGGTGAACGAATAATGGCCATAAACAAGGCTTGATGTTCGGGATTATCTCGATAATTTTGATCAATGCGTTTTGCAGCAAGGATCAGAAGACGTAAGGTACGTGCGCGAATCCCTTCAATTTCCGGGCGATTTGCCAATAAATAGAAGATTTCTAAAATTGCGCTGGGGCGTTCCGAGAAAATTTTGTGATGCTGTACCGCAAGTTTGCCATCCACCAGTTTGAAGTTTTCGTTAATTTCTTCAATTTTGCGTTCGTAGTCGGGCAAACGTGGCGTAATGACCGATTCATTAAAGTAAGCCAGCAGCATTTCATTCAATGTGGAAACTTGCTGCGCGCTACGATAATAACGCTTCATGAATTGTTCGATTGGATAGTTTGGCGATTGATGTTCTTGACGGGTGTAGCCAAACAGGGCTGCAATATCACGTTGATAATCGAACAATAAACGGTTTTCATCACGCTTGGTTAAGCGATGTAAATGATGGCGAATTTCCCACAAGAAACTTTCCGCTTCTTCTAAAACACCCAGTTCAAAATCGGAAATAAAACCTAAATGTACCAAGTCATAAATACGATTAACCCGGAAATGGCGTTTCGCAATCCAGCCAATTTGATTGATGTCGCGAATACCACCCGGTGCATTTTTAATATCCGGTTCCAGATTGCTTTCAGTATTGTTGTGTTGAGCATGGCGTCTGGCTTGTTCATCCATTTTGGCATCAAAAAAGGTCTTGTCTGTCCAGGTTTGTGAAACGATACGACGCGGCCATTTGGCTAAATGCTGATTGCCAATAATTAAACGTGACTCAATTAAAGCCGTAGCAACAGTTAAATCGCTCGTGGCCTGTTCAACACAGTCGGAAATGGTACGTACACTAATGCCGGGTTTGAAATTACCCACATCCCAAAGTGATGAGATAAAGGTGGAAATCAATTTTTCCTGATCGGGGCTGATTCCATCTTCCGATAAAATCATGATGTCGACATCTGAATAGGGCAACATTTCCCGACGACCATAACCGCCAACAGCAAACAAACCTAAATCAGTCTGCTCGAGTTCTGCATGTTTCCAGAGAAATTGTAATGCTTCATCAATTAAATTGGATCGGGCCGAAATGACTTCACGAATCGACTGTCCATTTTCAAAACCTTCCTGAAGCTGCTTTTCAACATCTGTGCGCCATTGATTGATCGCTTGAATGTCATGGTTACTTTTAACGTAATTCAGCAGTGGAGAAGTATTGATCATGAACAGTAGTCCGTTAATATGGTGACAAGTTTAGTTTTGTTGAACACTGACTTGAGACGCTGTCTCTAGTGCAAGTTCACGTGCTTGATCTGTTGTTTCGGCACGTGCTGTTGCAACCCCCATGCGACGACGTTTAAAACCTTCAGGTTTACCAAAAAGGCGTAAATCGGTGTTTGGATTAGACAAAGCAAGATTTAAGCCAGAAAAAGATAAATTGGTATCATCAACGCCTGCATAAATAACCGCACTTGCTGCAACACTATGGCGTGTGGTGTTGACTGGCAGTCCTAAAATGGCACGTGCATGCAGTTCAAATTCACTCTGGAATTGCGATGCAAGTGTCACAAGCCCCGTGTCATGCGGGCGTGGTGATACTTCACTAAACCATACTTTATCACCTTTGACAAACAGTTCGACCCCGAAAATACCGCAGCCACCTAAAGCAGCCGTTACTTTATGGGCAATCCGTTTCGATTCTTCCAAAGCAGCAGGAGTCATGGCTTGAGGCTGCCAGCTTTCGACGTAATCGCCAGCGTCTTGACGATGTCCGATCGGGTCGCAGTATTGGGTTTCGATTTCACCTGTTTCAGCATTCTTAGCGCGAACCGTAAGTAAGGTAATTTCAAAATCGAAATCAATTTGTGATTCGACAATCACTTTGCCTTGATTTACACGACCGCCAGTTTGCGCATATTCCCAAGCGGCATCAACTTCATCAAAGCTTTTAACGCGAGATTGTCCTTTACCGGATGAAGACATCACCGGTTTGACGAAGTTAGGATAGCCAATATCATCGCAAGCCGCACGGAAAGACTCAATCGAGTCGGCAAAACGATAGGCAGATGTCGGTAAACCCAGCTCTTCAGCCGCAAGACGACGAATACCTTCACGGTTCATGGTGAGGTTGACTGCTTTTGCTGATGGAATCACGGTGGCAATATTTTGTTGTTCAATTTCGACTAAAACTTGCGTCGCAATGGCTTCAATTTCAGGAACAATCAGATGGGGCTGAATTTTTTGGATCAGTTGTTTGAGTTCTTCGGCATCTGCCATATTTAAAGTATAAGAATAATGGGCAACTTGCATGGCAGGTGCGTGATCATAACGGTCTGCTGCATGGACTTCCACACCGAGACGTTGTAGCGAAATCACCACTTCTTTACCCAGCTCTCCTGAACCTAATAGCAAAACTTTAAAGGCAGAAGCTTGAAGGGGAGTACCAATAGTCACGCTCATGTAAATCATCCATGCTTGATTTTATGGGCTTTTAGCATAGCAGAACTGATTGAGGTGTTAAGACTGGTTTCACATAAAATAATGATATTGTCTAACAATTTTATTTATAAAGTTATCTGTGTTTTGAATTTTAATCCCCTCTAAATCTCCCCTTTAAAAAGGGGGGAGACTTTTAATAAGGAATTTAGAAGGAAAAAGGCAGATAGGTATAAATCAAACCATAAGTCACGGCTGCTGTTAAAGTTGCAGGCACGATTTGCTTAAACTTAAAATACAGTCCGGCTAAGGTTAAAAAGCCCACCAGCATGGCAAAGCTTTTATTTGGTGTTTCCATCAGTGGTGGAAGGGTTGCAACCACCAGCATGGAACTAATCGCGGCAATGCCGATACTGCCTAGAGCGATTTTGATCCAAACCGAGCCACGCTTTTGCGAGTTTTGCTGATGTTTTTGAATCACATAAAAAGGACCAAAACGTGATGCAAAATTGGCAATTCCCACGATGATGCCAACGAGAATAATTTCAAGATTCATGCGCTTCTCCCAATTCATCATCGTGTTGTTTTAAAACATAGTACTTAAATAAGCCGGCCAAAATACCGGATAAAATCCCAATGAAAATCGCAGCCGATAAATTAATGAAATAACAGGCGATGGTTGAAACAATTAAACAAACAGTGACGATAAAAGTGTGTTTCTTCTCAAATGCCGCCAGCAGGAAGCTTAAGAACAGTGCAGGAAGCAGGAAATCCAGTGCAGCTTGTAAGAATTGCGGTAAATTGCTGACCTGATCTGCAAATAAGCCACCCAAGAACGAACCTAAAGCCCATGACATCCAGCTAAATAGGCTGACACCTAACATCCAGGATTCAGACCATTCCTGACGACGTTGCGACAGTTTAATCATCCCGGAAGCAAATACTTCATCAGTCAGACCCCAAGCCCAAACTGCGGTCTTTTTTAAGTTTAATTTATCTTGAATCAGGTTTTGCAGCGCGGGACCATAGAGTAGATGACGAATATCGAGGGCAATCACCGTGAGCGCTGTCATCCAGATAGATGTACCACTACCGAGTAAAGCGACCACTAAAAATTGACTGGCGCCTGCATACATGGAGCAGGATAAAAACAGGGCTTCCCAAGGAGTAAAGCCAAATTGTGTGGCAGAAACACCGAAGGCAAAAGAAACTGGAAGATAAGTAAAAATAATGGCTTGACTGTCTTTAGCGCCTTGCCAAAAGCCAGCAGCTTGTACTGGAGGGAGTTTGTGCTCAGACACGACACACCTAAGGAGAGTTAGACAATGAGGGTAAAATGGTGATTGAGTATTCTACCCGAATTCACTAGCATAGTGCCGAAATGTTTGTATAGGCAGCCGATATGTTTGCGTTAAAATCACGTGTAATAGTGATGATTTCTGTGCTGTGCAGTATGTTTGCATTGCAGGCTTGTGGTAACCCATCTGAAGAACCCGAGCAGAAAGTTGAAATTAAGGCTGCACCAAAGCTCAGCAATGATGCGACCACGTATGCCAATGAAGCCTGGAAATTCATGAATCAAGTCGATGGTTTGGTATATGCAAAACGACTGGATGTGCTTGAAGAACAGGTTCGTAAACCTGCCCGCAAGTTAAGCACCGATTGGCGCATTAATGTCAAAATGACCGATTCGGTGACTGAAGGTAAATATGCACTCTGCCGTAAAGCATTGACCAGTTTAGAAATATGGGCGCGTGAAAGCATCGATCAATCGAGTTCGGTTGCACAAAAGCAAGCAGATTATGAACGAGATAAAGCACAGTGCAAGGATGCAATTGATCATCCTGCGCTTGGAAATACTGACCCGAAAAAGAAAGGGGTTTAATGCAGATAAAGCGAGGCAAAGGCCTCGTTTTTTTTTCATCCTAATTTTTGGAAGTTTACTTCTATTTATAGTTAAAAAGAATCAATAATATTTTAAAGTGATAACTTGATGAATATATATAATTATCATTAATTGATAATATGTGTATAATAAATCGCATTAATGTTGTTATTTTTTTGATAAAAATCTAAACAACTTCCATTTATTGACTGATTAGGAGTAAAAAAAGATGTTTTATAAAGTGTTTTTATCAATAAGTGTGGTGGCGGCTTTAAGTGTTTGTAGTAGTGTGGCAATTGCAGCAGAACAATTACAGTCAATCCAATCTACATCAGAAAGCGAAAATGAAGTTGCACCATGTAGCAATGGTTTTGATGACGTCAATGTTTGCCAATTACGTTCGTAATGGATATATAAGAATAATGAGTGCAATCCAATATAGGCCCGATGAGGCCTGAATAAGATAAATACTGCAATAGTATGATCTGAATAGCTTGATTGAATATTTCTTATTTTTAATTCAAAGGCATTGGAAATGCATGTGCGATTCGATGCAATTCTGCCAGATCCAAAATTTCGATTTTCCGAAAAGAAAGCCGCAAAATATTCTGCTTCTCTAAGGCTTGCAGTTCCTGGTTTACGGTTTGTCTGGAACAGGTCAGCATTTGCGCCAATTGTTCTTGCGATAAATGAATGATATTTGTTTCAATCATCAAATGATTGCCATAGCCATTTAAGATGAACATTAAGCGTTGTGCTAAACGCTGGGTCATGCTTTGAGTCTGAATCGAAATCAGTTCTAAAAAAGCAAAACGTAACTTTTGGCTGGTCAATTGTGCAATGTGATACCAAAAAACAGGATGTGCTGCGAGCAGCTTTTGAATGGCTGGACTTGGAATATGCAAGATCAGACTTTTTTGAATGGCGATGGCATCGTGCGAGCGAGGTTGGGCATCGACCAGTGATATTTCGCCAAACCACATAATCGGTTCAACAATCGCCGCCACAGATTCTTTGCCTGCAATATCAATATAGCCTAAGCGAACAGCACCCTCTAAAACGGCATAGATCCCATTGAACAGGTCACCTGAATGAAAGATGGCTTGTTCCTTCGTAAAATGCTGTTGCATCGCATGGCTTACAATGAATTCCTTGAACAGTGAAGGTAATTGTGAAAACCACATGTTATTTTCTAAATCAGCAATATAAATGGGCTCGAGCACTTCAATTCCTTTTAATGCGAGTTGTCATTTAGCCGACAACTTTGTCTTTGGTTTTTTTATATAGTGGAAGAATAAGTGTAACAAGGAAGAACAACATGACCAAATTAGAACAGCTGCTCAGCCAGTATGCAGCCTATCATTTAGACCACAAAAACATTTTGACGCATTTTGTGGGTATTCCTTTAATTGTCTTTGCTATTCTTTGTTTAACCGCAAGAGCAGGCTTTACGTTGTCAGGAATAGAGCTGACCTTAGCCTTAGTGATTATCGTAGTCACGAGTATTTACTATTTTAGCCTCGATCGAATTTTTGCTTTAATTATGTTGATCGTTTTGGTCGCAGCCTATCCCTTGACCTTGAAAATTGCCCATCTGCAACTTGCCGCTTGGTTAAGCTTAAGTATTGGCATCTTCGTGGTGGGTTGGGTATTTCAGTTTGTGGGGCATTTTTATGAAAAGAAAAAACCGGCATTTATGGATGACATTATTGGCTTAGCGATTGGTCCATTATTTGTTTTGGCGGAAATGGTGTTCATGCTCGGTTTTCGTAAAGACCTTGAGCAACGTATGCTCGAACATGCACGTGTGTTACGCGCTGAAATGGATAACAAACATATTTCTGCGACCTCACATTAATTAAATGATTGCATAGCCATAAAAAAAGCCCCGACGCATTCGGGGCTTTTTTCGTTTTAACGATTAAACATTAAAACGGAAGTGTAAAACATCACCATCTTGAACGATATAAGTTTTACCTTCTAAACGCCATTTACCGGCTTCTTTCGCGCCAGCTTCGCCATTGTATTGGACGAAATCGTCATACGCGATACATTCAGCACGGATGAAGCCTTTTTCGAAGTCAGTGTGAATCACACCAGCCGCTTGAGGTGCCGTTGCGCCTACTTTAACTGTCCATGCACGAACTTCTTGTACACCTGCGGTGAAGTAAGTTTGTAAACCTAGAAGTGAATAGCCTGCACGGATTACCACGTTAAGACCTGGTTCTTCCATACCCATTGCTTCAAGGAATTCAGCACGGTCTTCATCTTCAAGCAAAGAAATTTCTGCTTCAATTTGGTTGCATAGTGGAACCACAATCGCATTTTCTTCAGCGGCTAATTTTTTAACTGCATCCAAATGTGGATTGTTTTCAAAACCGTCTTCAGCAACGTTAGCAATGTACATGGTTGGTTTTAAAGTCATTAAACCAAAACCACGCACCAATTTACGTTCTTCATCATCAAGGTCAGCTGCGCGAGCCGGTTTACCTTCATCCAGTAATGGTTGGATTTTTTCTAAAATTGCTTTAACGGCAATCGCTTCTTTATCGCCACTTTTTGCAGATTTTGCTAAACGGGTGATGGCTTTCGCAACAGCTTCAAGGTCAGCCAGTGCAAGTTCAGTGTTGATGGTTGCGATGTCATCTAGCGGGTCAATCTTACCATTTACGTGAATCACGTTTTCATCTTCAAAACAACGAACCACGTGCGCAATTGCATCGGTTTCACGGATGTTGGCAAGGAACTGGTTGCCCAAGCCTTCACCTTTAGATGCGCCCGCAACTAAACCTGCAATATCCACAAATTCCATTGCAGTTGGAACAACGCGTTGTGGTTTAACGATTTCCGCAAGTTTGTCCATGCGTAGGTCAGGTACAGGAACGATACCGGTGTTTGGCTCAATGGTACAGAACGGGAAGTTTTCTGCAGCAATCGCAGCTTTAGTCAATGCATTGAAAAGTGTAGATTTACCAACGTTCGGCAAGCCGACAATACCGCAATTAAAACCCATGAAATGACTCACAAAGTATACTTTAAAAATTGTGGCTGATTTTACATGAAAGCCACCACAAAGTCAGGTCATGGCTTTCATGTTTATTGAAAACAACTGAAACGTATATCCTTTAAATTTTACGTTTGTCGAGTTGGTTGGCCAGCGTATCGCCCGTTGCTTGAATGAGCATGACTAAAACAATCAGCACCACAATAACGGCCAACATGATTTGCATATCAAAACGCTGATAACCATAACGGTAGGCAATATCTCCCAAACCGCCTGCGCCAATGGCACCGGCAATCGCAGATGAGTTGATCATGGTGACTAAAGTCACGGTAAATCCTGCCACAATACCGGGTAGCGCTTCAGGTAGAAGCACATGCCAGACAATCTGTTTGCGGTTACAGCCCATGGCTTGTGCAGCCTCGATCAATCCCTGATCGACTTCACGCAAACTGACTTCGGCAATACGTGCAAAGAAAGGTGTCGCGGCAAGGGTAAGGGGAACTACAGCAGCCCATACCCCATAACTGGTACCAACGATGAGTCGAGTCAGTGGAATGAGCGCGACCATTAAAATCAGGAAGGGAATTGAGCGGGTGATATTAACAATCCAGCCTAAAGACTGATTAATGCTTTTCGAAGGATAAATACCGTGTTCCGAAGTATTGACCAAAATCACGGCCATCGGCAGACCAATCAGCAGGGCAAAAAATGCCGAAACGCCGACCATCAATAAAGTATCGATGGTGCCGGTAATTAACAGATCAATGAGTTGGTCGTGCATAGCCCAATACCTCTAGATGCGCAATCTGGTTTTTTAATTGTTGCGTGAGTTGCTGGATATCAATATCTAAATCAGCTACGCCGACAATTAAAGTGCCAACCAAATGATTTTGAATGGTATCGATGTGACTTTGATAGAGATGTACCGAATGCCCAAAGCGATTTAAAATTTGTGCAAGGTCAGGGGAATGTCTGGCTTCACTGGCATATTTCAATTTTAAAATAGTATGTGAAACCGCATTGTCCTTTTCAGGATAAACCGTAAAGGGTAAATCCAGTTGTTCCAGATTGAGTAGCTCTTGGGTAATCGGCTGTTCTGGATTAGAAAACACAGACCAGACTTGTCCGGATTCCACGATTTCGCCTTTTTCAATTACTACCACCTGATCGCAAATTTCACGGATCACCTGCATTTCATGGGTAATCAGCACAATGGTAATCCCCAGTTTCTGATTGATTTGTTTGAGCAGGGAAAGCACCACCGAGGTGCTTTCAGGATCCAGTGCAGAAGTCGCTTCATCGCAGAGTAAGATTTCTGGATGGCTCACCA
This sequence comes from Acinetobacter sp. ANC 5414, assembly GCF_013004295.1. Classification (NCBI taxonomy): domain Bacteria; kingdom Pseudomonadati; phylum Pseudomonadota; class Gammaproteobacteria; order Moraxellales; family Moraxellaceae; genus Acinetobacter; species Acinetobacter sp. ANC 5414. The sequence continues at coordinate 94,808 of NZ_JABERM010000032.1, forward strand.
AAGCACGGGCAATCCCGACACGCTGTTTTTGCCCGCCCGAAAGCTGTGAGGGATAATGTTGGGCTTTATCGCCAAGTCCCACCAATTCCAGAACTTCATTGACGCGTTGTTGAATATCTGCCTTGTTGAAGTTTGAAATTTTTAACGGTAGCGCGACATTTTCCCAAACGGTTTTGGCGGACATTAAATTAAAATGCTGGAAAATCATGCCAATTTTCTTGCGCAACTGAATTAAATCCTGATGATTTAAGGTGGCTATTTCCTGTTGATGGATATGAATGCTGCCTTCATTGGCCTGTTCCAATCCATTTAGGGTACGAAGTAGCGAGGATTTACCTGCGCCACTTTTACCAATAATGCCCAAAATCTTGCCTTGTGGAATATCGAGATTAATATTCTTTAAGGCATGCACCTGTTTATCCTGTACATCATAAAATTTATTCAAGTGCCGGATTTTAATATGCGGCACTGAAAAATCGATTTGTGAACCAAAACTCACCATGGTGATTCTCCTTATTTCCAGCCTTCAAACCACATGCCTTGCCCAAAATATTCATTCAAAATTTCGCGAACTTTGGCAGAATTCTGGAATGCTTGGACAAAGGTGGCCAGTTTTTGGTCTTGATCTGGGTAGTCTTTACGCGTCACAAATAAAATGGCATATTTTTTATCCACTGGGTCAATAAACAGGGCTGAATTTGGATCAGCGACTTTTGCCATTTTTAAATAATGGGGAAAGCCCATAATCAGGTCAGCTTCGTTATATGCATGTGCTGTTTGTGGGCCTTCAACTTCAATTAACTTGAGTTGTTTCGGGTTGCTGGTGATGTCCTGCAATGTAGTCAATTCATTGTTGACATCTTTTACAGTGAGCAAACCTGCACGAGCTAATAGGGTCAAGCCACGGGATAAGTTCACAGGATCATTCGGCACAACGACTTTGGCCTGATCTGGAATTTGATTAAGTGAACGATATTTTTTGGAATACAAACCGACATGACTGCCAGAACCTTTGCCAAAGGCATGTAAGTTATAACCTGTTTCATGTACGGCATTGGCCAGGAACACACTTTGCTGAAAAAAGTTGGCATCGATATCGCCGTTTTGAACTGCCACATTGGGAGCTTGCCAGTCTGAAAACTCGATCAGTTCGACATTAATGCCTTGGGCTTTAACTTCGTCAGCCACACTTCTTAAAAGTTCGGCATAGGGTGGGCTAATACCAATTTTCAGTGTGTCACTGTGTTTATTGCTATTGATCCAGCGATAGCCTGTCAGCCCGACCACAAGCGCAATCACCACTGCTGTAATAACCCAAAGTTTGGTATTGTTTTTAACTGTATTTGACATGATCTTATTTCCAGCCCGGGAACCAGAGTTTGGCACCGAAATCTGCGTCCAAAGCCTGTTTCACTTTTGCAGAGTTCTGATAGATCTCGACAAACTTTTTCAGCTTGTCATTTTTATCCTGGTAGTCATCACGCACGGCAAACAGGATGGCATAGCGTGTGTCAGTGTTAGAGTCAAATAACAAGGCTTGTTCAGGGTCAGCCGTTTTCGCCAAACGTAAGTAATGCGGGTAGCCAAAAGCCAGATCGACATCATCAATAGCACGTGCGGTTTGTGGACCTTCCACTTCAACAAACTGTAATTTTTTAGTGTTGGTTGCAATGTCTTTCAGACTAGATAAATAGTTTTCCGGATCTTTGAGTGTGATCAGTTTTGCCTGTTGTAAAAGCAGTAGAGCACGTCCCTGATTCACCGGATCGTTTGGAACCACGACTTTAGCGCCGTCTTTTAATTCATCAAAACTTTTGATTTTATTTGAATACAAACCCACATGCGTTGCCGCACCTTTGGCAAATGCCTTGATCTTGAAGTCAGTTTCTTTTTTCGCATTATCCAGGAAAGGTTGGTGCTGAAAGAAGTTGGCATCAATATCGCCATGGTTTAATGTGATATTGGGTGTATTCCAGTCAGAAAATTCCACCAGTTTGACGTTTAGACCTTGTTGCTTGGCTTCGGTAGCTGCCACCTGTAACGGTTTGGCAAAGGATGGACTAATGCCAATCACCAGTTCATCAGAAGCGGATTTTTTTTGTTGATTCCAGACCACCAGTCCAATAATCACGGCGGCAATAATCACCCCAATAATGCTGAATTTGGTTTTCGCTGTTTGTGTCATGTTGCACCTCAAAATTTATGCGGATTGTTTTTGCTTTAAGTTGGAATTCGAAGTTGAGGCGGAGCTTTGACATCGAAATTGCTGAACAGGATGAGAAGCTGAAAGCTGATCTCCCTGCTGAAAGAGTTTGTGTCTTAAACTGCCGTGTTCATATGCGGTTTTATAACGACTGCGTTGCTGTAATTCAGGAATCACGAAACGAATAAAGTCATGGTGCGATTCAGGGGCAACGGTGCGGGTCAGGTTAAAACCATCAATCCCTGTTTCATCCATTAACTGAATCAGTTTTTCTGCCACGGTTGCGCCACTGCCGACAATCAGGGGATAACGACCACCCAGAACATGCTGTGCTTTTAAATCATTTTTAGTGATTTTCTGTTCTTTAAACTTATTGTTGACTGAAGCAATACTGTTGGTCTTTTGGTAGGGAATGGCTTCGTCATCGGCAAATTTAGACAGATCAATACCGACTGAACTGGAGAAATGGGCAAGACCTGCTTCAGGACTGGCATAAGCAATATATTCATCCAGCTTCTGCTGTGCCAGTTCATCGGTTTCCGCAGTCACGACGGTAATGCCGACAAAGATTTTAATGTCTTCGGGATTGCGGCCTTGATCGGTGGCTTGCTGACGAATTTGATCGACCTGTTTTTTGATTTTTTTAGGTTGATCGCCCCCAATGAACATGCCTTCTGCATGCTGAGTAGCAAAAGCTAAACCACGAGGAGACGCGCCCGCCTGGAATAAAACCGGGGTGCGTTGAATCGATGGTGAAACCTGAAATACACCCTGGCTTTGATAAAACTGACCTTGATGCTGTACTAGATGAACTTTAGATGGATCAGTAAAAATACGATTTTGCTTGTCTTTTAAGACGGCGTCGTTTTCCCAGGAACCTTCCCATAATTTATAACAAAGCTGTAAAAACTCTTCGGCTTGCTCATAGCGCAGGTCGTGGTCTTTTAAACCTTTTTCACCAATTAATCGCTGTGCGCTGTCTAGATAACCGGTGACAATATTCCAGCCGATACGACCTTGGGTCAGATGATCCAGACTGGCAAAACGACGTGCAAACTGGTAAGGCGATTCATAGCTTAAGTTCACCGTAATTCCAAAACCTAGATTTTGCGTCACGGCAGCCATAGCTGAAACCAAGGTGGTTGGATCATGGCTCGGTAACTGAATTGATTCTTTTAAAGTCAGGCCAATGTCATTTTGATAGACATCATAAACCCCAGTAATGTCAGCAATGAACAATCCATCAAACAGACCTTGTTCTAAAGTTTGAGCCAAATCCGTCCAGTAGCTGAGTTCATTAAAGCGATGCGACTGATCACGTGGATGGGTCCATAAGCCATGGTTGATATGACCGACACAGTTCATGTCAAAGGCATTGAGCAGGATTTTCTTTGCTGTATTTGGCGTTGAGGTTGTTGTCATTACAATGTCCCTCGGCGTGGTGGCAATACACCGTTTAACACATGATTGGCAATGAAATAATATTTCCAGCGAGAGGCATCATGCAGGGTATGTACGCGGGCATTGCGCCAGAAACGGTCCAGACCATCTTCACGCTGACTGCCACGGCTGCCTGCCAGTTCAATCAGTTTAGATGAAGCCTTTAACGCTGTTTCAGTACTGTGAGCGCGCACCTTTGCGACATCGAGAGAGGCTTTGGCAACATTTTCTGCTGTAGGTGCAGGTTTGGCCGCATCAATAGAACGCGCTGCCTGTTTGAGTAACACTTCAGAAGCACGCACATCGGCAACAATACGACCCAGTTCAAACAGGGTGAGCGGATCATCAGTGGCTTTGTCGACACCTGAATCAATCCATGGACGCGCTTGACGCACACGATTCAGGGTTTCTTCAAATGCAGCACGCGCAATTCCGGTTTCAATCGCGGCATGCATAATTTGTGCAAATGGGCCGGAAATGGTCGGTTGTAAATACGCAGTATCAAATGGAATAACATCTTCCGCTTCTACAAAAACGTTATTAAATTTAACGGTGCCACTGCCGGTGGTGCGTTGTCCAAAACCAGACCAGTCATCGACTAATTCTAAGCCTTCACTTTGACGAGGAATAAAAGCCAGAAATTCACGGTCATGTTCATCTTTCACCAAGGTAGGGATACGATGAGCAAATAAACTGCCGGTGCAATAAAACTTTTCACCATTGACCAAGAAACCGTGTTCAGTGGAGCTAATGGCGGTTTGCTTTTGTGCGGCATTCTTGGTTTTAAATTCTGCCAAAGCATTACCAAAACGAGCACCTTTTAAAACTTCGGCATACAGTTTCTGCTTTTGTTGCTCTGAGCCGGTATTGCGTAAAATTTCTAAACCATAGAAATGATTTTGTGGAATTTGTCCAATTGAACCATCGACACCACTCATTAAGGCGATAACTTGCGCCACGGTATAGCTTGAAACCTCTGCGCCACCATATTGCTTAGGCACAGTAATTGCCCATAAGCCGGATTGGCTGTACGCCTCAATTTCTTCAAAGGGCAGAAGACGTTCAGCATCACGTTGCACAGCATTGGTTTTAAATTGTTCTGCTAACGCGTGTGCAATTTCCAGTGCTTCTGCATCAGACTGAATAATATGTGCATGCGCCAATTGTTGTGCTTGAGACTGGTTAAGTTCTTGATATGAAGTCATGTTTATTACTCCTTAAATCCAGGCGTGGCGGGCAGGGAGTTTATGATTCAGGTAATAATTCCCAAGCGCATGCAATTTCCAGCGCACCGGATCATGCAGGGTATGCACACGGGCATTGCGCCAATGCTGATCCAGATTGTGCTGACTGAGACTGGAACGACTACCGCCGAGTTCGAGTAGTTTTTCAGAAATGTGCAGTGCCGCATCATTGGCATAGATTTTTGCTTCTGCCACAAGAATCGAGGCTTTAGCTGCTTGTTCATCCGTCACGGCATCGAGTTGATCCAGTTCATCTAAATATTCAGCCGCTTCATCCAGTAATAAGATGGCAGCATCCAGTAACACATTCGATTTACCGACTTCTTGTAGGGTGTAATGTTCAAAACTGGCTTTTTCGACATTGGCATCAACAATCGGACGTGCTTTCTGTACCGCACTTAGCGTGTCGGCAAATGCCGCTTCTGCAATACCGACATCAATTGCAACTTGTATAAGCTGTGAGTAGGCACCCCGATAGTTTGGCGCATTGCCGAGTAGGCGTTCATCAAAAATTAAAAATGGGTCAACTTCAACATGGTCGAGTTTGACCGTGCCACTTGAAGTGGTACGCTGACCAAAACCGTTCCAGTTATCAATGACTTCAACACCGGCAGCTTCACGATTCACAATAGTTAAAACCACATGACCTTCAGGATGAATGGCTTTAATCGCGAGCCAGTGGGCAAAACTGCTGCCGGTAGAATAAAACTTTTCACCCTCTAAAAAATAATGACCATCTTCAATGGTTAAACGTGTATTTAATGTTTTGGTGTCTTTGGTATGACGTTCTGGACCACCATTGGCTAAGCGTTTTCCTTGTAAAATTTCATTAAAAATAAAGGTCTTTTGTGGTTCTGTACCCATGATGTTAATCATGTTGAGCAGGGCAATCTGGTTTTGCGGAATTTGTCCAACACTTGAATCCGCTTTATTTAAAATGCGAAAAACATGCGCCAAGGTTTTATTGGACACAAAGGCACCACCAAAATTTTGCGGGATGCGAATTCCGCCTAAGCCTTTTTGACTGAATAAATCAATTTCAGCAAACGGTAATTGACGTTTTTGATCACGTTCATTACGACCTTCCAAAGCAAAATCTGCAACTTGGTACGCTGCATTAATCGCATCCTGGTCATTTTTAACCACATGAACATTGTCAGAAATTAAATGAGACATAACGACACCTTAAATAGATATCAAAACGCTACAAGTAATTGGATTCAAAATTAAGTAATTGCTTTTGCAAAGCTTATGAAAAATCATCTTTAAGATAAAAACTGCTAGATTTTTTATAAATTTGAATATGTTAAGTGTTTAAAAATCCACATAATTTAATTTTATCTGTGTTTATATTTGAACTTTAATCTATGGGTTTATCTGCTTTAAAGATAATCAAGACAAAAAAATGTATAAAAATAAATAATCTAGCATTGGACTCTGTACCCAGATTTTTGAATAAAAAGTCCATTGTATTTCTAGGGCAGGGTGACTAAAGTATCCGATTAAGGTTGATGGTTATCTTTATAGCCAGAACTAAAAAAATAACTGCGGAGATTTTATGCGGACTTTATACCAGTTTCCTTTGTCTCATTTTTGTGAGAAAGCGCGCTGGTTGCTCGATCATAAAGAATTGGATTATGTGGCTCATAACCTGATCCCCGGTGTGCATCGTGCATTTGCACAATTAAAAACCGGACAAAACCGTTTACCGATTTTACGTGACCAAGACCGCTGGATTGCGGATTCGACTGAAATTGCCTTGTATTTGGATAAAGTCTATCCTGAGCACGCTTTACTGCGTTCTGATCTACAGCAACGTGAGCTAGCTTTAGAGATTAATCATCAAGCGACAGAATTGGGCAGACATGTACGTCGCTGGGGTTTGGCGCATACTTTGACAGAAAGTGAAGAATCTTTGGATATTCTGATTGGTGAAAAAGGTTATTTACGCCAGTTTGAAAAATATTCAAAACCAATTATCAGAGCCTTGCTGTCTAAAGGCTATCAGCTGAATTCAGATAAAGTGGCTGAGTCTAAACAGCGAATGGATGATTTAATTGAGGTGCTGAATGGACGTCTCATTGAAAATCATGGACGTTATTTTGTCGGTGAACGGTTAGGATTGGCTGATATTGCGGTCTGTTCAATGCTTGCTCCACTTTTGGAAATTCCCGGTACGCCGTGGGAAAAAGAGCATGCTGAAATATTGTCTGAAGAATTTAAAAAATATAAAGAGACTTTAACTGAATTGCCGATCGGGCAATATGTACTGCGAATTTATCAAACTAAACGCAATGCCCGCGTAGATTGGCGCGGTGTTTAAAAGGAACTCATAAAAATACGCGCTATAGAGCGCGTATTTTTTTCTCACTAAAAGACTTACCCAAATACAATCGGTTGCTCGAGTTCTAAGCTTGGAGTTGATGTTGGTAACGTTGTTGCGTCGTAACCTGGTAACGTGCTGCTAGTCAGAGGTTGCAGTAATGATTCCGTGATCCCTGGGATAATGTTGCTTAAATCGATATCACCTAAATTGCTATTGCCTTGTAATAAATCAGAAAGGTTAGTGAAGGTTGTTGGGGTGCCGCCAACGAGCTGTCCAAGCGTATCTGTAATCGTATCCAGATTAAAGTCGCCGCCCAGTAGGCCAGTTAAATCAGGGAGGTCGGCATTGGCAAGCAGTCCCTCTAATTCACCATTGCTATCAATCAGGGCAATCACAGGTTTCAGGGCTTCAATGACATTATTCAGGCTAGCTGAAATATTGCTTAGGTCAGGATCATTGATGGTATCGATAATGACTTTCACCCCATTCAATACATCGTAAATTGCATCCACTGTTTCTGCTTGGCTTGCATCAATTGCACCACTATCCGCCAATAATTTCAGTAAAGGATTAATGCCTTTAATGGTGCCTGAAATGGTTTCAGGAATATTGCCTTGATTCGCTTGGGTCAAGGTTGCCACTAAGGTCGTCACACTACCGACTAGAGTCGGTAAAGTTTGTGACAATTGCGCCATATCTACAGCTGAACCCTCTGGATTAATGGAGGCCAATATCGGCATTAAGTTTTCTGTAAGGTCATATGCAATATCACCAAAATCAGTATTACCACCAATCAGCTTGCCGACCAGATCGGTAATGACACCAATATCGATGTTACCTGAACCGCCGACTAAGCTGCCCACCAGTTGTGTAATCTGTGCGATATCAATATCGCCATTTCCATCAATCAGGTTGCCAATTAGACCTGCAATCGCGCCGATGTCGATATTGCTCGAACCTCCAATGAGACCACCCACCAGCTGAGCGATTTGTGCGATATCAATATCGCCATTGCCACCGATCAACTTGCTAACCAAACCAGCAATCGCACCGATATCTACGCCACCTAAACTGCCAGAACCGCCAATTAAACCACTGACTAGCTGAACAATTTGTGCGATGTCTATGTCGCCATTCCCGCCGATCAAGTTGCTTACTAGGGTAGCAATCGCACCGATATCTACACCACCTAAACTGCCAGAGCCGCCAATTAAGCCACCGACCAGCTGAGCAATTTGTGCGATGTCGATATCGCCATTGCCACCAATCAGGTTGCCGACCAGACCCGCAATCGCGCCGATGTCGATGTTGCTTGAACCACCGATTAAACCACTCACCAGTTGAGCAATTTTAGCAATGTCGATATCGCCATTACCGCCAATTAGGTTAGTAACCAAATTAGCAATTGCAGCGATGTCGATGTTGCTTGAACTACCGATTAAACCACTGACTAGCTGAACAATTTGTGCGATGTCGATATTGCCATTGCCACCAATTAGGTTAGTAACTAAATTAGCAATTGCAGCGATGTCGATATTGCCACTGCCACCAATCAGGTTACTAACCAGACCCGCAATCGCACCGATATTGATGTTGCTTGAACCACCAATTAAACCACCCACCAGTTGTGTGATTTTAGCAATGTCGATATTGCCGGTATTGCCACCGATCAAGCCGCTGACCAGTTGAGAAATCGCTTTAAGATCAAGGTTGCTGATATTGCTGCCCAATAGGCCACTCAATAAATTGGTAATTTGAGGAATACTAAAACTACCACCATTCGATTGAGTTAAACTGTTGATCAGGTTTTGAATATTTAAACTTGAAGTATTTGAACCAGAAAACTGACTCAATAAAGTACTGAGGTTTGTTGTACTCAGTTTACTGCCAGAGAGAAGGTTATTTAATAAGGAGCTAACTGAAGGTTGAGTGATGGAGCCAGTCAGATTAGTAATAAGATTGGTGAGGGTGCCTGAGGTACTTCCACCGAGCAAACCACTTAATAAGCTTTTAGTTTGCGTTTCAGCGGTTAAGACAGGACTCACTTTAGTTTTTATCAAGCTTAGAAGTTGAAAAGCCATGACCATTCCTTGTGTAATATATGTTTTTTTAAAATGCGCTATTTTTATTTTTGGTAGAGCACTTATCTTCTAATCTATTTTTATACACATGTAAAAGATGAGCGGTCATGGTATGGAGGATACTCGAACAGCTCAGCCCGATCTTAAAGTTAGCCCTGAATTTAAATGATTTAAAAAGAAAGATTTAATAAAAATTACCGCTGTTCATTTTTTATAATTAAATGACCAGTGGTCATCTAACCCAACATGAATCAAAAAATTCTTTATAAATTGAGCAAGCTTTTGGAAAATATTTTCAGGATATTAAGACTTTGTGAAAATAAATAATTATTGTATAACGGAGATAGCGCAATATTTTGCGTATCTATTGATTATTGAGAAAGAGTATAAAAATGGAACTGGATCGTTTCGATAAACAAATCCTGGAAATTTTGAATCAGGAAGATGTGAATTTAAATGAGCTTTCAGAGCGCGTTAATTTATCTGTCAGTTCAGTCCATAGACGAATTAAACATTTGATTGATCAAAATATTATTAGCGGTCTTAAACGTGAATTGAATTATAAAAAACTTGGCTTTAGTTTGCATGTATTGCTACAAGTCTCATTAAGTAAACATGACAGCGATACTTTTGCCAAATTTCTTGAGGAACTAGAAAGTATTCCGGAAGTGATTAATGCATTTTTAGTCACGGGGCAATCGGCGGATTTTATTGTCGAAGTTGTTGCGCGAGATATGGAAAATTATAGTGAAATCCTGCTCAAGCGCATTGGAAAAATTGAACATGTCGTGGCCCTGCATTCGAGCTTTGTGATTAAAGAATATAATGTGTTTAACTGTAGTGGATTACTTAATAAAGTTTAATCAAATTAAATACTCAGACATCATCAAAGCTCTTTGCCCATAAAAGTTCTATTGGTTTTCTCAGGCAGCATATTTTTGTGGCTAATCACCGATTTGATTGTGCTGAAAACAGCATGGAAATGGACTGAGATAAATTTTGATTACTTTTAATATCTGATTCAGTATGTCATTTTTCTGTTTAGCCTTCATTCTGCTTTTACGGAAGAGCGAAAATTTCAAGCTTGGTTGAAAGGGCATTGGCTGCATTGCTTGTTTTGATTGGTTTTATTATTTTAGTTTTACCAATAATGTTGATTTTACATACTTCGATTGGGGGACAGCTATAAAAAAACGCACCATGCGGTGCGTTTTAGATTCGAGAAAATATTAGGCTTCAAGCTGCTCTAATACTTCATCTGAAAACTCTACGTTAGTATAAACGTTTTGAACATCATCAAGATCTTCAAACATATCAATCATTTTCAAGATTAGTTTTGCTTGATCGATATCTGTGATTTCAGCTTTAGTGGATGGGCTCATCACAACTTCAGCGTTGTCAGATTTCAAACCTGCAGCAGATAAAGCATCCTGTACATCACCAAATGATTCAGGTGTGGTAATGACTAAGATTTCATCTTCACCCACTTCAATATCTTCTGCACCCGCTTCTAAAGCCACGTCCATGATTTTATCTTCTAAAGAAACATCTTCAAAAGTAATTTCACCACGTTTGGTAAAGAGGTAAGCCACTGAACCGGCTGTACCCAAGTTACCATTGGTTTTAGAGAAGCAATGACGAACGTCAGGTACGGTACGGTTTAAATTGTCTGTCATTGTTTCGACTAGAACAGCTACGCCACCAACACCATAACCTTCGTAAGTGACTTCTTTTAAGTCGTCGTTATCTTCGCCGCCAGCACCACGTTGAATAGCACGGTTGATCACATCACGTGTCATATTTACAGATAATGCTTTTTCGACTACAGCACGTAGACGAGGGTTACTTCCCACATCTGGACCGCCGAGTTTTGCAGCAGTTGTTAATTCACGAATATATTTGGTAAAAACTTTACCACGGCTAGCATCTTGTTTTGCTTTGCGATGCTTGATATTGGCCCACTTGGAATGACCCGCCATGCGAAATATGCTCCTTGTAGATTGGCTTTATGCCGAATCGAATGTGTTAAATTCTACCATAAGCCCTTTTTTCTTAGAAAGGGCTGGCTTTTGAGTTTTTATACAAATATCACTTAGTTTTTAGGTTCTGGAATAACAATATCCAAACCAACCTTATCTTTATAGAGTTGTTTAAGCAAAGCTAAGTCATGGTTGATTTCAGTCGGGTATATTTTTCCTAAAATGCCACCTTGTTTGGTATTGGAATTGGCATACATTAAAACGATAGGAACACCCGCTGCTTTGGCGATATGCCAAAAGCCGGTACGAATCGGTCTTCTTGTTTCACCTGTTTTTGCACGGGTGGCTTCAGGTGCAATCACCAGATTGAATTTTTCATTTTGCTGAAAATGTTCAACCATTAATGACACGATATCTTTATTGGATTTACGATCGACTGCAATCCCGCCAATGGCTTCTAATAACGGTTTCATCGGCCCCTTAAAAAGTTCTTTTTTAATCAGGGTATGAATTTTCATATCAAAAATTTGAAACAGGGCAAGAGAAAGAACTGCATCCATCATCGAAGTATGTTCAAAGCCAACAATGACTTGTTTATTCTCAAGTACATCTGGTTCAACATGATAAGTCCATCCGGCAAGTTTAAATGCAGATTCACCAAGAAATTTTTTTAACATAGAAGGAAATTAGGCAATTCGAAAGTGAGCTAATTTCTGCTTGTTCGTATTTATAGTCAAGAGGCGATGTGTTTAAAATGAACAAATAAATAGATGTGTATATAGTTTTGAAAAATGGCCGCATTAATTGTTTTTATATATAAATAGGCGTTAATAAATATATAAAATGTATCACTTAATATAAATTAAGTCTTAATAATGATTTAAAATGGCTATTCAGATCAAAAAATACCTATTAGACTTTTGTCGAAGATAAAAGCTTATGAACAAATTGTTCAACTTCGCTTCTGTTTAATGAGGATTGAAAAGAATGATGTATTTTTCGACTTTTTTATTGGCGTTTGGATTGTTTATGCTAGTTATTGTATGGTCTTTAATCGAAATTCGCATAGAATCTCGTAAAAAAAGCAGTTTTGGCTCTGAATTGGGCTGAAAATTAAACTTTTCGGGAAAGTTCATAGCTCGGATTTATTTTTAAATTATTACTTAAAATAATGGTTGAATGATTAATTAAGACCTTATAAGTATAATTAATTCATCATTCTATCATCCTGTAATATTCAGCATTCGAGCTGCTTAAGCGATAGTAAATGTGGTTTTATTGACTGAATGTATTTCTAAAATAGAAAAAATATCTACTTTTAATTTTAGCGATGAATTAAGAATTTATGAAAATTACACGTTATAAAATAAGTGATAAAAACAATTGTTGTGTTACTGTGCAAGTGAAAGCAAAAACGCTTGTTTTTTGAAAAAATCTTCGTTAGTATTGCCTCGCTTGAACTTGTTGATATATAACAATTTCAGCTTATCAGGGCCTATAGCTCAGTTGGTTAGAGCAGCGGACTCATAATCCGTTGGTCGACAGTTCAAGTCTGTCTGGGCCCACCATATAAAACAACCACTTAGGTGTACTAATCCTAAGTGGTTTTTTTTGTTTTTGTATTTTAGTAAGCATATAGTAAGCAACTAAAATCAACGATCAAGTTTAAAAGTAGTAATAAAATGCTTATCTAAACATTTTTGGCATGCCTTTTTAAATCTCATTTGAACATACTTGTTTTCAAATTTAACTATGCCGTGATCAAGATAGAATGTATCAGTAGCACTGATAGGACTTTTTGTACTAGATGCAAAAATTTCTAATTTAGGATTACTGAGTAATAAAATTTCCTCTGCGAAGGAAGCCAGTTTTACAGCTTCTGTCCATTCTTCGAACCTTTGTCTACGCCAATCAATTTTATCGGTATAAGTTATAGTCAACTCGCGGTGCTCTCTCTTAAACATACGTGCACACATTTCATCAAATAGAAATATGTGAGCTCTTCTGAGATGAGGGTTTTTACTTAAAATTTTCTCTAAATTATTGAGTATTAGATATGCACAAAAATTACTCAAATCCTGATTATTTGTGACTTCTCCCCAACAATATAAAAGATATATTGCACAGAGATTGTCAACTGTATGAGTAGAGATAACTTGTGTCAAAAAATCATAGCTTGTTGGCGTTGGAGCGCCAAAGTTATCTTCAATTATTAATTCTCGAGTTTCGATAGGAAGCTGACACATCTTTTCAACGATAGATTCTTGCGTATTAAGTTCACTATCAAAATAGCTCCAAATAGGATGCTCAAAAATTAGTCTTGATGTTTGTATTTTTCTTTCGGCATACAGTAGCCATGCTTTTGAGGGGGATGACAAGCCAAATTTATATTTTTTAAAAATATTGTCACTTACATCATATCCAGTGTCTTGATAGATTTGCTTATAAAATTGATATTCAGAATGGCATTTCCATAATTCTTGTGCTTTATAAAGTACGAAATCATACCAAGCAATTGTTCTAGCATATTCAATCTTACTTCTCTTTTTTCGACCCATCATTTAATCCTATATATCAATAATACTTATAATTATATAGGGTAAAGAAAAAGTCAATTTATTGTATATTTTACTACCCCATAAAAAGTGCTTTCATCTGCTTAAAGATACTTAAAGAGATTTGAAACGATGACTAGCGATAAAAAAGTAATTGATAAATTGCTTTTGACTACAAGTGAAGCAGCGCATTTATTAGGACTTCAACCACAAACCTTAAGAAGGTGGGCAATTTATGAAAATGGGCCTATCACGCCAATTAGATATGGGCGTCTCCTTCGTTGGAGTAAAAAAGAGATTTTAGAGTTTGCACGAGAATCAATTTAAAATTGGGGTAGATAAAATGGAAGTTAATAAATTTTTAGCCAAGCTGAAGTCTTATGAAAGAATGCGACATGCAAATGGTTTTTTCGAAATAGCTGAAGATGGTGTTTGGTTTGTCAAAGATAATAATGACGATAAGCAAAAGTTATTTATTTGTAGTCCTATTATTATACTGGCAAAAACACGGGATGATAGTTCTAATGGTTGGGGACGTCTTTTACAGTGGTTAGACGATGCAGGTATGCTACATACTTGGGCTATTCCAATGCAACACTTTCAAACAGATGGTGCTGATATAAGAAAAGCTTTGTCAGACCAAGGAGTAACTATTTCTGTAAATGGATATGAAAGAAAACTTTTTCTTTTTTATTTGGCTAATTATCCAATAACACAATTAGCAGTATGTGTTAATAGAATTGGTTGGTATCGAAATCAATTTATTTTGCCCAATAAAACGATTGGCCAAAACGATAGTAGTGAAATCGTTGTATATCAATCTGAAAATGCTTCTCTTAGTAAATATTCAACAAAAGGGACATTACATGAATGGCAACAACACATATCAATACTTGCTGAAAATCATCCCTTTTTAATATTAGCAATTAGCTTAGCTTTTAGTGGACAGTTGCTCGAACCTTTAAATCAAAATGGTACTGGCATACATTTTAAAGGGAAATCAAGCAAAGGTAAAAGCACTGCTGAGTTTGTTGCATGCACTGTTTTTGGAAATCCCGAATCATATCATTGCACATGGAGAAATACTGGCAATGCTTTAGAGCAAACGGCTTTTATGCATAACGATAGCCTACTTGTATTAGATGAAATAGGTGAAATCCCGAATCCAAAAGAACTTGGAAGTATCGTGTATATGCTAATCAATGGTAGTGGTAAGGGTCGTATGACTAAATCATTGACTTTAAAAGATAGTAACCGCTGGCGCATAGTATTTTTGTCAAGTGGAGAAAGAACCTTATCAGAGCTTATGGAAGAATCAGGGCAAAATAGTAAGCTAGGGCAAGAAATTCGAATGATAAATATAAATATAGATGATTCTCCTTGTGGGATATTCAATTGTATCGATTTTGAAGAGAATGCAGCATCTCAAGCAATGCTATTAAATAGCAATTCAAAGAAATACTATGGAGTAGCTGGAGAGCAATGGTTAGAATATTTAACTCAAAATAAATTTGAAGTTATTGATATAGCAAATAAATTATTGACGGAATATTCTAGAGTGTTGACAGTAAATTTTAGTGAGGGGCATATAATACGTGTTGCTAAATCTTTTGCTTTGGTAGCTGTTGCTGGTGAACTAGCTACTCAAGCAGGAATTACCTCATGGAAAAGAGGAGTTGCATTTAATGCAATACATACAGTGTTCAACAATTGGATTAAGAACTTAAAAGAAAAAGGAAACTATGAAGAAAAAGAAATTTTAGAAAAAATAAAGTTATTTTTTATGCAGAATGGTTCAAGTAAGTTTGAACAATTGATTCCGAAAGAATTAAATACACTTTACGTTGATAACTTTAATCAAAAAACCAATAACTGTGTTGGTTATTGGATGCAAAATGGAATAACTAAAACCTTTTATGTGCATCCAGAAAGCTTTAGGGAGGCAATATGTAAACCTATGAAGCTTGTTAACCATCAATATGTAGCTGAAGTATTAAAAAAGAATGGTTGGATAGACTGTGAAAAAACAAGATTTACAAGATCTATTCGATTACCAAATATAGATGGCAATGTTAGAGTGATGATTTTCAATTTTAATCTTATAAGCCAATATTCAAATGAATAATTGATAGTGGTGACATGGTAACATGGTGATGCACTAAAATTACTTGTTACCACGTTACCACGTTACCATTATTTTTTGATGAATTTTGGCATTAAAAATTGACATCGTGCGACACAATGTTCGTTAAAAAATTATCAATTTCAGTCCAATCACAGTTTTGAGCTAGTCTTCTTGGTAGCTCAACATCGTAATTTATGTAGATCTCCCTTCTTAAAAAATACTCATCATAATTTTCAGCATACAACCCCAATCTCGGTAAAAAATATAACTTCAAATTAGGTAAATTTTCATCATCCCATCTTTTCTTGCTACGACTATATAAAAACAATTTCCCTAATGTGTATAGTCGTCCAACCTGTTGCCGCATCCCTCTAAAAACCGCATAGGTTTGAAAATATGACTGCCATTTCACGAGGTCTTCAATTGGTTTGGCTTTATTAGTCTGTGAGACATAGCGGTTAATAATATTAACTAAATCCATCTTCTTTTTAGCTACAACTTCTTTCTTCCATCTCCACGTCCAACTAAACGGCTTACTTGGCATTTTATAAAATTTGTCTGAATTTGATTTGTACTTCTTGTGAGTCATTCGCACAAGTTCCGCTGAACAGCCTGCAAAATCTAATTCTAGATAAGGCTTAGACATTACAAACTTCAAAACTTCACCATCTTTAAAGTAGTCATGGACTAAGTCAGTTTCAGCAATAATAAGCTCTCTAGAAAAAGACAACTCTTCTATTTCGATGATTTTATCTTTGCCGAATTGCTTTTGCTGTTCAGTAGAATGAATTGGCTGTTTACTGTGTTTATGGCTGTTAGGCGTGGTGATTAATAAAATAAAAAGCCATCTATTTTCATACATTACATCTTGAACAATCAGATCTGCAATCGGCTTTCCTGTTTTCAGTCGATAATTCCTTTGCCGACTCGTTAAATTTAGGTCATATCTGTCCGTTAGTTTCTCGATGAGTTTCTTAATGTGGGTTGTTGAGCCAATACCATTATCAATACTAAATGATGAGTAAAAGTATGCTCCACGATTCACTTTATCCTGAATTTTTTGTGCTGTGTATTTGGTATGAGGGCTGTAATCAATCATTTTTTGTCATCCAACAATACAGTTTAACTGTAAATCAACAATCCACTTTTTCCCTGTGGAATCCCATCTAAGCATTTGTGTCAATCAACAATAGAAATTGTCTCAATTAAGGTGTTTTTACTTTTGAGCTTTGCTCAAAAACCGCTATGGCAAAGCCATAGCTTTATGAATGATCACCTCACTTTGTAAGGTGGCAATTAAGTAGTTCCTAATGACGACACAAACTTCATTAGTTAAACTTATATTATTTTAAATTTATTATCAATAATATTGATATTTAAAATCAGATGTACTAATATGAAATTATCAATCGAATAGTGGACTGACCATCCATCCTTAATTTTCTTCTTTGAAGTTTTGGATGGGTTAAAGACCACCATTCAAAACTTTGATACATATTGCCGTGAGTACCTGAACTAACCATTCTTGTACTGCCGATGTAGCGGACTGCTGGGGAAACCTCGCTCGGTACGTTGCAACGGGGGCTGGAGAGCTGCAATGCTCTTCTTCTATCCGTTCATTCAACTTGGATTTAAGAGTTCCTATATGCATTGCATATAAAGTTGTTGGGCGACAAGGACACGGGAGCCTATAAGGAATTTATTCCGAAATGGTCATTTGGTTAGGAATAGCCAGATTAGATTTAAGACTTAGGTTTTGAATTGATACCCTGTTCAAGGTGATACAGTCAGGAGCAGCATAGGATGTGCGATAGTCTCCGTTAATAGCTGAGTGTGTATGCTTGATCGAGGCAAGTGAACAACTTGCGAAAAGTATGCTCATTTCCAATCACGATGGCTGCTGAGAGTACCGTGAGGTACTAGGACTTCGAGCCTAACGGTGGAGAAGTTGGCACCATTTGGCGCAAGCTGAATGGGTCGCTGGATAGCTTAAACGTGTAACGGCATTAATCGATAGATGCTGATTGGAGTGTAAGAGTTTTACCCTTTATAAAGTTGTGTATACATCATATCCCGATAAAACTAAGGAACTACGGTTGGGGGAAACAGGAAGTATGTATGCAAGCGAGAGGATAAACGGTCTGCACATTAAGACACTTTGAAATAACTTGGGAAGCACTGTATGAAGGACTTAAATTGGTTAAAGGTCTGTCAATTTATACAGTGTGGGAGCGATGGCAAGTAGCGCATATAAAGCAGGTTCTACCTGTGGAAGTTGTGATATAGATCTTCGTTAAAAAGAACTGTATTAAGTGAGATAGCTAGCTTAAAGCGAATCCTAAAACAGTCTGATTCATCAGATTGCTCACTGCGAAAGCTTGAGTCGGCACATATGAAAGTATGTTCGGCAATATGTTAGAAGAAGGTTAAGGGAATACTTGGTCGTATTCCTCCGTTTGGGCTTGGTCGCTCAAACTAGACCGAGATTGATAAGGTATAAGTATTCTGAAGTTTGGTCACTGAAGAAAATTGCTTATATGAAGTTGCCAGGTTCTTTCTAATCTGGCTAATGTTCACACGGACATGAAAAATATTAGTGTCTCGCTCTTCCATCTTAGGTGAGAAAAAGCTAAATCCCCGATTTAGAAATTTGAAGTGGAATATGGCTTAAGTCAGCATGAAAAAATTGATCAGCCAAAAAAGGCGTTAAAATTGAACAAGGAAATGTTCTCAAAAACCTTTTAAGGCTACATTCCATTTGGGATGTAGCCTTTCTTTTAAGATTAAACTTTTAAATAAATTCTATCAATTCAGTAGGAGTAATAATATCAATACCAAATTTATCCTTCAGTTTTTTTCTATTTTCAATAGAAAAAACCGACTTTGAACCAGCACCTCTTGCTTTATCGTTTGTACAAAAATATTTGATGCCATAACCATAGTGTGCGGATAATGCATCACCATCCACCCATTCTGCAACTCCTGCAGCAAATTGCTTATCAGTTAAAACTTCATTGCTATGAGTTTTTTCAATTAAATGCTCATTACCTGAAAGATCTAATATGTTTTTTAAATATTGATATCCAGCACCAAGTTCCTTTTCGATGAAATGAGCGCATTTAAAAGAGTAATTTTGACGTTCCCCAATATTTTCATTACGTAATGTGGACATATATGTTTCATTAATTGAAAAGCTGCCAATTCTAGGAATACGAATGAATTTAAAACCTAGATCAAAAGCTAAAGGTAAGTTGAGTTTTAAATAGTCAGATAATTCAAATGGTGCTGTTCCTTCATCAGTAAAAATTTTATTCTCAATTTTGAATTCAGTACTTGCTCTATAATTTGCTATATATTCTTTACGTTTAGCTTTAGGAATGCATTCTAATGTTACTAACCCTTCAAAAAAAAATGGTTCAATTTTATTGGATAAAATTTCTTCATAAATTTTTTCATAAATTTGATTACCTTTTCGCTTTGATGGATCGACCACATTTTCCCAAACATTTGAGTCAAAAGTAACTGTAAGAATTTCATCTAAATTTAATTTAATCATATATTACCTATATTATTCCTTATGAAGAAAGCACTTTTATTACCACTCAAATCGTTCATTTCTTAGTTTATTATCTTGATCATCTTTTTCTGACTGAGCTTCTATACGTTTTAACCATTCTTCTTCTTTTGAGTCAATGAATGGTAAGAGAGATGGGTGAGATGTTTTGAGCTTATCTTTTAAGGCGGTAATAGATGGTAATCTGCGTTTCATTTCCTCTGACCAACTTCCAGAAGCTGAACGTAACGTGAAAATATTTTTTTCAATAATCTTATCTAAGGCATTTTTAGCAGAATGGCTTAAGTCGAGTAAGTTCACAACTAAATCTAACCAAATGATTTGACCATTATCTTTAATTAAAAATAAGTTCGAATTTTCTATCCAAAATTCTAATCTAACTTGATCATGACCGATCCAATTCAAAACACTTTGCTGATTTGCATGAACAAGAACTTTTCTTAGATCATTACACCAAAATTTATCTAAAAATTCTTGATCTAGTAAAAATAGAGGAAGGAATAGATCAGTATTCTTTTCTACACAAATTTTTAATAACTTAAAGTTTTTTGAGTTTCGAGATATAGAAATAAATTTATCCTCATGAAATATGCTTTTGACTTCTTCAAGAACTTTAACTTTGTAATCATCATTCAAAGTAAATAAATATTTTAAGGCATCTTCACTATGGTTATACAAGTTATTGTTTTTGAGTATTGTCCCAAGTTCACTTAAAAGAATCCCTACATATTTAATAGGTAATTTCTTTTGAAAGAAACATTCTTCTAGAAGTGTATATCTAACTTGATCAATCGCATTTACAAATATTAATGCATCAATTAAAATTTCAAATTGATCATTAGAAATTTTATTGTGATACTTTAATGCTGATAAATTTGGGAAATTTAAAACATCAATTTTTTTGTTAATGATTAACTGACTAAAATATTGGAAATCATCATCATATTGACATGATTGAATCAATAATAAGCAAATAGTATTTTTAAAACTATCATTCTGCCTCATAAATTCGATTAAAGTATAAAAATCATCTAATGAATTATTTTTAAAACCCATTAAAAGACCTAATAGAAATTCAGAAGGTCGTGTTGAGTTATCAAGGGTTATTTTTCTCAAACATTCAATACATTGATATACATCAATAAAAACTTTTGAACTTCCTTTCCCTAATTCTATTAGATAATTATTTTGTACCCATCCTTTATTTGCCTTAATCAGTAAATCAATGTTTGAAATTAGTAATTTAACATCGGTTAATTCATTTTTAATATGATGTATTATATCTTCATAGCTATCAAAATCTGGTATTTTTATTGCATACTCATCATTATCATTTTTAGTAATTTTATATAAATTATAATCAGATACTAAAATATATGATTTTATTAATTCTTCTAAATTTTTCTTTTTAGGTCGTAAAGAGCTTTCTAGATTTACTAACTCCGATAATAGTGTAGGAGCATTTAATTTTAACTCATCTTCATGTAATTTAATAATATTTAAAATTTGAGTGTGCGCCTCTGAAAAATAACTTCGTTCATTAAAACGTTCTAAATATTCTTTTACGAAATCAACCTTTCCACATTTCCATATAATTGCTTTAAGGTTATTTACAAAGATTTTTCGAGCTTGTACAGCACCTTGCTGATCTAACTTATCTAATATTTCGAGTAAGAACTCAGCCCATGACCAAATTTCCCCATAAGTTTTTGGTTGATAGCCATAGTCAGCTGATTTTCCACCTTCATTAGATCTAAGAATAAGATAGCCGTACTCATGAAAGTTTAAGGCTTTTGATAAACAAGATAATAAAATTGGTAAATTTTCTTCATTAGCATGTAATGTAGTAAGAACTTCTTTTTTTTGTTCTAAATTGGCTAGAGTTTCAGAGGTATATAGTCTAAATAAAGATGTCAATAAATTCATAATAGAATTATTTCTTTCATTCTCATTTTCATCCTTCGCAAAATAAGCAAGTAAATTAAATGCTTTCTTAAAGTTATGCTCTTGGTAGGCTAATGCTCTAATTAAATGAGAAATCTCTACAAAAGATGGATTTTCACGTGTTAAAAAATTTGGATCTAAATAATGCTTTTTTTCAAATAAGTTAAGAAGTTGATCTTCATCTATTTGCGATAGTAGTCTTATTTTCACTATGTCTTGAGTATCATAATTTCCTGATAGGATTTTTTCTCCAAAGAAGCCTTTATTAGTGAACCATAAATTAACTAAATCTTTAACTTTTGGAAGATCATGAAAATAACTCAGACGCTTAATGAATGATCTCTGTAAACGTTCAGGCATTGACTTAGTTAGTTTATCTAGTTGATTGACTAACCTTGTGGAAATTAACTCTTTAGCCAAATGATTTGCTAGTGCATGAGGTAGAATTGCTCGCCATACGCCACGTTGTTGAACTATATCTTTACTTTTCAGCATCTCAATTGCTTCGATTGCAGTATCGGAGTCTACTCTTGCTAAGTTAGATAAAAAATCCAGTTCAGAATTTTCTTCACCGCTGTCTTCTATATTAAAGGAATAGACTAGAGCAAAATTTTTCGCAATTTTAAATAGCTCCTCATTTTGTCGACCTTTTTGCCAAAATAGTCGTTCAAATAATTCACTATCAGTAAGTAATGCTAGGTTATCAGTTTTCTCAATATTTGAAGCGATGGCTAAAGCTAATCGATAATTCCCACCTGAGAAATCTGCAATTTTGCGTCGGTTTATATCATTAACATCAGGATAATGTCGTTCAATTACTTTTTGAATGATATCTGTACTGTTTGGTTGAAGCTTATAGACATCAGTCCTTTCAGGTAGATCATCTTTTACATCATATTCAATTGTTAAAAGTGAAATTTCAGTACTCTGAATTTTTTTGGTTAAATTTGCATGAGTATCTTGTCCACAATTATCTACAATTAGAATAAAGGGCTTATTTTTTAATTTTAATTCTTCAATAAAATGTTCAGGTAGTGGATTTGGTGAATCCCCAATATCACAGTACCAAACATCTTTAACATCTAAATTATTTTCACCAATGTGCTCATCGAATAGTGCTTGTGCAAAACGTGTTTTCCCAACACCAGATAAACCTACTAGTCTTACAGAAGTGCCAGTAGTCAAAAGTTTATCTCGAATCGCCTTGATACCATCTACAACATTAAGTTCACTATTATTCCTGTTTTGTGGAGTAATAACCTTTATATCATTATCAATAAAGTAAGGTTCTTCTATACTTGCTTTTGTATTTGACCAATCATTAAAACGTTGCCAACCTTGAGATTGCTCTTCTGTGAAGAAGTATCTAGATAAATCATCATGTTCAAGTGTCACAAACTCTGATTCAAAAAATGATGCTTCTCTCCAAATTAGAGTTATACCTAGCTCAGTAGATTTTTTCGTTATCTCAGATAAGGCTTTAGGCATTGTCATTTTTTTTGAACCATCAACTTCTATCTGACCCTGTCCCCACAGTTGATTGGTATAAATCAAAATTTTGGATATATCCTTATAATCTCTTTTTGATCTTTCCAACATCTCAATAAAATCTTTTTTATGATCTGAAAGTGACGTCGAGTAAAATTTGGCTTGGAATCCAATAACCTCACCATTACATGTAATTGGATTCTTCTCAATACCCGACTGATTCTTGTAACCAAACCAACCTTTAGGTAGATCAAACTCTCGACAGAAAAGTAAGTACGCAAACCATTCGAAGGTTGATTCTTTTTCTGTTGAAAATTTTGATGAAAATATATCCCAATTAGGTTTAAACATTATGAAATACCATTATTAATAATTTAAGAGAAAGTAAGTAGAATCTTTATTTTATATTCTCGAAATATCTGCTGGATTTATATATTTAGTACTTTGTGGAGTAGAAATAGTATTTAAGTAATCTACAAAATTGCTAAAGTTTCTTGCTAAAGATAAATACATTAGAGTTTCCCAATGGTTTACACCTAAAGCAGTTTGAACAGATAAGTATTCGTCTATAATGAGATCTATTAGAGTATCACTTCCTGATTTATCTAAAGTTCTTTTATATTTAATTAGATGTTTTTTGAATTCACTAGAGGAAGCAACTGAGTATCTATTAAGTAAGTCAAATTTATTAATCTGATTCTTCGCTCTAATCTTATTTTGATTTAACCATTTATCTGGAAAATAATAACTATAGGAAAAGCTTACAACTCCATTGTTAAAATGAGCATTACAGTATATGAATGGGTCATTCAAGAATTTACTAAAATAAGGATGTATTAATGTTTCAGTTATATAGTTCCCTATATGTGATGATTTAGTTCTATTACATGTTCCACAACTTGGTATAAGATTATAAGACATTACTGAAAGTTGAGGAAAAAATAATTGGAAATCTGAATTTAAGTCTCCTTTTGGTAAAAAATGATCTATATTTTCGAAATGATCAACACCACAATAATAACAATAACGATTGTAATTTTCTTTGCAATTTATTATGATTTGTTGAAATGGATGACTTTTTGATTTTTTTCTTCTATTAGCTTTATATAAGGCAAGAAATTCTGATTTATTTAGCTCATAAAAACTATTAAATGGAAAAAGTTTTTTTATTCTACCTAGATTTAAGGTTCCAGCAGTTGCCATTAGCCTATATCTATAACTAAATATTTCTAATTCATTATAAATATTGTTAGATGCTAAACTGTCTTGAAAAAGAAAATTACTAACTTCATTTACGCAATAATCAAATAATCCAATATTTTTAGACAATTCAACTATACTTGAGCCATTAATTTTATATAAACAAGGTTCATTAAAATATTTCATTATTTTAAATTCCTTTGATTATCAAAATATGTATTCAATAGTGATAAAATTACATTTTTTGCTTCTGAGCCCAATTGGTTTTTAAAGTATTCTAAGAAAAATTCATAACCATGATCTACACTATTAAATTTATATTTGTTGCTTTGGAATAATTCAAATATGATTTTATAATAGCCTGAATTATAAACCTCTAAATTAAATACTTCATTTGTTAAAATATCAACTCTTTCGCCAAAAGTTTCTAAGTTAACTTCGTCATAGTCTTGTAAATCATGATATCTTCTTATGATTTTTATGTCTATTTTAGGGACTTCCTGTAATACAACTGGTGAATGTGTTGTTATAATTGCCATAGCATTATTTTGAATTAAAAGTTCAGAAAAGGCTCTTAGATACGCTGATAAAAGTGGAGGGTGTAAATATAGTTCAGGTTCATCATATAGAACTAAAGTATTTCTATCAACAAGATCGACTAATTTAAATAATGTGTATATTACTATCTTATGGCCAGAGCTTAAAATATCAAATAATTTGAATATTTCAGATCTTTTTAAATCATTTTTATTTATATTTAATGAATCAAACTTGGTAATTAAATCTTTGAAATTAAAATTAGATAAAATAGGATCACTAGAAAGTATGTAAATTAATTTAATTAGTAAATCTTTTTTAAAAGAGCTAAAAAGGCAATTTCCTACGCTTTCGAGAAATTCTAATTCTAAGTCAGTATTTTGAGAAATATTTTTTTCACTCTTTAACCCAATTAATCTAACACTTTTTTTATTATTATCTGAATCTATATATTTTTTATAGGCTAGAAGTTTGTCAAAAGGGCTGAAAGATACAAGAATAATATTGTTGATTTCGTTGGTTTTCACATTATTATTAATATAATCTTCGACTATCTTGTTAAGTAGTTCAGATTTACCTGAACCATTGCTTCCTATTAGAACCTTAATATTATTTTTAAAATTAGAATTACTAGATAAATGAAAACTTATTTCATCGTCATTTATATTTAAAGTAATACCCATTTTATTGCTAATAATTTTTCTTCTGGCAATATTTGAAAACTGTTTAATAATATTTTCATAAGATGTTGACCTTAAAAATGATATTTTAAAGACATCATATTTTAATGCGTAATTTAGTATTTTTTTATTGTAAG
Source organism: Acinetobacter sp. ANC 5414 (assembly GCF_013004295.1). NCBI lineage: Bacteria > Pseudomonadati > Pseudomonadota > Gammaproteobacteria > Moraxellales > Moraxellaceae > Acinetobacter > Acinetobacter sp. ANC 5414. Next base: position 120,321 of record NZ_JABERM010000032.1, read on the forward strand.
CAACATCATTTAAGGAGTTATAAAAATGGCTGATAGTCTTGTCATCATAGTTAAATACTTCATTTATTCTTTCATAATATTCAAAATCTATTCCCATTGAAAAAAAATTATGTTCAAGTTTTTCTAACGTTTTTCCATTTATGAATTCATGGTCTATCGTCCAAGTGGTTAGATTGGGATTTTCACCTTGATTTGCATAGCCTATTTTAATAGAGCCTAACTTGTAACTTTTCTGCGATAAGTTATTTGTTATTTGTATTTCAAAAATTGTTTTATATCCAAAATCATCCCAATCAGATGGTTCTAAAGTAATAAGGTATTTGCACTCAGGAGTGATAAGATCTAAATACTTTCTAGTTCCTTCTAAAGTTTTGAAATGAAATAACATTAAAGGTATCTCACCTCGCTGTATGCTTGGTATCCCAAATGGGCTCATTAAGATCTCCAGAATTTTATATAAGTACTAAGTTAGAATAGTATAATTCTTTTATTTTTCATTTACATAATACTTTTGCTTCTTCAAGGATCCAATTTTCATAGCCTTGCATATGCATACGAAGCATATCCATAGGTCTAACCGTGTAGTGCTTTTCGGTAATTGAATCAGCCTTATGACCACTAATTTGATGGGTTATGCCTTTAGGAAGGTTAATCCATCCAGAAAGTGTTTCAAATGATCTTCTCAGTCCATGTATCGTGATATCAATTTGTAGATTATCTCGAGCTTTGTAAAAGTCCTTGTACGGATTCACTATTTGACCATTTTCTGACGTATCACTCGAAAATACAAAAATAGAGTTGGAAGATCGCTGTAATTTTTTTAGTTTAGTCTCAATATATTCTGTTAAAGGTATAATGCGTCCAGTATCCTCAACTTTGTCATTTAGCCTAATGGTTTTCCATTTGAAATCAATATCCGTCCATTTTAAAGCTAAAATTTCATTTTTTCTTGCTCCTGTTATTAAAGAAAAACTGAAAAGAAATGACACTTTTTCATTTTTGATTTTAGACATTTCGTTAAACCAAGACTCTAGCTGCTCTTTTAGAAGACAATCTTTTTTTGCTTGAGGCTTAGGTAGGAGCTTTTTTACTCTTTTTGAGTTATATGAGTCTTTAGGTATTATTTCGCAATAACGCTCGTCGTCTTCACACCAATTTAAAAATGCTCTTGTTAAACGAAATGATTTGAGTAGCGATGTATTTCGATCTGAGTTCTTTAAAATCCAATCAATAAATACATCCCTTGTGAGTTCAGAAAGTTTTAAATCTAAAAGTTCAAAAATAGGCTGTGGTTTGTAATCTTTATTATTAATTGGATCTCGTCCTCCTCGAGCCATATCTATATGATCTTTATAAGAGCGTTCACGCCAATTGGGTTTATTCTCTGCGAGATAAACTTCCCATGCTTCACGAAATCTAATATTTTGTTTTTTAATAACTAAATCATGTTGGTCGGCTGCTGAAATTTTTTTTGCCTTTTCATGAAGAGGGTTGATCCCTTCATTGCACTGTACAGCATATTTTTTTGCTTTTTCTTTTGCTTCATCTAACCTCATATCATTAACATTCGCAATTTTAATGCGAATCGATTTACGACCGACCCGTCCTTGAAATATATAAGTCTTACTTCTTGCACCTACTTTTACACCAAATCCTGAAATTACATCATCCCAGTAGAACGCTGGGGTGCTTGGATCTGTAAATGGAAGTTTTTCAATTTTAGGTTTGGTTAGGTTCATTATTATCACTTTTAGTAAGCATATAGTAAGCATCTAAATGATACAATTATCAACTAAAAGATAGAAGTGTTATAATTTTATTTTCAATAAGATGTTGTTATTCAAATATATATTTTATAATCTATTGATTTTGGTGTAATAGAGTAGCGGACTCATAATCCGTTGGTCGACAGTTCAAGTCTGTCTGGGCCCACCACATTCAACCTCGTAAGCCTTTGGTTTATGGGGTTTTTTGTTGCCTCAAGAATTTGGACCATCGGATTTTTATAGACCGTATGTGGTCCATCAGTTCGATAATCCGTTGGGCTATATTGAATACGAGAACAAAAAAAAAAAAGCCTTCAATTACATTTCACTGTATTCTCACTTTCGATGTGAGTAGCGCAATTGATGAATATAAAATGATCATACAGATTATTCATCAAGTTTTGCTATGAGCAGAGAAATGAGATTCTGTGGGGGAATTTTTCAAAATTATGCTTTGACCGTTTTGTCCAGATGGTACAGGGACTTTTCTTGAATCTCCTTGCGGAGTTTTTGCTTAAATGAATAGTTTTGGATGGCCTGAATGGTGACTACAGGCCTGTATCAAATTTCTCGATGAACTGCTTCTCGTTTTGACCAGCAGATTGGAAAATACGGTGTCACACTCAAACAGTTTGACTCTACAGTTGGGCAAGTCTTTCAGCTCTTCTTTACGTGGCAAACACGGAGTGAACTCATACTTATCCAATACATCCTTCATAAATTCAGATTGAACAATTTGAAAAGGTGGTCTTATCATTGCTGATGTTTGGTTGAAACAAAGTCTAGTTAATTTCAAATTTTGAGGGAACATGATCAAGTTTGGAAATATTAGGGGGTGAAAATGCTAATATTTGATAATACATCTTTTTCAGGTAAATTGTTTTAAGTAAGCATCCGCTGAACCCCATTGCTATGTTTTAACGGGGTTCAGGTTTCCAACGGTGTGGCAGTAATTCTTCTATTTGGGTCACTTTATGTGTCGGCAGCCTTTTCAGTACATCAC
>NZ_JABERM010000005.1:0-2340 GCF_013004295.1 Acinetobacter sp. ANC 5414
TCTGCTACATAAATGGATTCGCCAGTCCAGATCAATGGTCCCGGCATTAAAAAGCCCACCCAGTCCACAGACCGACTTTCTTCCCGTCATTCTTCACCCGACTCCAGTCAGACAAGAAGCACCTCTGCCACCTGTGCCGGAGAAGAATGCTGTCGCTCATATCAGGATTCCATTGCATAAGGAACAAGGTTCCGCAAGGGATCAGATGATCGAGATCGACTGGCCGGTGGAATCGGCAAAGGAATTACTGCCTTTACTTCAGGGCTTGATCAAATGATCCGTATCGATGAAATCTGGCTCTCTACCCAGCCGATGGATATGCGTGCAGGTATGGATACGGCCATGGCTCAGGTGCTGAGAGCATTTGGCTATATCAAACCACATTGCGCCTACCTGTTCTGTAATAAACGTGGCCATCGCATGAAAGTACTGGTGCATGATGGACTGGGCATCTGGCTGTGTGCCCGACGGCTGGAACAGGGCAAATTTCACTGGGCTCAGGTTCACCAAGGTGAAACAGTAGCCATCAGTCGGGAGCAGTTACAGGCACTGATCCAAGGTTTAGCTTGGCAAAGAATCGGTCTGCAGCAAGTGGTAACAATGCTCTAAACCAAGCTCATCCATTCTGCTATTCTCCAAACGTTTTATTTACACATATTTATGATCTCAGCCATACTGCGGTCATGAAAATGCTGCCTGATTTAAGCCAACTGACCCATGAACAACTGCTGGAATTTACCCGGCAGTTGGCGCTGCAGCATCAACAACTCGCAGACGATAAACAACAATTAGATGCCAAAGTTCAGCATCTTGAAGTATCAAATCAGCAATTAGATGCTCAAGTTCAACATCTTTCTATTCTCAACCAAAAATACGAGCATGAACTTGCGCTATTTAAACAGCATAAATTCGGCAGTAAAAACGAACATCTAACCGCAAAACAAATCCACCTATGGGACGAAGCGGTTGAAGAAGATATTGCTGCGGTTGATCTGGAACTGGAACGACTGAATGCAGATAAAACGAATGCAGCTGCGCAGAAAGCCCCAGCCAACAAACCTAAACGTCGACTGCTGCCAGATCATCTGCCAACCCTCCGTATTGAGCATGAACCTGCATCAACCCAATGTGCTTGTGGCTGCACCTTGCGTCGTATCGGTGAAGATATCAGTGAAAAACTGAATTTCAGACCGGCACAGTTCTATAAGGAACAGCATATTCGAGGCAAATGGGTGTGTGATCAATGTGACACACTGACCCAACAAGCAATGCCGGCATATGTGATTGAGAAAGGAATCGCCAGTCCTGAATTACTCAGCCATGTACTGGTATCGAAGTATGCCGATCATTTACCGCTGTACCGTCAGCGCCAGATCTTTCTACGCGCAGGTGTTGATCTGTCCAGATCAACGTTATCTGACTGGATTGGTCGCTGTGGTGTAGAGTTAGAACGCCTAACCGATGCATTAAGAAAGGTGATCCTACAGCAAGCGGTGATTCATGCAGATGAAATACCCGTCACCATCATGCGGATGGATGATAAAGATAAAAAACCGAAGAAAGGTTATGTCTGGGCTTATGCAACAACCCAATATAATCCAGTTCAAGCGGTGATTTATGACTTTCAGGATAGCCGTTCAGGTGAACATGCCGAAGCCTTTCTAAAAGATTGGCAAGGTCATTTAGTCTGTGATGATTACAGTGGCTACAAAGCACGCTTTAGATCAGGTCAGGTCATTGAGGTGGGCTGCATGGCGCATGCCCGTCGTAAATTCCACGAACTGCATGTGACCAAAAAAAGTCAGGTCGCTGAACAGGCATTAGTGCTGATTCAGAAACTGTATGCCATAGAAGCAGAACTCAGGAAAAAGACGGATGGTACAGCGCAACACCGCCGCGAATACCGACAACAGCATAGTCAACCGGTGATGCAACAACTGTATGAATGGCTCAACCAACATCATCCGAAGGTGCCATCGAGTTCTCCAATTGCCAAGGCTATCAATTACAGCCTAAAACGTTGGGAAGCCTTAAGCCGTTATCTGGATGATGGCAACCTACCTATTTGCAATAATTGGGTCGAGAATCAAATGCGGCCTTGGGCTTTGGGGCGCAAGAACTGGTTATTTGCAGGTTCGCTGCGTAGTGGTCAACGAGCGGCCAATATCATGACTTTAATCCAGTCAGCAAAACTGAATGGGCTGGATCCGTATGCCTATTTAAGTGATGTCCTAAAAAGACTACCCACCCATAAAGTCACAGAAATTGAGGATTTGCTACCTCATCGTTGGAAACCTGAACCTCGTTAAAACATAGCAATGGGATTCAGCGGATGCTTAC
>NZ_JABERM010000033.1:0-219726 GCF_013004295.1 Acinetobacter sp. ANC 5414
AAGAAAAAGCACGTGGTATTACCATTAATACTTCACACGTAGAATACGATTCTCCAACTCGTCACTACGCTCACGTAGACTGTCCAGGTCACGCCGATTATGTTAAAAACATGATCACTGGTGCTGCTCAAATGGACGGCGCGATCCTTGTATGTGCTGCGACTGACGGTCCTATGCCACAGACTCGTGAACACATCCTTTTGTCTCGCCAAGTAGGTGTACCTTACATCCTTGTGTTCTTGAACAAATGTGACCTTGTTGATGACGAAGAGTTGCTTGAATTAGTAGAAATGGAAGTTCGTGAACTTCTTTCTACTTATGACTTCCCAGGTGATGACACTCCAATCATCCGTGGTTCAGCGCTTGCTGCACTGAATGGTGACCAAGGTCAGTATGGCGAATCTGCTGTAATCGAATTGGTTGCTGCGCTTGATTCTTATATTCCTGAACCAGAACGTGCGATCGACAAAGCATTCTTGATGCCAATCGAAGACGTATTCTCAATTTCAGGTCGTGGTACTGTAGTAACAGGCCGTGTTGAAGCGGGTATCGTTAAAGTTGGCGAAGAAGTTGAAATCGTTGGTATTAAAGATACAGTTAAAACAACTGTAACTGGCGTGGAAATGTTCCGTAAATTGCTTGACGAAGGTCGTGCTGGCGAGAACTGTGGTGTTCTTCTACGTGGTACTAAACGTGAAGACGTTCAACGTGGTCAAGTACTTGCTAAACCAGGTACCATCAAACCGCATACTAAATTCGACGCAGAAGTATACGTACTTTCTAAAGAAGAGGGTGGTCGTCATACTCCATTCCTTAACGGTTACCGTCCACAATTCTATTTCCGTACAACTGACGTAACTGGCGCAATCCAATTACAAGAAGGCGTGGAAATGGTAATGCCTGGTGACAACGTTGAAATGTCAGTAGAATTGATCCACCCAATCGCAATGGACCCAGGTCTACGTTTTGCGATCCGTGAAGGTGGTCGTACAGTTGGTGCTGGTGTTGTTGCTAAAGTAACTGCATAATACGATAAGTTAAAATTACAGGTCGGGGGCTTTGGTTCCCGATTTGTATTATAGGTCAGTAGTTCAATTGGTAGAGCGTCGGTCTCCAAAACCGAATGTTGGGGGTTCGAGTCCCTCCTGGCCTGCCATTTTTTTAAAAAAAAACTTGATGCTGGTTAAATTGTCATATAATAAGTCGCGAAGCCTACGACGAGTACAAAAATGTCGAATGATAAATCGCGTGACGCATTAAGCGAAGCGCCAATTCCACAAAGAAATAATTCTGCTGAAGTTGTTAATTCTGGTTCTCCTTTAGATATAGTTCTATGGGTTATCGCATTGATTTTATTAGTCGGTGCGGCCATGGCGGGTCAGTATTTGCCAGCGTATTGGGCACCTGCGAATAATGTTGGTGTACGCGTTGGTGTGATTTTGGCTTGTATCGTAGTGGCTTTAGGTTTATTATACGCCACCCATCAAGGCAAAGGCTTTGTTCGTTTGTTGAAAGATGCGCGAATTGAGTTACGTCGTGTGACTTGGCCGACCAAGCAGGAAACAGTGACCACATCTTGGCATGTTCTTGCGGTTGTTGTAATCGCTTCCATAGTTTTATGGTGTTTTGATTACATTTTAGGCTGGTTAATGAAGTTTATTATCGGGTAAGAGAGCTATGAAACGTTGGTACATTATTCATGCCTATTCAGGTTATGAAAAACAGGTGTTACGCTCGCTTAATGATCGAATCCAGCGTAGCGCTGTAGCCGATAGCTTTGGTGAAGTCCTCGTTCCGACTGAAGAAGTTGTAGAAATGAAGGATGGCAAGAAGCGTAAATCAGAGCGTAAATTCTTTCCTGGCTATGTATTAGTTGAAATGGAAATGAATGACGATACTTGGCACATTGTTAAAGAATGTCCAAAAGTATTAGGCTTTATTGGTGGTACGGCTGAAAAACCGGCTCCAATTACGCAAAAAGAAGCTGATGCAATTCTTGCACGTGTACGCAATACTGGTGAAGCACCTCGTCCTAAGACGATGTTTGAACCAGGCGAAGAATTACTTGTTATTGATGGTCCATTCACCGACTTTAAAGGCGTGGTGGAAGAAGTTCAATACGAGAAGTCACGTTTAACGTTGACGATTAATGTATTCAATCGACCAACTCAGGTTGAGCTCGAATTTCGCCAAGTCGAAAAAGCGAACTAATTTAAGTTGGTTGGAAAACGCCCGATTTGTTATGGATTGGGCATTGTTGTTGTAACGGTTATCGTTACTTGAAATCATTGGGGAGCCTTCATCGGCGTTTGCACCCAGAGGTAATTTGAAATGGCTAAGAAGATTGACGGCTATATCAAGCTGCAAGTTCCAGCTGGTAAAGCGAATCCATCTCCACCGATTGGTCCTGCACTAGGTCAACGTGGTGTTAATATCATGGCATTCTGTAAAGAATTCAATGCTGCTACACAAAAACTTGAAGCTGGTCTACCAATTCCTGTAGTGATTACTGTGTACAACGACAAGTCGTTCACATTCATCATGAAAACTCCACCTGCTGCTGTTCTTCTTAAGAAAGCTGCTGGTATTCAGAAGGGTTCAGCTGTACCTAACAAAACTAAAGTTGGTAAGTTGACTCGTGCTCAAATCGAAGAAATTGCGACTACTAAAGAACCAGATTTGACTGGTGCTGACTTAGACGCACGTGTACGTACCATTGCTGGTTCTGCGCGTTCTATGGGCTTGGAAGTGGAGCTTTAAGACATGGCTAAATTAACTAAACGTCAAAAAGCGATCGTAGCTGCTGTAGAAGCGCACAAAGTTTACACGCTAGAAGAAGCTGTTGCAGTTCTAGAGAGCCTTCCAGCTCCTAAATTCAAAGAATCTTTGGATGTTGCGGTAAACCTAGGTGTTGATCCTCGTAAATCTGACCAAGTTGTTCGTGGCGCGACTACGCTTCCTGCAGGTACTGGTAAAACTGTACGTGTAGCAGTATTCGCTCAAGGCGCTGCTGCTGAAGCAGCTAAAGCTGAAGGCGCAGACGTTGTTGGTTTTGACGATCTTGCTGAAAGCATCCAAGCGGGTAACCTTGACTTTGACGTAGTGATTGCTGCTCCAGATGCAATGCGCGTTGTAGGTAAACTTGGTACGATCCTTGGTCCACGTGGCTTAATGCCAAACCCTAAAGTGGGTACTGTAACTCCTGACGTAGCAACTGCAGTTAAAAATGCAAAAGCTGGTCAAGCACGTTACCGCGTAGACAAAGCGGGTATTATCCACGCTGCGATCGGTCAAGTAGGTTTCACTGCTGAAGCTGTTCGTTCAAACGTTGAAGCACTTGTTGCTGACTTGAAACGTTTAAAACCTGCTACGTCTAAAGGCGTATACATTCAAAAGATCACTTTGAGCTCAACTATGGGTCCTGGTCTGATCGTTGATGTAGCTAACGTTTCTAAATAAGTCTCGACTTATTACAGAATTTTAAAGCCCTGAGTAAAAATCAAAGCAGCGCTTTGATTTTTACGCAAGAAACGCTCCGTCGTATTTTGCAAACTTAGGCAAACTTTGAATTGATAAATATTTGTTTATCAGCGTCAAAGACCTCGGGCGAGGGGGGCTTCGGAACCCACTTCTTAAAAGTCCAGTCCGAGTAGACGCGGTGGTGTGATTTGTTCATCCTCCGCGTGTTAGTCCAGTGATGGATTAACGAATTGGGAGTGTGCTTCGCGTAAGCACATAAATCACCGTTAGGAGGTTTTACAATGGCTCTTCTTATCGAAGGCAAAAAACAGATCGTAGCTGAAGTAACTGAAGTTGCTTCTACTGCATTTGCTGCTGTTGTTGCTGACTACCAAGGTTTAACTGTTGAGCAATTAACCGCTCTTCGTGTTGAAGCTCGTAAACTAGGTGTTGCTACACGTGTTGTACGTAATACTCTAGCTAAACGCGCTCTTCAAGATACTCAATTCAATATCTTGAACGACAACCTTGTTGGCCCAACAATCTTAGCTTTCTCTACTTCTGAAGACGACATGGGCGCTGCTGCTCGTTTGTTCGAAGAATTTGCGAAAACTAACAAAGCATTTGAACTTAAAGCTGCTGCATTTGATGGCAAACTTTATCAAGGTGAAGAAATTAGCGTTATCGCGAATCTTCCGAACCAAGAAAAAGCGCTTACTATGCTTGCATCTGTTCTTCAAGCTCCTATTTCGAAATTGGGTCGCTTACTTACAGCACTTCAAGAGAAAAACGAGTCAGAAGCTGCATAAGCTTAAATCTATTCACACACCATTCAATACCCATTTGGAGTTACTCTCATGGCTTTAACAAACGAAGAAATCCTAAACGCAGTTGCTGAAAAAACTGTTCTTGAACTTGTTGAACTTATTTCTGCTTTCGAAGAGAAATTCAACGTATCTGCTGCTGCTGTAGCTGTAGCTGCTGGTCCTGCTGCTGCTGCTGCTGAAGAGCAATCAGAATTCAATGTTGAATTGACTTCTTTCGGCGCGAACAAAGTTGCTGTAATTAAAGCAGTTCGTGAAGTTACTGGTCTTGGCTTGAAAGAAGCTAAAGACTTAGTTGAAGGCGCTCCACAAGTTCTTAAAGAAGGCGTTTCTAAAGAAGAAGCTGAAGAACTTAAAGCTAAGCTTGAAACTACTGGTGCTACAGTTACTGTTAAGTAATTTAGCCAGGGGTCAATTTTTAAATTGATCCCGAAATTTGGCTGATGGCTCTTGGGTCATCAGCCTTTTTGCGTTACAATAATCGGCTCGATTTTTGTTTGATTGATGTAAAAACCGTCAATTATTATAATAAATCAATAAAATCAAATGTTTACCAATATTTATCATATTTGAAAATATTGCTAAGCGTTTTAATACCACTAAAAATTGCAGCATTTGTAAAAAGTGGTGGCCATATCGGCCTGTGTAATTCCTTCTAGGCTCGTTCTGCAGGCGGGCTTAGTTTACTTTCCGAGGACTCCAGATGGCATACTCATATACCGAAAAGAAACGGATCCGTAAGAATTTTGGTAAATTGCCTAGCGTCATGGATGCTCCGTACTTGCTTTCGATTCAAGTCGACTCGTACAGAACATTCCTACAAGATGGCAAAACTCCAAAAAACCGCGAAGATATCGGTCTCCAAGCCGCATTTCGTTCAGTTTTTCCTATTGAAAGTTATTCTGGCAATGCTGCTTTAGAATTTGTTGAGTATAGTCTTGGTAAGCCTGAGTTTGATGTGCGTGAATGTATTTTACGTGGTTCGACTTATGCAGCACCAATGCGCGTAAAAATTCGTTTGATCATCAAAGATCGCGAAACTAAATCAATTAAAGACGTACGTGAACAAGAAGTGTACATGGGCGAAATGCCGCTCATGACCGAAAATGGTACCTTTGTCATCAATGGTACTGAGCGTGTAATTGTGTCTCAATTACATCGTTCACCAGGTGTATTCTTTGACCACGATAAAGGCAAAACTCACTCTAGCGGTAAAGTTCTTTATTCAGCACGTATCATTCCTTACCGTGGTTCATGGTTAGACTTTGAATTCGATGCCAAAGACCTTGTCTTTGTACGTATTGACCGTCGTCGTAAATTACTCGCGACTGTTGTTTTACGTGCGTTGGGTTATAGCAACGAACAAGTCCTAGACATGTTCTATGAAAAAGTACCTGTGTATCTTGACATGGGTAGTTATCAAATTGACCTTGTGCCTGAACGCCTGCGCGGTGAAATGGCTCAATTCGACATTGCTGATGCTGATGGTAAAGTGATTGTTGAACAAGGTAAACGTATTAATGCACGTCATGTACGTCAAATGGAAGCATCTGGCTTAACCAAGCTTCCTGTTCCTGATGAGTACTTGTACGAACGCATCACTGCTGAAGATATCGCATTAAAAGATGGCGATGTCATTGCTGCAAACACAGTATTGAGCCATGAGATCATGGTGAAGATTGCAGAAGGTGGCGTTAAGCAGTTCAATATTCTATTCACCAACGATATCGATCGTGGTTCTTTTGTTGCGGACTCTTTACGTGCGGATACGACTTCTGGTCGTGAAGAAGCACTTGTAGAAATCTACAAAGTAATGCGTCCAGGTGAGCCACCAACAAAAGAAGCTGCTGAAAACTTATTCAATAACTTGTTCTTCTCTTCTGAACGTTATGACTTGTCTCCAGTCGGTCGTATGAAGTTCAACCGTCGTTTGGGTCGTCCTTACGAAGTGGGTACTGATCAGAAGTCTCGTGAAGTTGAAGGTATTCTTTCAAACGAAGATATTACAGATGTATTAAAAACACTTGTTGAAATTCGTAACGGTAAAGGTGAAGTCGACGATATCGATCACTTGGGTAACCGTCGCGTACGTTCAGTAGGTGAAATGACAGAAAACCAATTCCGTGTTGGTTTGGTTCGTGTAGAACGTGCTGTTAAAGAACGTTTAAGCCAAGCTGAAACAGATAACTTGTCTCCGCAAGATTTAATCAATGCGAAACCAGTTGCTGCTGCAATCAAAGAATTCTTTGGTTCAAGCCAGTTGTCTCAGTTCATGGACCAAAATAACCCATTGTCTGAAATTACACACAAACGTCGTGTATCAGCACTTGGACCCGGCGGTTTGACGCGTGAACGTGCAGGCTTTGAAGTACGTGACGTACATCAAACTCACTACGGTCGTGTATGTCCAATTGAGACTCCTGAGGGACCAAACATTGGTTTGATCAACTCACTTTCTGTTTATGCAAAATGTAATAACTTTGGTTTCTTGGAAACACCATACCGCAAAGTTGTTGATGGTCGTGTAACAGATGATGTTGAGTATTTATCTGCGATTGAAGAAGTAGGTACTGTGATTGCACAGGCCGATTCTGGTGTAGATAAAGACGGTAACTTGACAGAAGAATTCGTATCTGTACGTCACCAAGGTGACTTCGTGCGTATGCCTCCTGAAAAAGTAACGCATATGGATGTATCTGCTCAGCAGGTTGTATCTGTTGCGGCATCACTTATTCCATTCCTTGAACACGATGACGCCAACCGTGCGTTGATGGGTTCAAACATGCAACGTCAGGCTGTTCCTACGCTGATTGCTGACAAGCCACTTGTCGGTACCGGTATGGAAGCCAACGTAGCGCATGACTCTGGTGTATGTGTTCTTGCTAAACGTGGCGGTCGTATCGAGTTTGTTGATGCGTCGCGTGTGGTTATTCGTGTAAACGAAGAAGAAATGATCGCTGGTGAAGCAGGTGTAGATATCTACAACCTGATCAAATATACACGTTCGAACCAAAACACTTGTATTAACCAAAAAGTTCTTGTGAACATTGGTGATAAAGTGGGTCGTGGCGACGTATTGGCTGATGGTCCATCGACTGACGGTGGTGAATTGGCGCTTGGTCAAAACATGCGCGTAGCGTTCATGACGTGGAACGGTTACAACTACGAAGACTCGATCTTGTTATCTGAACGTGTTCTTCAAGAAGACCGTTTGACTTCGATTCATATTCAAGAATTGTCATGTGTTGCTCGTGATACCAAGTTAGGTGCAGAAGAAATTACTGCCGATATTCCTAACGTGGGTGAAGCTGCACTGTCTAAACTGGATGAATCAGGTATCGTTTATATCGGTGCTGAAGTGACTGCCGGTGACATCCTTGTTGGTAAAGTTACACCAAAAGGCGAAACCCAGTTAACACCGGAAGAAAAATTGCTTCGCGCAATCTTCGGTGAAAAAGCAGCTGATGTTAAAGACTCATCTTTACGCGTGTCTTCAGGCGTTAAAGGTACAGTGATTGACGTTCAAGTGTTTACACGTGACGGTCTTGAAAAAGACGAACGTGCTCAAGCAATTGAAAAAGCGCAATTGGATGCTTACCGTAAAGACTTGAAAGAAGAGTTTAAAATCTTCGAAGAAGCAGCACGCGAACGTATTATTCGCTTGTTGAAAGGTCAAGAATCGAATGGTGGTGGTACCACTAAACGTGGTGACAAACTTTCAGAAGATCTGTTATTTGGTTTAGAGCTTGTTGATCTACTTGAAATTCAACCTGTTGATGAAGGCATTGCTGAACGCCTCACTCAAATTCAAGTCTTCTTGAAAGAGAAGAGCATCGAGATTGACGAGAAATTTGCAGAGAAAAAACGCAAACTTTCTACAGGTGATGAACTGACAACTGGCGTATTGAAAGTTGTTAAAGTTTACCTGGCTGTTAAACGTCGCATCCAACCGGGTGACAAAATGGCGGGTCGTCATGGTAACAAGGGTGTTGTTTCTAACATCTTGCCAGTAGAAGACATGCCGCATGATGCCAACGGTGTACCTGTTGATATCGTGTTGAACCCACTGGGTGTACCTTCACGTATGAACGTGGGTCAGATTCTTGAAACTCACTTGGGTATGGCTGCAAAAGGTCTTGGCGATAAAATCGACAAGATGTTGCAAGAACAGCGTACTATTGCTGAACTGCGTATTTTCTTAGACAAGATTTATAACAAAGTTGGTGGCGAGCAAGAAGATCTTGATAGCCTGACTGATGATGAAATCTTGGCACTTTCTAAAAACTTGCGTAAAGGTATTCCTTTAGCAACGCCAGTATTTGATGGTGCTGATGAAAGCCAAATCAAAGAGTTGTTAGAGCTTGCAGACATTCCACGTACAGGTCAAACCGTATTGTTTGACGGACGTACCGGTGAACGTTTTGACCGTCCTGTAACTGTAGGTTACATGTACATGTTGAAACTGAATCACTTGGTTGATGACAAGATGCATGCGCGTTCTACTGGTTCTTACTCGCTTGTTACGCAACAGCCATTGGGCGGTAAAGCTCAATTCGGTGGTCAGCGTTTCGGTGAGATGGAGGTCTGGGCACTAGAAGCATACGGCGCGGCTTATACACTGCAAGAAATGCTTACAGTGAAGTCGGATGACGTTGAAGGTCGTACCCGTATCTACAAAAACATTGTAGATGGTAACCATTATATGGATCCGGGCATGCCTGAATCGTTCAACGTATTGACCAAAGAGATCCGTTCTTTAGGTATCAACATTGAACTGAAAAATGGTGACTAATTAGCCATTGAATCTCCCTTGCGAAGCAGTGCTTCTCACCTCTTGATTTAAAGAGGGGCAAGGGGGATTTCTCAGTTAAAAAACAATATTTGTGACCCAGTCGAGAAAGTGAAAATCTTCCCGACACACGGAGAAAAAAATTGAAAGACTTGCTCGATATCATGCGCAAAAAGACGGATTCAGACGGTCATGCTCCAGTAGAGTTTGATCGCATCCGTATTGGTCTTGCGTCACCAGAAATGATTAAGTCATGGTCTCACGGTGAAGTTAAAAAGCCAGAAACCATTAACTATCGTACGTTCAAACCAGAACGTGATGGTTTATTCTGTGCCAAAATTTTTGGTCCAGTAAAAGATTACGAATGCTTGTGTGGTAAATACAAGCGTATGAAATACAAAGGCGTCATTTGTGAAAAATGTGGCGTTGAAGTAACAACTGCGAAAGTACGTCGTGAACGTATGGGTCATATTGACCTTGCTTCACCGGTTGCGCACATCTGGTTCTTGAAATCATTACCATCCCGTATCGGTCTTCTTTTAGACATGACTTTACGTGATATCGAACGTGTATTGTATTTCGAATCTTATGTTGTAACAGATCCGGGTATGACTCCAATGGAGAAATACCAGCTTCTTAACGATGAAGAATACTTCACAGCGTTAGAAGAACACGGTGATGAATTCAGCGCGAAAATGGGTGCAGAAGCGATTCAGGATTTGTTGAAAGACATCGATCTTGAAGCTGAAATTGCGCGTCTTCGTGAAGAAATTCCACAAACAACTTCAGAAACGAAGCTTAAAAAAGCGTCTAAACGTTTGAAGTTGATGGAAGCGTTCAACGATTCGAACAACAAGCCTGAATGGATGGTGTTGACTGTACTTCCAGTACTTCCACCAGATCTTCGTCCTTTAGTTCCTCTTGAAGGTGGTCGTTTCGCGACTTCTGACTTGAACGATCTTTACCGTCGTGTGATCAACCGTAACAACCGTTTGAAACGTCTTCTTGACCTTTCAGCTCCAGACATCATCGTGCGTAACGAAAAACGTATGTTGCAAGAGTCTGTTGATGCATTGCTTGATAACGGTCGTCGTGGTCGCGCAATCACGGGTTCAAACAAACGTCCTCTTAAATCTTTGGCAGATATGATCAAAGGTAAACAAGGTCGTTTCCGTCAAAACTTGTTGGGTAAACGTGTCGACTATTCAGGTCGTTCGGTTATTACAGTAGGTCCGACTTTACGTTTGCACCAATGTGGTCTTCCTAAGAAAATGGCACTTGAATTATTCAAACCATTTATCTTTGCGAAACTACAAGCGTCTGGTCAAGCGACAACCATTAAAGCTGCGAAGAAAATGGTTGAACGCGAAACTCCAGAAGTTTGGGACGTTCTTGCTCATGTCATTCGTCAACATCCAGTGATGTTGAACCGTGCGCCAACACTTCACCGTTTGGGTCTTCAAGCATTTGAACCGACCCTGATTGAAGGTAAAGCGATCCGTCTTCACCCACTCGTATGTGCTGCGTTCAACGCCGACTTCGACGGTGACCAAATGGCGGTACACGTTCCATTAACACTCGAAGCTCAGTTAGAAGCTCGTGCGTTAATGATGTCGACTAACAACATCTTGTCTCCAGCGAACGGTGAACCAATCATCGTACCGTCTCAGGACGTTGTCTTGGGCTTGTATTACATCACGCGTGATGCAATCAATGCCAAAGGTGAAGGCATGGTGTTTGCGGATACCGATGAAGTAAACCGTGCATTGGCTACCGGTCAAGTTGATCTACATGCTCGCGTGAAAGCACGTGTATACCAAACTGTGATCGATGAAGATGGTAATCGCGAACAGCAAACCATTATTGTTGATACAACGCCTGGTCGTTGCCTACTTTGGGAAGTTGTTCCTGAAGGTATGGACTTCCAGCAAATTAACCTTGAGATGACCAAAAAGAACATCTCGAAGTTAATCAACTCTTGCTACCGTAAATTGGGTCTGAAAGATACGGTTATCTTTGCTGACCAATTGATGTACTTGGGCTTCCGTCAAGCGACTCGCTCTGGTGTGTCGGTGGGTATGGAAGACATGTTGATCCCGCCTGCGAAATACTCAATTATTGAGAAAGCAGAAACTGAAGTTCGTGAAATTGAACAACAGTTCGAGCAAGGTTTCGTAACTGCTGGTGAACGTTATAACAAAGTAGTCGATATTTGGGCGCGTACCAATGACCAAGTCGCGAAAGCGATGATGGACAACTTGTCTTTCACTACTGTTAAAAACAAACAGGGTGAAGACGAGAAGCAGAAATCATTCAACAGTATCTACATGATGTCTGACTCTGGTGCCCGTGGTTCGGCAGCTCAGATTCGTCAGCTTGCAGGTATGCGTGGTTTGATGGCGAAACCGGATGGTTCGATCATTGAAACCCCGATTAAAGCAAACTTCCGTGAAGGTTTGACAGTACTTCAGTACTTCATTTCAACACACGGTGCGCGTAAAGGTTTGGCCGATACAGCACTTAAAACAGCGAACTCTGGTTACTTGACTCGTCGTCTGGTAGACGTAGCGCAGGATTTGGTTATTACTGAACCTGATTGCGGTACTTTAAGCGGTCTTGTAATGACTCCATTCATTCAGGGTGGTGATGTCATCGAGAACCTGGGTGCTCGAGTATTGGGTCGTGTTGTTGCTGAAGATGTGAAACGTGCTGGTTCTGACGAAGTCATTCTTCCACGTAATACGCTTATTGACGAAAAACTTGCTGCTTTCATTGAAGAAGCGGGTGTCGACGAAGTTAAAGTACGCTCAGTGGTTTCTTGTGAATCTACTTTCGGTGTATGTGCGAAATGTTATGGTCGTGATCTTGCACGTGGTCATCAGGTAAATCCTGGTGAGTCTGTAGGTGTTATGGCTGCACAATCAATTGGTGAACCTGGTACCCAGTTAACCATGCGTACGTTCCACGTGGGTGGTGCTGCAAGCCGAACTTCTGCTGCAAACAGTGTTCAAGTGCGTAACAAAGGTACTGTACGTTTCCATAACGTGAAAACTGTACAACACGCCAAAGGTCACTTGGTATCGACTTCTCGTTCAGGTGAAATCGGTATTGCGGATGACTTAGGTCGTGAACGCGAACGTTACAAAATCCCATACGGTGCGTCTATCGTACTGAAAGATGGTGAAGCTGTAGCAGCTGGCGGTATTGTTGCAACTTGGGATCCGCATACGCATCCACTTGTTACAGAAGTTGCAGGTAAAGTACGTTTCAGCCAAATCGCTGATGGCGTAACTGTTACATCGAAAACTGATGATGCAACAGGTATGACGACAATCGAAATCTTGCCAGTTACTTCACGTCCTGCGTCAGGTAAAGATCTACGTCCTGCTGTTGTGCTAGACACAGTGGATGGTGGTGAACAGTTCTACTTCTTGCCACAAAACACGATTCTTTCTGTCCGTGATGGCGAAACAATCGGTGTGGGTGACGTTATTGGTCGTGTACCACAAGAAACTTCACGTACTCGTGATATTACCGGTGGTCTTCCACGTGTAGCTGACTTGTTTGAAGCACGTAAACCGAAAGAGCATGCAATCCTGGCTGAAATTTCAGGTGTTGTAAGCTTCGGTAAAGAGACCAAAGGTAAAAATCGTTTAGTGATTACTCCAGACGACGGCTCTGAAATTTATGAAGAGTTGATTCCGAAATGGCGTACCATTAACGTGTACGAAGGCGAACATGTAAACCGTGGTGAAACAGTTTCTGACGGTCCACAAAACCCGCATGACATCTTACGTCTGAAAGGTGAAGTGGCGTTGACCAACTACATCGTGAACGAAGTTCAGGACGTTTACCGTCTGCAAGGTGTAAAAATCAACGACAAGCACATCGAAGTTATCGTTCGTCAAATGTTGCGTAAAGTTGAAATCACTGATGGTGGTGATACCAGCTTCATTAAAGGCGAACAAGTGGATTACATCCGCATGGTTGCTGAAAACCAAGCTGTACTTGCTCAGAACAAGTTCCCTGCGAAGTATGAACGTCAATTGATGGGTATTACTAAAGCATCGCTTTCTACTGACTCGTTCATTTCTGCTGCATCGTTCCAGGAAACAACTCGTGTGTTAACTGAAGCTGCTGTAACAGGTAAAGAAGATGATTTACGTGGTCTGAAAGAAAATGTAGTTGTGGGTCGTTTGATTCCTGCAGGTACTGGTCTTGCTTATCATTTAGAACGTCGTCGTCAAGAAGCAGAAGCTGCTGAACACGAACTTGTAAATGACTTCTCTGATGTAGATCAAGCTTTAAGCCAAGCGTTTAACCAAGAATTTTAATTCTTAATTAAATGACTGAAAAAAGGCGCCTTCGGGCGTCTTTTTTTATCTCAAATAAATGAAAATTAACGCTTTCCTCAAGTCCTATAATTTTCTATATTAAAAACAGAACACATAAAAACTTTCATTTTATTTAGACACGCTTAAAAACATAACGGGGCAAACTTATGAAACTGACACAGCACTTTTTAGCACTTTCACTTTTATCTGCTTCAGTTGCAGCCATTGCTGCACCCATGCCAAATAGTATTGTGGTAGAAGATAAAGCCATCGTTCCGATCTTAAAGACTGAAGTGATTCGTCGAGTTGCAGGACAAGAACCGAAGCGTAGTGTCGATGCCACAATTTTTGAAGTGACCAATAAGGGGAAGGATATTGTTGCGCGTGAAGTGCATCTAGAAGATAAGCAAACGCAATTTTCTGAAAAGCAGCTTTCTATTCCCGTGATTCAAAAAGGTGGTGTCATTATTCCAACATCAAAAATTGAATTGAATACTACGATAAAACAAGACGGAAAAATTCTATCACAAACCAAGAAAATTGATGCTGAAGGTGTCGAGTTCAAACAAGGACAAGAGCCTATTCATCGAACCTTAAAGCTGGATCAAGAAAAAAATCTGGACAGTAACACTAAAACGTCACATGCAGTTTTCACTGAAAATGGCGTAACCACACGCGATATTGTGGTGCTGAGTGAAGATGAATAAATCTAAGTTAGAAAAACTGTGAAATGTTTCATGACTTTTACAAAATGCTGCATTTTAGCTGTAATGGGTAACATTTCCCTTTTATTACTCTCCACAAATTAGGCTAAGCTAAGAAGAGTGAGAACCAGGGGAAATTCCATGAAAAAGTTAATGAGCCTAATGGCGGTTGTGACCATGTCCACTTTTATGTTAGCAGGTTGTGACACCATGTCTCCCAATGAGCAGAGAGTTGGCGCAGCAGCACTGGGTGGTGCAATCGGTGGCGGTGTAGGTAATCAAGTCGGCGGTGGCGTTGGTGCAGCAGTCGGTGGTGGTGCAGGCGCAGCGGTCGGTAGTAAAACCCAAGATGGTTCTAACCGTAATGCAGTGTATAGTGGTGTAGGTGGTGCCATTGGTTCTGCAGTGGGTAAGAGCGTGATTGGTGGTAATGCCGGTGCTGCGATTGGTGGTGCAATTGGTGGTGGTGCCGGAGCTGCCATCGAACAGAAAAAACGTTAATTCAACGTCTTAATTGAAGTAAAAGCGCTTGATCAACAAGCGCTTTTTTATTGTCGAGTGGCAGGTTTAGGGTTTTTTCTACGGATATAGACTGTTTTTTCAATTTCTGCAATGCGGATGCCTGCATCATCAAAAATATTGACTGTATATTTGCGATAAACAGGCACGTAATTATCAGTAAGCTCTTTAATATGGGCTATTTCCACGGCATCTAGGCGAATATCAGCATAGACGGTGTTGCGTCCTGGTGAGAGAAAATTAATGTGAGCCGATTTATCCCAGACGATATATTTTGATCCGAGATGATGAAGCAGTAAAAGCATAAAAAACGGATCGACCATGGAGTACAAGCTTCCTCCAAAATGCACCCCAACCACATTTTGATTTTTACGCGTTAAAGGCATTTTTACGCGAATGTGATAATTTGCCAAATCCATTTTTTCGATCTCAATACCGGCACCATGGTAAGGTGCGTAGCGATTGATCATAAATTTAGAGATTGCAGGTATTGTCTGTAGTTTTTTTAAAAGGCTCATAGAGGTCAATTTTTTTTATGGCTACCCAGACCATACTAGAGCAGAATTAAAATTGGGACATTGATCAGGTTGCCCAATCATCAAGATAAATAGTCAATAAAAAAATGAGAAAGGCTTATGCAGAAAACCCAATGGGTAACGACCCGAGATCAACAGCATCTCTATGTGAAAACATGGGGGAATGAGGAAAAACCGGCTTTAGTCTTGGTGCATGGTTACCCTGATAATCAGGACGTATGGGAGCCAATTATTCAGGAGCTCATTCAAGATTTTTATATTGTCACTTATGATGTACGCGGAGCAGGGCAGTCCTCCATTCCAGCACGTATTCGTGACTATCGCTTAGAACAGTTATCGTTAGATTTAGAAAGTGTAGTCAATGCTGTATTAAAAGATTGGCCTTTCCATTTGGCAGCGCATGATTGGGGTTCTATTCAGTCTTGGGAGTCGGTCACCGAAGCTAAATTTAAAGCACGAATTTTATCTTATAGTACGATTTCAGGACCGTGTTTAGACCATGCTGCATTTTGGATGCGTAATCAGTTTAAACAAGACAAGGGCAAGTTCTTTCAGCAACTGACCAAGTCTTGGTATATCGCAGTATTTCAACTGCCTTTACTGGCACCTACGGTATGGAATTTTTTCAGTCCTGAAAAATGGGGCAAAGTGCTTGAAAAGTTAGAGCACAAAAAAAACTTGCCTTTAAATCCCCATATTACATCAGATGGGAAACATGGAATCGGGCTGTATCGTGCCAATTTTCTGCCACGCTTAACTCGGCCACGTCAGCGTTTTGCAGTTTGTCCGGTTCAAGCAATTGTGTTGAAACGCGACAATTTTGTCAGTCCTGAACTGATTGATGAAATACCAAAATGGGCTGAAAATTTTCAGCGTGTAGATGTCGATGCCAATCATTGGGCACTATTAAGCCAACCTCAATTGGTCGCAGATTATATCCGTAGCTTTGCTTTGGAACAGATTTAAATCCATTTACTTGTATTTAATTACATGAATTTAAATGAAAAAGTTGATGGTGGATAAAAGCCATCAATTTACAGTTTCAATGAGTTGGATCTGCTAAAATATCGGCTTTTCATCTTCCTCTCAATTGATTATGTTCGCAATTCTTGCCGCTATCGGAGTCATGTTCGGACTCTCATTAGCTCGTGTGCCTGTAGTATTTGCATTGGTGATCGGTGCTGTTGCCGGTGGTTTATTGGCCGGTCTAGGTCTACAAGGAACTTTAGATGCATTTAATAATGGCCTAGGTGGCGGGGCTAAGATTGCCTTAGCTTATGGTATTTTAGGTGCATTTGCACTTGCTTTAGCACGGTCGGGTTTGCCGGATTTATTGGCTTATAAACTGATTTCCACCTTAAAAGGGGATGCCAATGTTCAATCGCAAAATAAAGTTAAATATCTAATTTTCTTTACGATTGTCGCTGCTGCGGTGTCTTCGCAAAACCTGATTCCTGTTCATATTGCTTTTATCCCGGTTTTGATTCCACCTTTGTTAAGTGTCTTTAACCATTTAAATTTAGACCGCCGCGCTGTGGCCTGTTTATTAACTTTTGGTTTATGCGCCACCTATATGCTGGTTCCGGTCGGATTTGGTGCCATTTTCCTGAATGATATTTTAGGTCAAAACATCAATACTTTTGGTAAGCCTTACGGTTTTGAAATTAGCTACGATCAAATACCATCTGCAATGGCTATTCCCGTTTTTGGCATGTTCGTGGGACTATTGATTGCGGTCTTTTATAGCTATCGTAAACCACGAATTTATAAAGAAATTCAGCTTGAGGCAAGTCATCATAGTATTTCCGGTGAGGTTGTTACCGATGCGAATGCTAAGCCACAAATTGCAAAATTCACCTTGATAATGGCCGCTTTTGCAGTCATTGCGACCTTGGCTGTACAGCTTTATTCAGATTCGATGATTCTTGCCGGTTTGGTGGGTGTCGCGATTTTAAGCTGCGCGGGTATTTTTAAGTGGAAAGAAGCGGATGATGTGATTATTACCGGTATGCGAATGATGGCATTGGTCGGTTTTATTATGATTGCTGCACAAGGTTTTGCATCTGTCATTGAGGCCACCAATCAAGTTCCTGCTTTGGTCAATGCATCTGTTGAGTGGATCGGTAACAGTAAAGGCCTGGCTGCATTTTTAATGTTGCTGGTCGGTTTGCTGATTACCTTAGGGATTGGTTCATCGTTCTCTACGGTGCCGATTTTAGCCATTATCTATGTGCCTTTATGTATCCAGTTTGGCTTTAGTCCCGCTGCAACCATTGCAATTATTGGTACCGCCGCAGCTTTGGGTGATGCGGGTTCTCCAGCCTCTGATTCAACTTTAGGACCAACCTCAGGTTTAAATATGGATGGGCAGCATGACCATATGAGAGACAGTGTGGTTCCTACATTTATCCATTTTAATATTCCTTTATTGGTATTTGGATGGATTGCTGCAATGGTTCTTTAATCTAAACTAATATTTAAATTTAGTTTGATTATATTTTATGTATAATATTAATAGATGTATTTAAAATAAACCTTTTAAATACTTAATATAATAAACCCGATTAATATACTCGGAATATAATAATAAACTTGATTAACTTGGTTGGTATTTAAAACCAACCAAGTTAGTCTATTTAAAATAAATAATTAATATTATCAATTGCTTAAAAATAAATATAATTATTATTAATTAATCACTATTGCATATTAATTTGTCTCATGTTTATTATTAATTAATGTTTGAAAATTGTTGTTATTATTCTTCCAAGGGGTATTTAAAATGTTAAAACAAGTTGCTCTTATTACATTATTGGGGATGTCTGCTTCTGCAATGGCGGGTCAGTGGCAGGTTAAAGTAGGTGCTTCAGCATTAGCTCCACAAAATGATGATAACGGTACACTAGACCTTACATCTAAAGGTTTAGGTTATCAAAAAGCAGTTGTGAGCAATGAAGTCAATTTCACACCTTCGATTGAATATATTTTTGATAATTCACCTCTTTCTGTTGAATTACTATTGGCAGCGCCATTCAAACATGATGTGGACATTGGTCCATTTTCAGAAGCCGCTTCTTTTAAGCATTTACCTCCTACAATCACCGCAAAGTATAACTTTAAGAACTCAACTCGTTTTACTCCGTACGTAGGTGTGGGCGCGACAGTTGTGGTGCCTTGGGATGAAAAATTAAAAAATGATGCGGCTGGCTTAGGTAAGCTGGATGCTGATGTAGCCTATGGTGTAGCAGGGCAAGTTGGTTTTAACTTCCAACCAGCTGATGCGAAAAACTGGGGTGTTTATGCAGATGTGCGCTATGCTGATGTAAAAACTGATTTAACATTAGATGGTGCAAAAATTGGCGAGCTTGAAGTAAACCCTTGGGTTTATACGCTTGGTTATAGCTACAAATTCTAAGACTAAAATAAAAATAAGCGCCACAAAACCTCATCTTTATAGATGGGGTTTTTTAATGAAAAACTTACAATAAATCACATAGATTGAGCACTTTGATACTACTTGATGATCAAGATTTTGTTTAAGTTGGTTATACACAATAAGCTAAAAGAGAAAACAAATCATGAAATTATTCAATTTATACAGTGTGGTCTTTTTTAGCCTATTTAGTGGGTCTGTTTTTGCTGCTAGTTTCAATTGTGATAATGCCCGTACACAAACAGAACATGCGATTTGTGAGCATCGTGCTGTAAATGATGCCGATGTGAAAATGGCAACCACTTATAATATTATTAAGCGTCTGGTTCCTATGGGGACTCGTGGCGTGATTCAGGATGAACAGGTAAAGTGGCTACAATTACGTGATCAATGTGGTAACTCGAGCCGTTGTTTAACAGAAGTATATAAAATGCGCCAACAAAAACTGGATCTGTATATGGATCGTGTTTATAAACAAGGTCCTTTTTAAGAAAAATTTATTCCTTACTATTGAAAATTTCTCAAGTCACTCCATTCATTAAGCATTCAATAAAAAGTGTTTAATGAATTTAAGGAGTGACTGATGAGCGAACAAAGTACACAAAAACATAGTTTCCAAGCAGAAGTAGCCCAACTTTTACATTTGGTGACGCATTCACTTTATTCAAATCCGGAAATTTTCTTACGCGAACTAATTTCGAATGCATCTGATGCATGTGACAAGTTACGTTTTGAAGGAATCAATCATCCAGAATATTATGAAAATGATCCTGAACTGCATGTTCGTGTCACTCTAGATAAAGACAATAAAACCATCACCATTTCAGACAACGGGATTGGTTTAACTCAACAAGAAGCGATTGATAATTTAGGTACCATTGCTAAGTCTGGCACCAAAGATTTTATGTCTAGACTGTCAGGTGATCAGAAAGCCGATGCACAATTGATTGGCCAGTTTGGTGTCGGTTTCTATTCAGGCTTTATTGTTGCCGAAAAAATTACTGTTGAATCCCGTCATGCAGCTGCAGATGTTACTGATGGCGTACGCTGGATCAGTGAAGGCACAGGTGATTTTGAAGTTGAACAAATCACCAAGGCTTCACGTGGAACAGATATCATTTTGCATTTACGTGATAATGCACTTGAGTATTTAGAGTCTTATAAAGTTAAGCAAATCATCAATAAATATTCTGACCACATTAGCTTGCCGATTGAAATGCAAAAAGAAGTTTGGCAGCAAGAAGAAGCGGCTGAAGGTGAAGAACCTAAAGCAGGTCAGATGGTCAAAACGGATGAATGGGAAGCGATTAACTCAGCAAGTGCACTTTGGACCCGAAATAAAAATGAGATCACTGACGAGCAATACATTGAGTTTTATAAGAACTTAAGCCATGACTTTGAAGCACCATTGGCTTGGGCACACAATCGTGTTGAAGGTAGTACCGAATATACCCAATTACTCTATGTACCAAGCAAAGCTCCTCACAATATCTTTACTCGTGAAGCGAAAGCGGGCATCAAGCTGTATGTAAAACGTGTGTTCATTCTGGATGAAGCGGATAACCTGATTCCAAATTATTTGCGTTTTGTACAGGGTGTTGTCGATAGTGCTGATCTTCCACTCAATGTCAGCCGTGAACTGCTACAGGAAAGTCGTGATGTTAAAACCATTCGCGAAGGTAATACCCGCCGTATTTTAACCATGCTGGATAGCTTGGCGAAGTCGGAAGATGAAAAAGACCAAGAGAAATTCAAACAGTTCTATGCTGAATTTGGTTCAGTGATTAAAGAAGGTTTGGGCGAAGACTTTGGCAACCGTGAACGTATTTTAAAATTATTACGTTTCTCTACCTCGACCAATGATGAGATTGCAACTTCATTGGCAGATTACAAAGCACGAATGAAAGAAGGGCAAAAAGCTATTTATTACGTGACTGCCGATAGTCTAAGTGCTGCGAAAAACTCACCACAACTGGAACTGTTCAAGAAAAAAGGCATTGAAGTGCTATTGATGGCGGACCGTGTGGATGAATGGGCGATGGAATTCGTCAATGAGTTTGATGGTACAGCTATGCAAAACGTGGCTAAAGGTGCAGTGGATTTAGGTGACCTGCAAGATGCAGAGGAGAAGAAAGCACTTGAAACTGCCGCTGAACAATTTAAACCAGTGGTTGAAAAACTATCGGATTCACTGAAAGCCAAAACCAAAGAAGTGCGTGTAACCACACGTTTGGTCGATTCTCCTGCATGTTTGGTGACGGGTGAAGGTGAGCTTTCTCCACAATTGATTCGTATGTTGAAACAAGCGGGTCAGGCTGTACCAGAAAGTAAACCGATTCT
The DNA here is from genome assembly GCF_013004295.1 of Acinetobacter sp. ANC 5414. NCBI lineage: Bacteria > Pseudomonadati > Pseudomonadota > Gammaproteobacteria > Moraxellales > Moraxellaceae > Acinetobacter > Acinetobacter sp. ANC 5414. The sequence continues at coordinate 20,939 of NZ_JABERM010000033.1, forward strand.
GGAAATTAACCCAGAACATCCTTTGGTAAAAAAACTCGAGGGCTCGAGTCAGTTTGATGATCTGGCCAATGTGATCTTCGATCAGGCAGTGATTGCTGAAGGTGGTTTGCCTGATGACCCGGCTGAATATGTAAAACGTATTAACAGTTTGTTGTTGAAATAAGTCCTTTCCTCATGAAACAAAAAACCTCCTTCGGGAGGTTTTTTTATTGAATATTATAGCTGTGGGCAAGTAGCAGTTATGCACGATTAAAACAGTGCTTCCAAACGCACTGATGCACCAATGAAATGACTACGATCATCCCGATGATTATTAAAATAATTTAAATTGCCTTGGACATAAAACCATTCACGCCATAATGGTTGGCGCCAAGAAACGAAGGGACCCCAGCTATTTAAACGTAAGTCATTATTGTTTAAAAAACCACCGGTATAAATACCATAACTAAAGGTATTTGCATGGAAAAACTGATGCTGTCTAAACAGGTTATTATCCCAGGTTAAGTCATCATCTTGCTCATCTGCATAAGTGAGATTGAGCTGGTTAGAAAGAATAGCTTTATCAGGATGGGCATGAGTGAGCTCAAAGTTGGTTCTTAAATAATTTTTACTATCAATGCCATAGCGATAAATCTGTTCAGCATGAAAACTGAAATCATTTTCCAGTTTCCAATCCCTGGATGCTTTTAAGCGGAGATAAATATCATCCCCTGAACGAAGTCCCAAATCCAAATCAGTTTCGAAAGGGAGGCGCTTAGAAAAATCTGACCAACGCAATGCAAAAGAACTGTTATTTTCACGGGTACGTTGCCGGTCTATGATTTTATCATCGCTACTGCCTGGATTTTCATCGGTAATGGCAACATTGTTATCCAGTTCATTATCTAAAGAATCATCACCAAAAACGATACTTACTTTACGCTCTAAAGTTGGAAGTTTAATTCTGCCGCGAATACGCGGTTTAATTTCATAGTCATCATGTTTATTCCAACTATTATCCACGATTACACGTAATGTCGCCGATGCCGGTTTTTCTGGATTTGTTTTACCGAACCAATTGTCAATTTTATGCGAGGTATTATCTGCCCAGTTTCGAACTTTAAGCTGGTTGCGGTCTAACCAAGTTAGATCTGCAGTTTGCAAGATGGGCGGAACAATAGGTTCATTTGATTGTTGTGGCAAAAATGTCGGTAGCGCATCGATCCAATTTGGAATTTGATAAAGCAAATTATAGTCTTCATCTTTAGTCGATAATGAACTCGGGGGGGAATGAGTGACTTGTTCTGAAGTCTCAGATCCATTTGAGACGTTCATGATCCCAGATAGCAGTATAAATAACAGCGATTTCGATAAAGTGATTTTCTTTTTTGGCATATCCTTGCTCTTATATTTCTGATCATTTGATAGTCTTGTAAAAATTGCCCCTAAAAAGCAAGCTTTGGCTACAAAAAATAAAACTTAATCTGAAATATGCTTTTGAATTGCCTCATATAGTTGATAACAGTCGATTGGAGATTTCAGCTGGGTAATAATATTCTGAATTAATTGCCAGCTTACCCCGTGCTGACGTTCTAATAAAAAATAAGGATAAGCCGATTCAGTTCGAGCCAGCCTTAAGCGTTTCTGCCCATGAATAACCCGAATTTTTTGTCTGTCTTTTAATAAAAGCAGCGGTGTTTTAAAGTCAGCAGGACTTTCCTCAAATTGAATAAATTTTTGTGTTTGAAAAAGCTGTGCAGGAATAAAAGGAATATAGTTTTCACTTGTCCAAATTAAAGTCGCTTTTTGTGTATAGCTATAAAATAGAGCCTCAAAATCAGTAAAATTCTCTGCAATATCTTCCCAGTGAATTTCTTTAATCGCAGCGATATGCTGTTGGGATTGCTCAGTAAATCCATTCATTAAAGGAATGGCTTGCACTTGATTCTCTACACCCAACAACGCTAAATATTTAACAAAACAACCTTGCGAATTGATTTGTTCAGCCAGATAAATTGGGCGTTGTTGCCAATTTTGTAAATCTGAAGCATGTATGAGCAAATCGAGATATTGAGAAATTTCTGGAAGGCCTGGAATTTCTAAAACATATAACGTTTGTACAGAAGAATTTTCCTCATGCAGCGGATGAATATGTGCGATATAGGAGCCTAGTTTTAGGCTTTGAGGACAATCCTTTTTGCTAAGTTTTTCAGCTCTGAGGGGGGCTTGAGCCGTTATTGCAGGAATTGCCTGTTGATCCTCCTCTGATCTTTGTGGCAGTTCATTAATAACTTGTGCATCACCTTGCTGTGCCAGTGAATCCAGGGTGGTTGTAGGCTCATGAACATATGGAATATTAACTTGTGACTCGATCAAACCTGGCTCATGGATTTGATTTTGTTGTTGTATAGCATGTGTAGACAGATTCCAGTTTGTCTCGGTCTCGGTTAAAGTAGGAGCAATGGGTTGGTCTAAAAGAACTGGTTTTTGTTTTAATTCATCATCCGTTGTTAGGCAGCTATAGCGTTGTTGCTGTTCCAGCATCCAGTGATAAATATCATCTAGACTTCCCCAGTTACTGATCAATGCGCTGCGGTTTGGGGCTGGAATTAACCAGATTTGCCAGCCTTGTGCAGGGTGATGCAAAATGGCCCAACCTGATTCAGTATTTTGATATAGCGCTTGTTGTAAAATACGATCCTGTCGAAAAAGACCACGATAAGAAAGTTTAAATAGTGTTTGTTCCGTGAAATCTGTTGCGGCTTTCTCAGGTTGGGTTTGAGACTTAAATTTCAAAATTTGTTTTTTAAAAATGGGTTCATCACATAAGCGAAAAATTTCGATTAAACGTGATTTTGATTTTGCAATTTCAAAAAAAGATAAAGAGCGATGTTCCAAATCATCTAACAAATGATGTAATTCTTTAATCAGCAGAGCTTTTTCTAAGGCATTCATAAACTGACCTCTAGAGATGTTTTTGTGCTTTTTCTAGATAACTTGCCAATACAATATTAATAGCAAGTTCAAGTAATTTATATTCTGCAGACGTGGGTGCGGGGTGTTGTTCAGCCAGCGCAATCAGACGATCAATGTTGATTGTTTGCGGAGGAATTTTACCTTGAATCAGCGCTTGAAGTTCTTGCATAAGAAAACGGTTTCATTGAATGAAATTATTAATTTAATGCTTTGATTATATGGATTTAAAAAGAAAAAGCATGAAGAAATATTGTCATTTTTTGAGCATTTATAGACATAAAGAGCAAAAAATGTAGATTTTAGATAAAAAACATTCAAATTTTTTGATGGTGGAATTGGAAAATAGATTGTGATTTATCGTTTAATTTTTCATCATATTGAAAATCAATAGATTAAATTATGGTTAAAATCTTGTGTCGATCCTGAATAGGATGAGAGTAAATAAAATGATTTTTTCAGCATAAAAAAACAGACTGAGTTAGATCAGTCTGTTTTTTTAATGGAATAAGGTAACTTATTAAGCCACTTTTTCACAGGCAGCTTTATCTTGAGTTACAGGTTCCAAAGCCGATACTTTTTGGTCGGCCTTTACGGTTGTAACTGCTTTTTTAGCAGGAAAATCTGGAACAAAAACAATTTGAGCAGATACATTTGCAGAAAAAGCCACAACAGCAATAGCCAAAAAAGATTTAATAGCATTCATGATCATTTCCTTTAGTGGAAGGATGCCCAAGAAAGATGGGCAAGGGAGAGGAGTAAAATAAATTTCATGTAAATATTATCAAATAATGATCAGGTTAAGTAAGTGCTGAGGGGTGAAAAAAGATGAATGGTGAGTTTAAATTATTATATAAATCATGTATTTAGAGTTTTTGCTCTAAGACGGATTGTGTTTCAACAATCCGTCTTAAGTCATTTAGAAATATAAAAATTATCAATTTTTATGACATTTACTTTGGCACTTACTTTTGCATTTTTTCTCGTAAACTTTACCAGAAATACCACCAATAATAGCGCCACTCACGGTACCAAAAACAGGTAATACACTACCCGCAACAGCACCAATCAATGCACCTGTGACTGTAGGAGAAAAAGGTGATTTGATGTTTGAGCGCTGTTTAGGGGTAGAATCAACAGCAGCATCTTGAGTTTCAGTGTTCATATTTACCTCTTTAAGTTTCATGATTCAGAACTTAAATGTTCCGCATATCAGCCTAGCGAATTGTGCATCTGATTGTGTCCAAGCCTTGTATATATAAGTTGTGTTTTGTAAGAGCGAGATAGGGGGCAGTGATATTGTGTCTTACGTGTAAGTTTTTGCGGTGTAATGTTAAAACAAGGATTTTTGTTTAAAAAATACCCTATGATCAGGCCTCACAAGAATAAAATTTGAGGTTTAAACAATGGCTATCGCAAAAGTAGTTGAGGTTAATTCAAGCAGTAATAAAAGTTTTGAAGATGCAATTCAAACAGGTATTCACAAAGTCACCGAAACAATAAAAAATGTGCAAGGTGCATGGATCAATGAGCAAAAAGTAGTGATTAAGGACAATAAAATTACTGAGTATCGCGTGAATTTAAAAATCAGTTTCTTGGTCGATTAGATTGATGAATTGTAAAATAAAAAATCCCCTGATTCGGGGATTTTTTATGACCAGTTACAGTAATTCTATGTCATTAATAATGAAATAGAATTATTTCTCTGGAACATCACAGAGATCATCTTTACAGATTGCCGCATCTTCAGCTTCAATATTCGCTTGTTGTGGTGCTTCTAAAGCTTTTTCAAAGACTTGTAAAAATACTTCACGCGGTTGTGCACCTGCTAATGCAATGCGTTGATCAAAGACAAAGAACGGTACGCCGGTCACTTTTAATTGATCTCTTGCCACATCTTCATCAAATTTAACGAAGTCAGCGTATTCTTCTGAATTGAGCACATCTTCCACTTCAACCGGATTTAAGCCAATGCGTGCAGCAACATCTTCAATCGTTTCACGTTCGCCAATCGGTAAACCTTGGGTCATATAACTATAGAAAAAGGCTTCTTTGGCTTCTGAACCCAATCCTTTACTTTGAGCCAGGTGAATAATGCGATGAGCATTGAAGGTGTTACCTGAGTTGGCATTTTCCCAATTGAATTGGATGCCTTCTTCAGCAGCCATAGCGGCAATATTACGTTGCATCTCTTCAACGTCTGCAACGGTGCGTCCGTATTTTTGTGCAAGACGTTCAGAGTTTGAAATTTCCTGACGGATTGGCGCTTCTGGATCAAGTTCATAACTATGCCAATGAACTTCAAGTTCTAAACCGGCTTGTTCAGCAGCAGCTTCAAGACGTTTTTTACCAATATAACAAAATGGGCAAACCACATCTGACCAAATATCTACGCGCATGAGAAATCTCGAATCTTTTATTGCCTATATTGATGGGGGTTCGGACAAAAATTTAAAGCATGAAAATTGAATTAATGCTGAAACGGGCTAGAAAAACTTGATATGTTTTAGGTGAATAAATAACCGTTCAGGTTCTGAATCGGGTTATGCTATTGGAAAGTCAGTATAGGGGAGTTTCGCATGCCAAGGATTTTTCTCATCTTGGGATTGGCGACATGTGCCGTATTTGGTTGGATGTTTTATCAGTATTCGGTACAACAAAATGACCTGAGCCAACTCAAGACCTACCAAACTGTATTGTATGAAAAAGCAGAACTCATTTATGAGCAGGCCCAGGACTGGTCTGAACCGATTGATATCAATGTGTCAGATAACCGTTTACAGGGTGATTATAAAGTGATGGCCGACTTTGTCCTGAGTCAGATGATTCAAAATGCTGAAGCCCGTAATCAGTATCTGCGTGAACTCAAAGCAATTCACTGGGATAAATTTTTAGATATTGATCGCTTAGATCAAGACCGTAAACAGAAGTATGTAGAAACTGAGCAGATGTTGAAACAAGCCCATCTTCTGGCTGTACAGTATCAACAACAAACCCAGCAACGTGAAGAAGATACCTTGGCAAGAGCCAAACATTTATCCATTAAAGCCAATCTGCGGCATCAATTAACAGACAGTCTACGTGAAAGTCGCGACAGTGATAAAACCCATGCTTTATTTGCTTTAGAGTTGCAGGTGTTAAATAAAGCCGATGCTTTGTTCGAGATTCTGAAAAATAATAAATGGCAGAAAAAAAACAAGACCTTTATGTTTTATGAAGATCAGCCATTGAAGCAATTTAATGCTCTATATCAGCAGGTGTTACAGTTGAATGCAGAAATGGAAAAAATTAAAAAGCAAAATCGCCAAGCGGTTGAACAACAGCTATAACATTCGAACTTGCATTCTACTGAACATAGGATGATTGAATTTAATATTTTTTAGATCACAGAAATGACCTTCTTGAAATAAAAAAAGCGTACCGAAGTACGCTTTTTAAATGCTTTTAGTCTTTGCAATTAAGCACTTTTAGCTTCTGGTTGAGCTGCAAGCATATGACCAGTTTCTTCAAAATTAGCGTGCCATGAAAGCGCTTCACGAAGAAGGTGAGGAGTATGGCCACCTTTTGCACATGAACGGTCAAAGTAATCATTCAATGCATCACGGTACATTGGGTGAGCACAGTTGTCGATAATGGCACGAGCACGTTCACGTGGTGCTAAACCGCGCAAGTCTGCAAGACCTTGTTCAGTGACAAGAATATCAACATCATGTTCAGAATGGTCTACGTGTGACGCCATTGGTACGATTGAAGAGATGTCACCACCTTTTGCAATCGACTTGGTCACAAAAATAGCCAAGTGAGCATTACGTGCGAAGTCACCTGAACCACCGATACCGTTCATCATTTTAGTACCGCAAACGTGAGTTGAGTTTACGTTACCGTAAATGTCAAACTCGAGTGCAGTGTTGATGCCGATAATCCCTAAACGACGAACCAATTCAGGGTGGTTTGAAATTTCTTGTGGACGAAGTACAAGTTTGTCTTTGTATGCTTCAAGGTTGTTAAATACTTTTTCGCCATATTTAGCAGAAAGCGTAATTGATGAACCTGAAGCGAACTTCATTTTACCTGCATCGATTAATTCAAAGGTACAGTCTTGAAGTACTTCTGAATACATCACAAGATCTTCAAAGTTAGATTCTTTAAGACCAGTCAATACGGCATTGGCAATTGAACCAATCCCTGCTTGTAATGGGCCAAGATCTTTCGGTAAACGACCTTCAGCAACTTCTTGTTCAAAGAAATTGATCAAGTGGTTTGCGATACCTTGAGTTTCATCATCTGGCTCAGTCACAGTTGATGGAGAATCGTGGTATTCGCTGTTAAATACGATCCCTGCAATTTTAGATGGATCGATATTGATCGCATGTGTACCAATACGTTCATCGACTTGAGTCAATGGAATTGCTTGACGTGTTGGACGGTAAGTCGGGATATAAATATCGTGTAAGCCTTCAAAAGCAGGGCTTAAATTGGTATTAATTTCTACAATCACTTTTTCAGCAAAAATGGCAAAGCTTGCAGAGTTACCCACAGATGTCGTTGGGATAATGCCGCCATCTTCAGTAATTGCAACTGCTTCAATGATTGCAACATCCGGTTTTTTAAGCTGAAGATTACGCATTTGTTCAACTGTTTCAGACAAATGCTGATCGATAAACATCACTTCGCCTTTGTTGATGGCTTTACGTAAAGTATTATCAACCTGGAAAGGTAAACGGCGAGCAAGAACACCAGCTTCAGTTAATTGTTTGTCTAAGTCGTTACCCAGACTAGCACCAGTAATTAAAGTAATTTTCAAAGGATTACTGTGAGCTTGTTTTACAAGTGCTAGAGGAACAGCTTTTGCTTCACCTGCACGAGTAAATCCACTCATACCTACAGTCATACCATCTTGGATAAAAGTAGCAGCTTGTTCTGCGCTCATGACTTTGTCATGAAGTGATGCTAAACGAATACGATCTAAAGACATGGTTTACGCTCAATTCTTGTTCAATAACTAGACGGATTGTACCGCCCTAAAAAGGAATTGTGCATGCCTGTTAGGCTAAGGTCTAATTTTTTGAAAAAATGTGGGTATAATAATTTTTTATGGTTATTAATCTATTGATTTTACTGATGTAAAAATGAATGGATTAATAGTTGCACAAAACCATTTGTTTGTTATTTGATCAATTGTTAAAAATGCTCGCTGAATGTTTGTTTAATTTTCCCCAATGTACTTGGAGGAACCTCTTCTTCTGTTTTATTGTGAAGAATAGGTAAACAAATAAGCGCTTCCAACCCGCCTTGAGGGCGATTGTGAATAGTAAGTTGCCCTTGATGCATGTCGACAATACGTTTCACAATGGCTAAACCCAAACCACTGCCTTGTACCGTACGCGCCTCATTACCGCGAACAAAGGGTTGCATCAAGTCCTCGATTTGATCTTCCGGAATGCCTTCACCATTGTCTGCGACAGTAATAAAAATATGGTCATTTTCAACTTTCGCTGATAATTCGATAGGTTCAGCACCATAGCGTTTTGAGTTATTGATTAAATTGCCAATCATTCGTTTTAAAGACTGGCTACGTGCCTGAATGATGGGAACTTCCTGAGCTTCAAAACGGATATCTAATGGTTTGAACTGGATCACTAATTCCTGTAATAGCATATTAATGTCAGTGTCTTGCAACTCTTCATCTGAGCCATCTCGCATGTATGAGATGAACTGATCAAGAATCGCATCCATATCTTCGACATCATAAATTAAGCCTTCTTTAAGAAAGTCTTCATCTGGCATCATTTCTGCGCTTAAACGAATTCGGGTCAAGGGCGTACGCAAGTCATGGGAAATCCCTGCCAGCATAATACGGCGGTCACGTTCAGTCTGATCCAGGGTATAAATCATATGATTAAAGGCTTGGTTTACTTCGCGAATTTCTTGAGGACCATGATTAGTTTCCAGATAAGGCGCAGAACCGGTTTTACTATAGTTATTTGCCGCATTTTGCAGACGACGTAGGGGGCGATTTAACTGACGAACCAGAGTTAAAATGATGGCAGCGGCAATAAGCGGCACACCGAGCAACCAGCCAAACACTAGTTCAGGGCTATAGTTGGCATAGGTTTTTAAGGGTTCACGTACCCAATGGCCATTCATTTCCGGTGTTTGAATCCAAATACGCGGGCTGGGTTTAAATTGGAAATAAACTGTCACATTTTCAACTTGCAGTTCTTTGGCTAGCGTTTTTTCAATTTGATTGGTAAAAAATTCGGCAATGACTTTATCGCGAACGCTAGGATATTCTTTGGGATCGGTGATGTATTCGATTCCAACCCGATTTTTCAGCCAGGTGTCGACATCTACTTCGGCATCGTTATGAAAAATACGTAGGTCGGGGTTGTTAATAATTTCTAGTTCAACCCCTAAATAGCGGGCGTGTTGCTGAATTTCCGGAAGGTATAAGGTGCGCCAAAAGAACCACAACGACATAAATAAACTGAAGAATACAATGAATAACACAAGCACTGTAGTACGCATTGCAGCAGAACGTGGCTTGATCTTGTCCAGAAAGCGTTCCGAGCGGGTTCGCTTCTTTTCCGAATAAGCTTCGTAATCAGTAAATTTTTGTGGGTCGATGGGTTCGAGTTTCACACCAGATTCCTGTGGGCGTATTCTAAAAATTGCAGTTATTTTATTCGCGGTGGAATCTTACTGCTTGTACCTTCGATGGAAGGAGCTCAGCATGTTACTTTTTTAAAAAAATGAGTAACACTGTTACGCAAGTAAAATTTTTTGCCATTCGCTGAACTCGCTATCATTTATCTATAAATTTAGTTGAAGGATGGCTCAAACAGCAGCGAATGGCATTTCCGGACAATTTATGCGGGTGATACGGGCTAAATTGTCGGATCGAATTTTAATTACTCAGCACCATCTGGAACAAAGACATAACCGACACCCCACACGGTTTGGATGTAGCGTGCGCGGGCAGGGTTTTCTTCAACCAGACGACGTAAGCGAGACACCTGAACGTCAATAGAGCGCTCCATCGCACCCCATTCACGACCACGGGCAAGGTTCATCAATTTATCACGAGTCAACGGTTCACGCGGATGTTGTACCAGTGCTTTAAGTACAGCAAATTCACCTGTAGTCAGTGTTACCACTTGACCTTCACGAGTCAGTGTACGTGTAGACAAATCAAGCGACCATGGACCAAAGCTGACTACTTCCATTTGCTGGCTTGGTGCACCCGGAACTTCGCGTACTTGACGGCGTAACACCGCACGAATACGTGCTAACAGCTCATTTGGATTAAATGGTTTTGGCAAGTAGTCATCTGCACCGGCTTCAAGCCCGGCAATACGGTCAGAGTCACTGCCGCGTGCAGTCAGCATGATGATCGGTGTATCGATATTGGACTGGCGTAAACGACGGCAAATACTTAAGCCATCTTCCACAGGCAGCATGAAATCGAGCACGATTAAGGAGAAAAGTTCACGCTGTAATAAACGATCCATTTGTGTTGCGTCGTGTGCAGTTTTGACCACGAAGCCTTTATCTTCTAGAAAGCGCTGTAATAACGTACGTAAACGCACATCATCATCTACAACGAGAATGCGTTCGACGCGATCAGTTTCGTTTTGTACTGGATCTGTTTTTTCAGCAGGTACAACTAAACTCATGATGTGCTCCTTTATTCTTTATTGTCATCGTAAACAAAAGTTCGGATAGTCTTGAGTATACGATTCATTTGTATCTGTTTACTATGCTCTAAAGCAACAAATATAGCAGGTAAAATCAAGACATAGATACCAAATGTATACATCTAAATTATAGTTGATCTTGCTGAATATGCAGATTAAAAATCTACTTATCAATTAATTTTGTAGGGAATTATAAAAGCCACACCGATTGGCAATATTGACCACTTATAAATTTAATAAAAACAATTGTGGATTTTATGGTCTTGGTCTTTATAATCATGCCATTTAGTACTTATCCTTGTAGGATCAAACACGATGACTGACTTAGTTCAGCAGTTAGCAAAAGAAATTGCCGTACGTCCAAATCAAGTAGAAGCTGCCATCAAGCTGATTGATGAAGGTGCAAGCGTTCCCTTTATTGCACGTTACCGTAAAGAGGTCACTCAGGGCTTAGACGATACGCAGTTACGCCAACTCGATACGCGTTTATCGTATTTACGCGATTTATTTGAGCGCCGTGAAAAAGTTATTGAATCTCTGAAAGAACAAAATAAATTGTCAGATGATTTACTGAACCGCGTAAACGCTGCTGAAACCAAGAATGCTTTAGAAGAACTTTACGCACCGTACCGTCCAAAACGTACCAGCAAATCATTTAAAGCCAAAGAAGCAGGTTTAGGTCCAATCGCGGCAAAAATCTTTGCAGAGCAGGTTGATCCAACTGAAGCTTTAGCGGGCTTTAGCCATGAAGATTATCCTGATGTTGAAAGTCAGCTGGATGCGATCCAACACATTCTGATTGATGATTGGGCGCAAAATATTGCGTTGACCACAGAATTAAAAGCAACCTTTGCTAAAACCGCTGTTTTAAAAAGTGCAGTTGCAAGTGATGAGAAAAAAGAAGTCGGCAAGAAATTCCGCGATTACTTCGACTTCTCTGAAAACTTCAATAAAGTCCCTTCACACCGCTTGCTTGCCATGTTACGTGGTCGCCAAGAAAACGTATTGGGCTTAAAGGTTGATGGTGAAGATGATGCACTATTGGCGCGTATTGAAACTGAATACAATCTTGATTCGGTTCAACCACAAGCGCGTGCAGATTACTTAAAACAAACCGCGAAACTGTTCTGGTTAGGTAAAGTTCGTCCACAAATCGAGCATTCATTACTGACTGAAAAACGTCTTGCAGCTGAAAGTGAGGCAATGGACGTATTTGCTGAAAACTTACGTCATTTATTGCTTTCTGCACCAGCAGGCGCACGTACGACTTTGGGCGTTGACCCGGGTATCCGTACCGGCGTGAAATTGGCTGTAGTGAATGCATCAGGTGATGTGGTTGCACATAGCACGATTTATCCATTTGCACCCAAAGAAGACAAAGAAGGTTCAATTGCTGAACTTGCGCGTCTTTGCCGTGAATTCAATGTCGATTTAATCGCAATTGGTAATGGCACGGCTAGCCGTGAAACTGAAGCAGTTGTGGCGGAAATGATGGCTGCAAATGCAGACTTGAACCTTACCCGTGTTTCAGTCTCTGAAGCGGGTGCATCGGTGTATTCCGCTTCTGAATTGGCTTCACAAGAACTTCCAGAATTGGATGTTTCTATTCGTGGCGCAGTATCGATTGCACGTCGTTTACAAGACCCATTGGCTGAACTGGTGAAGATTGATCCTAAATCGATTGGTGTAGGTCAATATCAACATGACGTGAACCAAACAGGCTTGGCGAAAACGCTTGAAGCTGTGGTTGAAGACTGTGTGAACTCGGTTGGTGTAGATGTAAATACCGCATCTCCTGCAATCCTGTCGTATATCGCAGGTTTGAATAAATCGATTGCACAACAGATTTTTGACTACCGTAAAGAAAATGGTCGTTTTGACAACCGTCAAGCCTTGAAGAATGTACCTCGTTTAGGTGAGCGTACTTTTGAACAGGCAGCTGGTTTCTTGCGTATTCAAGATGGTTCTGAACCATTGGATGCGTCTGCAGTTCACCCTGAGTCATATGCTTTAGTGAGCAAAATTGTTGAAGCAAAAGCAACGACTGTAAAAGATATTATTGGTAATTCTGAAATCATTCGTCAGGTGAATGCTGAAGAATTTGCAGATGAGAAATTTGGTCTGCCGACTATTCAAGACGTACTGAGTGAACTTGAAAAACCAGGTCGTGATCCACGTCCAGAATTCCGTACTGCGAAATTCCGTGAAGACATTACCGAAGTATCGCAATTGACTGAAGGCATGCAACTTGAAGGCGTGATCACCAATGTTACCAACTTTGGTGCATTCGTTGATGTCGGCGTACACCAAGACGGTTTAGTCCATATTTCTGAACTTGCCAATGAATTTGTAGCAGATCCGCATAAAGTGGTGAAACCGGGTCAAATCGTTCAAGTGCGTGTATTGCAAGTAGATGCTGAACGTAACCGTGTCAACTTGTCTATGCGTCCTGAAGGTTCTGAAGCACCAACGAAAGCTCCGCGTCAACCACGCCGTGAGCCAAATGCTCAAACTGAACAACGTGGTGAACGTAAGCCACAAGCGAAGCGTCCGCAAAATGCACGTCCTCAAGGTGATCGCCCACAAGGTAAAAAACCTCAATCTGCTAAACCACAAGAGCAAAAAATTGGTGGTTTAGGTGCATTGTTATTGCAAGCAGGGATTAAAGGTTCTAAATAATTTTTAGAACTTTTTAATTGCAAAAAAAACCTCCCTTTAGGGAGGTTTTTTTAATTTCTATTTATAGGAATCCAACATTCATCTATTAGTGTAAAAAGCTCGAAATACTTAATATTTTTAAAACCTTGCATTGTTTTAATATTATTTGTAAGGTCAATAAAATACTCGTTGATATCTCGATTAGCTATTGCCATGTTCAAAAGCTTTTCTCCAATAGTAGTTAATATAAAGAAGTGTGGATGAACAGGTTTAGTTTCATCTATAAGATGTAGAATAATGATATTACGAGAGTTAATTTGAATTAATGGATATATATTTCCATCATATCTAAAATTTTTTAAGTGTCCCCAGAAATTTATATCCGCAGTCATTAAGCCTTTTATGAGGTTTAAATCTACGAGTTCATTTAAGAAATTTTCCGGGATATGAGGATAGTTCATTTCAGCAGATATAAATTCGTTGCAGAATAAAACCCCTTTGCACATATAAGGGAGTAAGTCGTTAAATACCTCCAAATGCCTTTTACTCATCATAGAGAGAGTATGTAAAAGTAAATAATTAATAGAATTGGGGATTGATATTTCCTCACTTAATATTTTGCCCCACAAGTCTTGTAATTCTTCTTCAGAAACCTCTTTCCCATAATTCATCCATTTATTGAAGAAAGTTTCTGAGATTTGTTCGTCACTGATTTCTTCATCAGCTTTTTTAGATAAATGTTCATAAGCTTTACTTAAGCATTTACCTAAGTTTTTAGATTGGTTTTGATGATTTTGAGCAAGAATTAAGCCTAAAGGGGAAGTAGGGTTTCCAATTTGGTCTTCAATAAGCAAAAACTTACCATCACGAAACTCTGCTAAGCCATTTTCAATCAATTCAATATCTTTTTTAGTTTGAGCTGCGGAAAGGTCATCTAGTCTCTTGTCTTCTCGAAGCTTTTTAGAGAATAGTAAATTCGTAAGTTTTCTAATCCCTTTATTTGCTGCTGTTGTTGCTACACCTGTAGCAGCTTTAATAACTTCTTGTTCCATATTGATAATTGTTTAATTTATTTGTTTTATCATAACTAAAAACCTCCCAATTGGGAGGTTTTTTTATGCAAGCTTTGGCACAATCCAACTACAGATAATCAGCATAATGCCTAGGTGTCCCAACTTACGGCTAACTTTTTCCACTGTTGAAACTTGCACCGGAGACTGTTGAGAACCGGCTTTCATTTTTATCGATGCAATCGACTTATTGAAATGCAAGAACATCGCCAAATCGATACAAATTAAAATACTGCCGACATCACTGACGATATCCATCAATTGATAATCTTGTAGATAGATAGAAGTCGCTATTTGGTAGCAAAGGAAAAGGGCAAAAGCAAAACAGGCATATTGGAAAATAACAGCAGCAATCCGCATAAAAATCTAAGAGCAAAAAATGATGTGTGTTTATAACATAAAAAAGCCAGTCAAATGACTGGCTTAATATTGCACAATTTTACCAATGTTCACCCGGGAACAGACGAGCATATGCTTTTTGAACCCAATTCAATTTCTGTGATTGACCAACTGAAGCTGAAGAGCTTGGGAACAGGTTATAACCAATCGACATCAATTTGTTATTGATATCTGGTGCAATAGAGTAGGTGATCGATGCCAAACGGCCTAAGTGGGTTGCCACTTTCTTCGGACGTTTCACAATTGCATAAGCAATTAAATCTGCCGCCTGTTCAGGTGAAAGCGTTGGCACATATTTATAAATTTTGGTTGGTGCGATCATCGGTGTACGTACCAATGGCATATAAACTGAAGTAATCGCAATTTTATGCGAATGAACTTCGGCAGACAGACAGCGACTGAACGCATCCAGCGCGGCTTTAGATGCCACATAAGCCGAAAAGCGCGTTGCATTGGCCAATACACCAATCGAGCTGATATTGATGATATGACCATCACGGCGAACCATCATCTGTGGCAAGATATTCATCACCAAACGAACGGCGCCGAAGTAATTCAGCTGCATGGTTCGTTCAAAATCATGAAAACGGTCTGTTGATTCATGTACCGCACGACGAATTGAGCGTCCTGCATTGTTGATTAGGATATCAATATGATCGACAGAGGCTAAGATTTGTTTTGATACTTCATCTATAGAGTCCATGTTATTTAAATCACATGGGAAAACAGAGGCTTTGCCACCTTTGGCTTCAATTTCTTGTTTGACTTGATCTAGTGTTTCTTTGGTACGAGCCACCAATAAAACGTGTGCACCTGCATCGGCAAGTTTATGTGCAGCAGTTAAGCCAATACCACTGGATGCACCTGTGATTAAAACCACTTTGCCGTTAACTCGATTTCGAAAGAGTTTCTCTAGTCTTGAATTCACGCTGTTTTTTCCTGATTTAAATAGAATAAAATTCTAGATTATGTTTTTTGTAGTTGATTATTTGGCTCAAAATATTGGGGAATTGAGCTCTTCTCATCTCGGTTATGATAACCAAAGTTTAAAAAAAATCTACAAATAAGTTATTGAATTTACAAATATAATTAGAGTAATTGCTCTATTTTCATTCTTCTTGTAACTTGATTTTTACCACGAATTCAAAACAAAGCAAAGAGAAATAAGCACAAAGTCGTTAAGAAATAAAAAACCTTCTTCCGGGTGAGGAAGAAGGGTGAATTTAAAGTAGATGATAAAAGATTAAACTTGAGCAAGTGCCTGTTCTAAATCTTCAATCAAATCATCAATATGTTCAATCCCAACCGATAGGCGAACCATATCCGTACTGACTCCCGCAGACTTTAATTCTTCTTCATTGAGCTGACGATGGGTGGTGGTAGCAGGGTGGCAGGCGAGGCTTTTTGCATCACCAATATTCACCAGACGAGTGAAGAGTTGCAGTGCATCAATAAAGCGAGTGCCACCTTCAAGACCATCTTGTACGCCAAAAGACAGAATCGCAGATGGTTTACCTTTCACATATTTTTGAGCTAAAGCATGTTGTGGATGGTCTTTTAAGCCTGCGTAATTGACCCATTTCACTTTTGGATGCTGCTGTAAATATTCCGCCACTTTTTGCGCATTTTCAGTATGCCGTTCCATACGCAGGTTAAGCGTTTCCAGACCTTGCAAGATCAGGAAGACATTCATTGGGCTAATGGCAGCACCGGTATTGCGTAATGGCACCACACGAGCACGCGCAATATAAGCTGCTTCACCTAAAGCTTCGACATAATTCACGCCATGATAGCTTGGGTCAGGACTATTCAACACTTTGAAACGCTCAGGATATTTGCCCCAAGGGAATTTGCCACTATCAACAATGGCACCGCCAATCGAGTTGCCATGACCGCCAATATATTTAGTCAGTGAATGCACGACAATGTCAGCGCCATGTTCAAAAGGTTTTAGTAGAGCAGGAGTAGCAACCGTATTGTCGACAATGACCGGTACGCCATATGCATGCGCAATTTTCGAAATCGCTTCCAGGTCGATGATATTGCCGAGTGGATTACCAATCGATTCCACAAACACCAGTTTGGTCTTGTCATCAATCAAACTGCGCAACGCTTCTGGGTCTTGATAATCGAAGAAACGTACTTCAATGCCTTGTTTTGGCAAAGTGTGTGCAAACAAGTTGTAAGTTCCACCGTATAAAGTGGAAACAGAGGCAATATTGTCGCCCGCTTCGGCAATGGTCTGAATGGAATAGGTAATCGCAGACATCCCTGAAGCAAGTGCAAGGGCACCAATCCCACCTTCGAGGGCTGCCAGACGTTGCTCTAGCACCGCTGTAGTTGGGTTCATAATACGGGTGTAGATATTCCCTTGTACCTTTAAATCGAACAAATCGGCCCCATGTTGAGTATTGTCAAAGGCATAAGATGTGGTTTGATAAATCGGTACGGCTACAGCTTTTGTTGTTGGGTCTGGGCTATAACCGGCATGAATGGCTAGGGTTTCATCTTTGTAAGTCATGTTTACATCATCTTCGTGAGTTAAATATTGATCGAGTTTAGCATTTCTATATATAAGTCAAAGTGCTATTTAAGTGAAATTGTTATCTTAAATATTCATATGAATGTTAATTTTAGTACAAGCTGAACAAAATTAACCGTGTATGGATATGTTTAAAAAATAAACGCGCCCTGAGTTGTAACATTCTATTGAAGATGGAAGCTATGCCTTATTTTTTCGGCACTTTCATCGTATAATGCCCGCGATTATTTGTTCACATAATATTATTGTTATGTGAATGTTGTTTTTTCTATAGAGGAGTCCTACGTGGCCCAATATATTTACACGATGAACCGTGTGTCGAAGATGGTTCCGCCTAAGCGCGAAATCCTGAAAGACATCTCTTTATCATTTTTCCCAGGTGCAAAAATTGGTGTACTTGGTTTAAACGGTGCAGGTAAATCTACTTTGCTTCGTATTATGGCGGGCGTAGATAAAGATTTCTCAGGTGAAGCACGTGCTCAACCGGGTATTAAAATCGGTTATCTTGAGCAGGAACCACCATTAGATCCAAATAAAGATGTTCGTGGTAACGTTGAAGATGGTTTGCGTGAACCATTGGATGCCTTGGCGCGTCTTGATGAAGTGTTTGCAGAATATGCAGCAGAAGATGCTGACTTTGATGCACTTGCAAAAGAACAAGAGAAATTAGAAGCGATTATCCAGACTTGGGATGCACATAACCTAAGCAACCAAATGGATCAGGCAGCAGCTGCATTAAACCTTCCAGCTTGGGATGCAGATGTAACATTGCTTTCAGGTGGTGAACGCCGCCGTGTAGCATTGTGTCGTTTATTGCTTTCTAAACCGGATATGTTGCTTCTTGATGAACCGACGAACCATTTGGATGCAGAATCTGTATCTTGGTTAGAACGTTTCTTGAAAGACTTCGCCGGTACTATCGTTGCGATTACGCATGACCGTTATTTCTTGGATAACGTGGCCGAGTGGATTCTGGAGCTTGACCGTGGACATGGTATTCCTTACCAAGGCAACTATTCTTCTTGGCTTGAGCAGAAAAATGCTCGTTTAGAGCAAGAGAACAAGCAGGAAGAATCTTTTGCCAAAGCATTGAAGAAAGAACTTGAATGGGTTCGTTCTAATGCGAAAGGTCAGCAAAAGAAAAACAAAGCGCGTATGGAGCGTTTTGAAGAGCTTAACTCTAAAGAATTCCAGCAACGTAACGAAACCTCTGAAATTTACATTCCACCTGGTCCACGCCTAGGGAATAAAGTTGTAGAAGTTGAAGGTATTAGCAAATCATTTGATGGTCGCTTACTCTATAAAGATTTGACCTTTACAGTACCGCCAACAGCGATTGTAGGTATTGTTGGTCCGAACGGTGCGGGTAAAACGACACTGTTCCGTATGATGACGGGCGAGCAGCAACCTGATACAGGTACTGTGACTCTGGGTGAGTCAGTTAAAGTGGCTTATGTGGGTCAGATCCGTGACACCCTAGACAACAACAAAACTGTTTGGGAAGAAGTTTCTGGCGGTTTAGATATCTTGCGTATTGGCGATTATGAAATTCCTTCTCGTGCCTATATCGGTCGCTTTAACTTCAAAGGTCAAGATCAGCAAAAACGTGTAGGTGAATTGTCAGGTGGTGAACGTAACCGTTTACAACTTGCGAAGATCCTTCAGATGGGTGCAAACGTCATCTTACTCGATGAACCATCGAACGACTTGGACATTGAAACTTTACGTGCACTTGAGGATGCCATTTTGGTATTCCCGGGTACTGTCATGGTGGTATCGCATGACCGTTGGTTCCTGGACCGTATTGCAACGCACATCTTGTCATTTGAAAATGAAACGCCTGAATTTTACGAAGGAAACTATGCTGAATATGAAGCATATCGTTTGGCTCGTTTAGGTGATGCTGCTGTACAAAAGCGTTCTAAGTACAAAAAAATCGGCGTTTAATTGCTTGTTTTTGTATGATTAAAAAAACCAGCCTTAGGGCTGGTTTTTTATTGGGAATTTTCAGGAAAAAACTAATTGGCTATACGCTTTTTCTAAGGTTATTTGTGCTTCATGATGACCTTGCTTAGCGGCTTTCTTTAGCCATTCTTCCGCATGTGTATAGTTTTTATCTAGGCCTGATTGCCCATGAAGATAACATACACCTAATTTATATTGCGCATCACTATGACCTTGTTTTGCTGCTTTTTTTAGCCATTCTTCCGCATGCGTATGGTTTTTATCTAGGCCTAATTGCCCATGAAGATAAGCTACACCTAATTTATATTGTGCATCACTATGGCCTTTTAATGCGGCACTTAAAAAGTTCCACATTGCATTTCGATTGTTATAAATGGATTGATTATCATCTAGCATGTAATTATGTTTGATCGCAAGCTGCTCGAATGCCTGCCCTTGTGCAAATTCCAAATTTGCCTCATTTGCAGTTGTATTTTGGATTCCTTGCAAATGTTGATCTGAAGGGCTAAGCAAAGCATCTACAATCTTTTTTATCTTATTCACGATCATAATCAACTCTTTTTTGCTGATGGATTATCATAGTCTAATCATTTTAATGAAATGATTATTTTTTATTCTAAAGTACAACCCGTTTGTAAGTAAATGAATTTTTTTGTTAATTTAAAAAAATTAAAAAAGCTTTTAAGTTGATTATTAATATAAATAAAGGTGAATAGTTTTCATGTTTTATATAGAGCTTATTGCCAACTCGTGAATATATTACATCCTACTAAATAGGTTGATTTATATTCGGAGAGTGCTAAAAAATTATAGTATTTCTCTCTTTTTTATGGATAAATTATTTATATAAACAGGAATAAAATGGGAGTCTGCAATGAGTGGACATCATGGGCATGATCATAGTCATGCGGTTGTGACCGAAAATAATGCCAAAAAATTAACCTTTGCCTTGGTGCTGACCACCACGTTTTTAATTGTAGAAGTGGTGGCAGGCTTGATTACGCAAAGTTTGGCTTTATTGTCAGATGCTGCCCACATGTTTACCGATGCCGCTGCGCTTGCTATAGCACTTGTTGCCATAAAAATAGGCAAATTTCCTGCCGATGATAAGCGTACTTTTGGCTATCAGCGCTTTGAAATTTTAGCAGCCCTGTTCAATGCATCTATGCTATTTGTAGTGGCGATGTATATTTTGTATGAAGCCTATCAGCGTTTTTCCAATCCACCGGAAATTCAAAGTTTGGGCATGATGATTGTCGCGATTATAGGTCTGATCATTAATCTGATTTCGATGAAAATTCTATTTTCCAGCGCCCAAGAAAGTCTGAATGTGAAAGGGGCGTACTTAGAAGTTTTGAGTGATGCTCTAGGTTCTGTGGGGGTGTTTATTGGAGCCGTGATTATTTATTTCACTCACTGGGTTTGGGTGGATACCTTAATTGCAGTGCTGATCGGTTTTTGGGTATTGCCTAGAACATGGATTTTACTGAAACAAAGTATCAATATTTTGCTTGAAGGTGTGCCTGAAGAAATTGATATTGAAAAATTACGAAATGATCTTCTTGGGTTGAAAGAGGTTGAAAGCATTCATCAACTGAAAGTTTGGGCGATTACTTCAAAGAATATACATCTGACTGTGCATTTATATGCACCACAGGCTGATCGTAATGCCTTGTATCAGCAAGCTTTGGAAATGTTGAGCCATGAGCATGGCATCACTGAAATAACGCTACAGATTGAAGAGGATGAATGTCTTGCGCATTCGCATTGTCAGCCGGTTGATCATCAACAAAAACATCCACATCATCATGATGAAGATTCACATCAGCACCTGAACTAAATATGGGGCTGATGTGAAAGTAGATTTATTTTAAATTTCCCACTCGTGGTTGCACTCACGACATTTCCATTTCTTTTGCGACTGCATAAAGCCTTGCATCGAAATTTTAAAGTCAGGTAAGTCGCGGTAAAACATAAAGCCTGCAATCAGACACAGCACGAATACAACTACAGTTGCAGATTGTAATGTTGTTCCTGCACCATCACCAAAAATCCACATTGCAATACTAATTAAAACCAACAGCAATAAGATGAAAACAGCAGGAATTAACAAGACTAAGCTTTTAGGTACCACTGGTCGTACCGCAGGTCCACCGGATTGTGCAACAGGCATAATTTTCGGGCTTTGGCATTTTGGGCAACGGTATTGCATTACAACTCCAGAATTCTAATCTATGGGTTATTCTAATCTGAATGTCGCGGAAAGCAAAAATACCGCTGATAAAATAACGTGAATAAAAAATTTAGACCATAAAAAAAGCCACTGAATAGGTCAGTGGCTTTCTTGAATTTGGCGTCCCTACGGGGATTCGAACCCCGGTTACCGCCGTGAAAGGGCGATGTCCTAGGCCTCTAGACGATAGGGACTTATCGAGGCAACACAGGTAAAACAAATAACTTGGTGGAGTCAAGGAGGATCGAACTCCTGACCTCTACAATGCCATTGTAGCGCTCTACCAACTGAGCTATAACCCCCAGTCTGTGTGAGCGCAATATTAGGGGCATTGCGCTCACACGTCAACTATAAAATCAATTATGCCTCATCAACTGCGTCATTTTTCGGCAATTTTAAGCTTTCATTGAGTTTTTCCCAAACTTTTGCTTCTTTTTTACTCGGGTCGCCGACAATTTCAAGCGCATGGCGTAAACGTGCAAAGGTTAAGTCAGGACCAATCGTTACCATAGACTGCATTACAGGGGTTGAACTGGTCGAACCGGCAATGGCAATAAAGAAGGTTGGCATGAAGTCACGTAACTTCACTTCCATTTGTGTAGCTAAATCCATCAGGGTTTGGCTAACTGTGTCGTTATTCCAGGTGAATAAGCTTTCTAAACGCCAAATTGCAAATTGTAAGCTTTGACGAACTTGTTCTTCAGACAATTTTTTGCTTTCGAACTGTTCTTTAGACAGTTGTGGGAACTGGTTGAAGTAGAAACTAGCCCAGTTCACCGCTTCAGACAACAAGTTGATACGTGGTTGAATCGCAGCAGCGATATCTTCCAAAGTCTTACGGTCTGATTTCCAGGCCAAAAGTGTATTTAACAATTCAGCAGGAGAGAGCGCTTTAATCCACTGACCGTTGAGCCAGTTGAGTTTTTCAACATCAAAGATTGGACCACCAAGGGATACACGCTTAATATCGAAATGTTCAATCATTTCAGCTAAAGTGAATTTTTCACTTTCGTCCGGCATTGACCAGCCCATACGGCCTAAATAGTTCAATAACGCTTCTGGAAGTACGCCGATGTCTTTGTAGTAATTGATTGAGGTTGGGTTTTTACGTTTAGACAGTTTTGATTTATCCGGATTACGTAATAACGGCATGTGACAAAGCACAGGCATATCCCAGCCAAAGTATTGGTACAACAATTGGTGTTTAGGCGCAGATGGAATCCATTCTTCACCACGAATCACGTGGGTGATTTCCATTAAATGGTCATCAACCACATTGGCCAAATGGTAAGTTGGCAAGCCATCCGTTTTAAGCAAAATTTGCATATCGACTTGTGCCCATGGAATTTCCACTTCGCCACGCAGCATATCGTCAAATTTGCAACTGCCTTCAGCAGGCACTTTCATGCGAATCACGTGTGCTTCGCCTGCAGCTAAACGATTTTGAACTTCTTCTTGAGATAAAAGTAAACCACGACCGTCATAACGAGGACTTTCACCGCGGGCTTGCTGTTCAGCACGCATTTGATCCAATTCTTCACTCGTTGCAAAACAGTAAAATGCATGACCTTTTTCAACAAGTTCTAAAGCATATTTTTTATAGATGTCCATACGTTCCGATTGACGATATGGTGCATGTGGACCACCAACATCAGGACCTTCTGACCAATTCAAACCTAACCAACGCAATGAATCTAAAATCATTTTTTCAGATTCAGGGGTTGAGCGAAGTTGATCGGTGTCTTCAATGCGAAGAATAAATTCACCCCCATGCTGTTTGGCAAAACATAAGTTGAACAAGGCAATATATGCAGTGCCTACATGTGGGAAGCCTGTAGGAGAAGGGGCAATACGAGTACGAACAGTCATAATCAATATTTTTCAGAATGTGAATGGAAAGTATTATAACGAAAAAGCCTAATCACTTAATGTTAAATTCAACATTGAGATGATTAGGCTTGGTCTAAACTTCTAAAGGGGCAAGAAGTTCGGTATGAGGTTAAGAATTATTTTGTTGGAAAAATACTTGTACAAAACGAGTAAATTTTTGATTTTGAGCAGCAAAAAAGCTTTGTGTAGGGGCAACTTTAATTTCAGTAAGGACTTTTAAATCATTGTCATTATAAAAAGTATTTGAACCTTGCTTGTCTTGCTTATGTTGTTGCAATGCTTTTTCAATCAGTGATGATCTTTCAGTTGAAAGACTGATTTTGCTATCGGTGGTTTTAATGGCAGCCGCATGTCCGATTTGAGCCATAAATCCTAAAGTTAGACTTAAACTCAATGCTGTTATAACTGGTGTAAATTTCATTTCCATATCCCCCTTACTGGTGCTGGAATTCTCTAGATATTGTTTTTCTATCCTAGTGATACCATTTAAACACATAAAAAAATACAAAAGTAGAACTGGGTCACACTTTTTTACAAAATGATAAATAACCAATTCAATGTAGTCACTTTGTATCAAACAACTATGGAGATAGCATGGAGATTGAGTGAAAGATGAAGATTTACACCTGTTTATGCGTCTTTTAGTGGTAAAAATGCATAGCAAAGCATTTTAGTGGATATCTATAAAACTGATTTTTAATCAATAAAACAATATAACCATATGATTGTTAAAAATATTTCAAATTTATATAGTGCTTTCATCATTAAAGATGAGCTTAAAGCGCATGAAAAAAATAATAGCATCTACAATTCTTGCGGTATTAGGGGGAATCACTTCACATAGCTTCGCCGCAAAAGATTTTCTCAATGTTTCCTATGATCCAACGCGCGAATTTTACCAAGAATATAATCAGGCCTTTAGTGAATTCTGGAAACAGCGCACAAGACAAGAAGTGAATTTTAAACAATCCCATGGCGGCTCGGGTAAGCAAGCGCGTTCAGTGATCGATGGTTTACAAGCCGACGTAGTGACCTTGGCTTTAGCCAATGATATTGAAGAAATTGTAAATGCAGGTCTAATCAATAAAAACTGGCAGAAACAGTTCCCGAATAATTCAGCGCCTTATACTTCAACCGTGGTGTTCTTGGTACGCAAAGGCAATCCTAAAAGTATTAAAGACTGGAATGATTTAACCAAGCCAGGTGTAGAAATTATCACACCCAATCCTAAAACCGGGGGTGCGCCACGTTGGATTTATCTTTCAGCTTGGGGGTATGCACTAAAACAACCGGGCGGTAACGAGGCTAAAGCCAAAGAGTTGGTGAAAAAACTTTATCAAAATGTGAAAGTGCTTGACTCTGGTGCACGCGGTTCTTTAACCACTTTTGCTGAACGTGGCATTGGTGATGTGCTGTTGTCTTGGGAAAATGAAGCTTTATTGGCAACCCAAGGTTTGGGTAAAGATAAATACCAGATTATCTATCCTTCGATTTCAATTTTGGCAGAGCCATCGGTCGCAATTGTCGATAAAAACGTGGATAGAGATGGTAACCGTAATTTAGCCAAGGGTTATCTCAACTATTTGTATTCACCAAAAGGACAGGATCTGGCTGCACAATATTTCTTCCGTCCACGTCATCCGCAAGTTGCAGCAAAATATGCAGCACAATTTCCAAAAATTAAACTTTTTACCATCGGTGATGTTTTTGGTGGCTGGGCAAAAGCGCAGAAAACCCATTTTGTGAATGGGGCGATTTTTGATCAGATTTATAGTGAGAAAAATTAAATCTAATTAATGATTAAAGATTTTTAGAAGAAATGGATAATGAAAGTTATCCATTTTTTGCATATATAATTCAGAAAATAGTATATATAAGGAATAAGTAAACTGTTTAATTTATTATTAATAAAAACATGAATTTAACAATTTAATGTAAGTATTTTGTTGAATGCTAAAGGGTTTAATTCATTGCGATTTATGATTTTATTTCATATATTTAGCAGTAATGAAGATAACTTGTCTGTACCGTAATGAAAACTCAATTTAAAGCGTTATTCAGTGCGGCATTGCTGGCAACCGGCATTGCTTTTACTGCAACGACTGCTCAGGCAGCTGATCGTGAATTTTTAAACGTATCTTATGATGCAACCCGTGAATTTTACGATGAATTCAATAAATCATTTGGTGCTTACTGGAAAGAACGTACTGGTCGTAGTGTAAATTTCAAACAGTCCCACGGTGGTTCAGGTAAACAAGCGCGTTCAGTCGTGGATGGCTTAAAAGCCGATGTAGTGACTTTAGCTTTGGCCAACGATATTGAAGAAATTGTAAAATCCGGTCAAATCCAGCCGGGTTGGCAAAAAGAGTTCCCGCATAATTCTGCACCTTATACCTCTACCATCGTATTTATGGTGCGTAAAGGCAATCCAAAGCATATTAAAGACTGGTCTGACTTAACTAAACCGGGCATACAAATTATTACCCCAAATCCAAAAACTGGTGGTTTACCACGTTGGGTGTATTTATCCGCTTGGGGTTATGCACTGAAACAACCCGGTGGTAGCGATGCCAAAGCAAAAGACTTTGTCGGCAAAATGTACCACAACGTCAAAGTGATGGATTCTGCTGCGCGTGCATCGATGACGACTTTTGCGGAACGTGGCATTGGGGATGTGTTGTTGACTTGGGAAAATGAAGCTCTAGTCACTCAAAAGACCATGGGTAAAAACAAGTTCGATATTATCTATCCATCGATGTCAATTTTAACTGAACCTTCAGTGGCAATCGTGGATAAAAATGTCGAAAAAGATGGCAACAAGTGGTTAGCTAAAGGTTATATCAATTACTTGTATTCACCTTTGGGTCAAGACATGGCAGCAAAATATTTCTACCGTCCACGTAACCCGGAAGTGTTAGCCAAATATTCTGCTCAATTCCCTAAACTTAAAACCTTCACTATTGATGAAGTGTTTGGTGGCTGGGCCCAGGCACAAAAAACTCACTTTGTGAATGGTGCGACTTTCGATCAGATTTACAATACTCGTAAATAACTGATTGATGTGTAATTTAAAAAGCCTCCTGATTTGGGGGCTTTTTTATTTCTGACAAGATCTGTTTTTAAATAAAATTTTGAATCAAAAAATAAATTTTCTTTTCTTAATTTTTATAGAGAACTTTATTTTAATAAAGAATCAGGATAAGTATTGAGCTTTAAAATGATATAAAAGCACATGAAATATGAGCTAAATCTGAGTTGAATAAATCCAGAAACGGTTTTCTCTATGGAAAGTAATATTTCCCTACAAAAAGTCGTTTGGAGCTTTATCAAAACAAGGTAATAATGTGCAGTTACATTTTTCATAGTATTGATTGAACCCTTATGTCGCATATTTCTGTATTACTTCACGAAACTGTTGATGCCTTATTGGCAGATCGAAATACAGGGATTTATGTAGATGGTACCTTTGGCCGAGGTGGTCATACCCGTTTATTGCTTTCTAAATTAGATGAAAATGCACGTGTATATGGGTTTGATAAAGATCCACAAGCGTTGGAAACTGCGGCACTCTTAGAACAAGAAGATTCACGTTTTAAAATTATTCATGCCAGTTTTGCCGATTTAAAACAAGAGCTTGAAGCACGTGGCATTGGTCAGGTTGATGGCGTGATGGCAGATTTAGGGGTGTCATCTCCACAACTCGATCAGGCGGAACGTGGTTTTAGCTTTATGAAAGATGGTCCACTGGATATGCGCATGGACAATTCAAAAGGTCCGACCGCGGCTGAATGGCTGGTGAATATTGAAGAAGAAGCCTTGGCCAATGTTATTTTTCAATATGGTGAAGAACGTTATAGCCGTCGTATTGCTAAAGCCATCAAAGCTGCAGGCTATATCGAAACGACAGCGCAATTGGCTGAAATTGTGAAAGTTGCCCATCCGAAATGGGAAAAAAATAAACATGCTGCAACACGAACTTTTCAGGGTATCCGTATTGCCATTAATAAAGAATTAGAAGATATTGAAGCATTCTTGCCGCAAGCTGTGGATGTGCTAAAAACAGGGGGGCGTTTAGCTGTCATTAGTTTCCACTCGCTAGAAGACCGTTTAATTAAACAGTTTATTCAAAAAGAATCGACTTTAGCGGAAGATACCAGTTGGGGTATGCCACAAGAACGGGAAGATACCCGTCGATTAAAGAAAATTTCCCGAGTCTGTGCCAGTGAAGAAGAGATTAAAGCCAATTTTCGTTCACGTAGTGCATGGCTTAGAGTTGCAGAACGCTTAGCTTCGAAAGGCGAATAATGAAAACTGAAGTTGTTGAAAAGAAAACAGAAAAATTGCCGATGAAGAAATTCATCAGTTATATCATTTTACTGGTCTTGGTCTTTTTCAGCGCAATCATGGTGGTGTTTCAGGTATTTGAATACCGTCATGATTACCGTGAATTAAGTGCCTTTAACCGAGAAAGGGATGATCTGAATGCAGAATGGGGGCGTTTGCTCATCGAGCAGCAAACCTTCGGTGCAACAGCGCAAATTGGCACACGCGCTGTGACTCAGTTGCGAATGTACTCGCCACCTGCAGGGCAGACGGTTGTAATTTCTTTACCAATGACTTCAGAAGATAAAAAATAAGGCTAGCTGTAATATGGTGGACAAGAGAAATAAGCAAGTGCGTAAAAAACAGCAGTCTGTTACGGATAAAAACACCCTTAGTGTAGATATGTGGCGTTTTTATTTGATGTGGAGTGTGGTTTTACTCTGCTTTTTAGCTTTAGTGGGTCGTGCATTTTATGTGCAGATCATCAACAAAGACTTTTTGCAAAACAAAGCCAATGCCAATATTTTAAGAACTGAAAAAGTCAAGGCGATGCGTGGCGTGATTTATGATCGTCACGGTGTGCCCTTGGCGATTAGTACGCCGGTCATGAAGGTGGTGATTGATCCGCGTGACTATTTCGAAACTAAAAAACTGTTTGATGAAATTACTGCTGAACTGGCTAAAGATCCAAATAACCGTAAACTAAAACGCCAATTGCCGGATAAAAATTTAAACCTGGACGAGCTTGCCGATGCGGTGGGTATGGATCGTGCCGAGCTGAAAAAGAAAATGAACGAGAAACCTCGTTCACGTTATTTGGTTCTGCAAAAAGAAATTCCGCCGCAGCAAGCTGAACTGATTGCCAAGCGTGAGTTCCAGGCGGTTTATACCGAGAAGAACTATAAACGTTACTATCCTCAGCCGCAGCCGAATGCACAAATTATTGGCCTAACCAATAGCGAAGGTACTGGAATTGAAGGTCTGGAAATGCAACTGAATACGGCTTTATCGGGTCATGATGGCGAGCAGCAGATCGTCCGTGATAAAAAAGGTAATCGTTTTAAAGACCCGGAAGTGATTAAAGAAGTTGAAGCCGGAGAAAATATCACTTTAAGTATTGATTCACGTCTGCAATATATTATGTACCGTGAATTGACCGCTGCTGGTGTAGCTAATAATGCCCGTTCAGCCACTGCCATTGCAGTAGATATCAAAACCGGTGAAATTCTGGCAATGACCAGTTGGCCGTCTTACAACCCGAATGATAAAAAAAGTTTAGGCAATAAAGATGCCATGCGTAACCGCGGTGCAGTGGATTCATTTGAACCCGGTTCAACCATGAAACCCCTGACGGTCGCTATGGCTCTGGAAAGTGGTAAATATACTGCAAATTCAGTGGTGAATACTTCACCGGGTAGTATGCGCATTGGTAACCATACCATTCGTGATACGCATAACTATGGTGCACTGACTTTGGGTGGCATCATTCAGAAATCATCTAACGTGGGTGTTGCGAAACTTGCATTGTCCTTGCCTTATACCACCTTGCCAACTTTTTATAAGCGTGTCGGCTTGGGACAGCGTTCAGCAGTGAAATTCCCGGGTGAAAGTGGAGGTTTGATCTTGCCACCAAGCAAATGGAATGTCTCTGAAGTGGGCACCATGGCTTATGGTTATGGTCTGAATGCGACAGTGCTGCAAATTGCGGATGCCTACGCCATGCTTGCCAATAAAGGTGTCAAAGTTCCTTTGAGTTTATATAAATTGGAACAGCCACCGAAGGGTGAGCAAATTGTTGATGCGAAAATTGCCGATCAAGTACTCTTGATGATGGAAACAGCGACATTGCCAGGCGGAACGGCTACACGTGCCACTATTCCAGGCTATCGTGTGGCGGGTAAAACAGGGACTGCACATAAACTGCGCGCTGACCGCAAAGGTTATTCAACCAACGAATATCGTGCTTTATTTGCCGGTGTGGCACCGGTGAGCGATCCGCGTTTGGCCATGATTGTCGTGGTGGAAAATCCTCAAGGCTCTTACTATGGTGGTACGGTTTCAGCCCCTGTATTCGCCCGGGTGATGCAAGAATCGCTACGTTTAATGAACGTGCCTTTAGATAAACCTTTAGATACTCCCAAAATCCAGTAACAGGTGATGAATGTCCATTACATTTCAAGATCTCTACACCGCTGAAAAAATCACTGGATGGATGACCAAGCCATTCAGTGGTTTTGGTTTAGATAGTCGTAAAGTTGAGCCAGGGCAAATTTTTATTGCCCTGAATAGTTTTTCTCAGCCTGAAAAAACCTTGCAGTTTGCCCAGTCGGCTTTGGCAAACGGTGCCTTGGCTGTGGTTAGTGAAGCCGACTTGGGTTTGGAAAATAGTATTGTGGTGCCAAAAGTCCGTCATCTGATGGGGCAATGGCAAAAGCAATATTTACAAGCGACTCAGCCCATACAGGCGGCACGAATTCTGGCGGTGACTGGGACCAATGGTAAAACCACCATTTCACGACTGGTCGCCGAATTGCTAATGTTGCAAGGCAAGAAATGTGCAGTGATGGGAACCACGGGTAACGGAATTTTACCGAATCTGGAAGCATCTTCGCATACCACACTAGATGCCTTGCATCTGCAAAATGCCTTGCATGGCTATGCCCAAGCTGGCGCTGAATTTGCCGCGATTGAAGCCAGTTCGCATGGTTTGGAACAGGGCCGCTTGAATGGCTGTGATATTGAAATTTCCGCTTATAGTAATTTAAGCCGAGATCATCTGGATTATCACGGCACACTAGAAGCCTATGCCGAAGCCAAGTCAGGCCTATTTAAATTTGCCTCGCTTAAAGTCGCGATTATCAATATTGATGACGAATATGCATCGATCATGTTGGATGCAGCAAAAAATAATCCTGCACACCCGAAAATTCTGACCTATTCAACCACACAGGCAGCGGA
Organism: Acinetobacter sp. ANC 5414; assembly: GCF_013004295.1. Classification (NCBI taxonomy): domain Bacteria; kingdom Pseudomonadati; phylum Pseudomonadota; class Gammaproteobacteria; order Moraxellales; family Moraxellaceae; genus Acinetobacter; species Acinetobacter sp. ANC 5414. Next base: position 51,626 of record NZ_JABERM010000033.1, read on the forward strand.
TTATCAGGTTCAAGATATTCAATACAGTTTGAATGGCGCAAACTTTAAACTGATCACCAATCAAGGTGAGTTTGACGTGCAGAGTCCGTTGCTGGGTCATTTTAATATAGAAAACCTGGTGGCAAGTTTAGTGAGTGCAGAACAAGCCGGCTTTGATCTTGCCACGCTGATTTCAACAGTTGGACAATTAAAAGGTGCACCGGGTCGTATGCAGGTGATCCGTGATGCTGACCGATTGTTCGTCGTAGATTATGCCCATACACCGGATGCCTTAATTCAGGTGCTCAAAACCTTGAAACGTCATGTCTCTCAAAATTTATGGGCGGTGTTTGGTTGTGGTGGTGATCGCGATCGTGGCAAACGTCCACTGATGGCTCAAGCGGCACTCAATGGTGCTGATATTGTATTGATTACATCAGATAATCCGAGAACTGAAAATCCAGAACAAATTTTTGCTGACATGAAAGCGGGGATCGATTTTTCTACCCATGTCATGTATGAAATTCATGACCGCCGTGAAGCGATTAAATTTGCCGTGCAAAAAGCCCAAGCAGGCGATATTGTAGTTATTGCAGGTAAAGGCCATGAAAATTATCAAGAAATTGATGGGGTGCGTCATTGGTTTGATGATGTGGTTGAAGTGCAATCGGCCATTAATGTACAACATCACACACCAGATTTAGCTTATCCGGCTCAATAGGAAACAACAAAAATGCATACATCGACTACCAGTACAGTGCCTTTAGAGCCGTGGACAGCTGCGCAGCTTGCTGATGCCACTCAAGGTTACTGGTTGAATGAGAAAGTGCCTCAAGGCGAAATTAAACGGATTTTGACGGATTCGCGTGATGCTGAAAAAGCCGATGCTTTTTTGGCTCTGCAAGGTGAACGCTTTGATGCACATGATTTTGTTGCTCAAGTCGCGGAAAATGGTTGTGAAATTGCCATCGTCAGTCATCCGGTGGATGCCGATATTTGTCAACTCGTGGTTGAAGACACGCGTTTGGCCCTCGGTCGTTTAGGGGCTTATCGTCGCGCACAAAATTCACAAGTGAAAGTGATTGCGCTGACCGGCAGTAGCGGTAAAACCACGACTAAAGAAATGCTCGGCAGTATTTTATCGCGCTTGGCACCCACGTTGATTACTCGCGGTAACTTAAATAATGATTTGGGTGTGCCGGTGATGTTGTTAGAGCTTTGCGCTGAACACCAATATGCAGTGATGGAATTGGGTGCGAGTCATCAGGGTGAAATTGATTACACCTCGAATCTGGTTCAACCGCATGTCGCAGGCATCATTAACATTGGTACTGCACATTTGGGGGAATTTGGTGGGCGTGAGGGTATCTGCCGTGCCAAATCTGAAATTTATGCACATATCGCCAAAACAGGTACCTCGATTGTTCCTGCTGCAGATGATTTTGCCGAACCGATTCGTCAAGCCGTACAAACCGAACAGGTATTAAGCTTTGGTGAAAATGGTGATGTTTTTGCCACAGAAATTGAATTGCATCCGCAATCCTCTACATTCACATTAAACACACCGCAAGGTGTTCGTCAGGTGAATCTGCCGTTTGCCGGTGAACATAATGTCCAAAATGCCACGGCTGCGGCTGCTTTTGCACTCGCGATTGGTGTTGCTCTGGATGATATTGTGACAGGTTTAGAGCAGGCAACCGGTGCCAAAGGTCGCCTGCATTTTATTCCCGCTAAAAAACATTTATTTATTGATGATACTTACAACGCCAACCCAACCTCGATGCGTGCAGCAGCTGAAGTGCTAGCTCAGCAGCAAGGCGTGAAAGTGATGGTGATTGGTGATATCGGTGAATTAGGCGCAAGTGCGGCACAACAACACTATATGTTGGGTCGGGATCTTGTCGCAACAGGTGTCAATTTTGTGGTGGCGGTAGGTGAATTTTCACCTGCCACACAAGAAGGGGCACGTAGTACCCAATATGGTAAAAAAATGCAGGCTTTCCTGACTCAGGAACAAGCTTTGCCTTTCTTACTGAGTCTAATTGAAACACATCAACCTCAATCCATGAGTTTCCTGTTTAAAGGTTCTCGTTATACCCACATGGAAACATTGATGGCTGATTTGATGGAGAAACTTTAATGCTGTTATGGCTATTTGAACAACTTGCGGGTTATAACAGCTCGTTTCAGGTGGTTCGTTATTTAACATTACGTGCTTTGCTCAGTGTCTTAACCGCACTGACGATTGGACTGGTCTTGGGCCCCGTGATGATCCGTAAGCTACAAGCACTCAAATACGGTCAGGCAGTCAGTTCTTTTGCTCCTGAAGGTCATGCCAAGAAAATGGGTACACCAACCATGGGCGGGATTTTGATCCTGCTCTCGATCGGGATATCGACCTTGCTTTGGGCCGATTTATCCAACCCCTATGTCTGGATTGTGCTTGGCGTGATGGTGATCTTTGGTGCTGTGGGCTGGGCAGATGACTGGATTAAAGTTCGTTATAAAGACAATGCCGGTTTGCCTGCACGTAAAAAATTCTTCTGGACTTCAGTGGGTTCTTTAGGTGCGGGTATTGCACTGTATGTGATTGCGACCCAACAGGCGAATCCTGTGCATACTGCCAATATGCTGGATCTGCTGATTCCATTCTTTAAAAACATCAGTATTCCTTTCTCAGCCATTCCGCTAGGTATCGGTTTTATTATCTTTACTTATCTGGTGATTAACGGTGCATCCAATGCGGTCAACCTGACTGACGGTCTGGATGGTTTGGCGATTATGCCAATCGTTCTTGTTGCGGCAGGTTTGGGGGTATTTGCCTACCTTGCTGGCGATGTTCGTTTTGCCAATTACCTGCATATGCCTTATGTGAAATATTCATCTGAGTTGGTGGTAATCTGCGCGGCAATGATTGGTGCAGGCTTGGCCTTCCTTTGGTATAACGCGCATCCAGCTCAAGTCTTCATGGGTGATGTCGGTGCATTATCTTTGGGTGCGATGCTGGGGACGATTGCCGTAATGGTTCGTCAAGAAATCGTTTTTGCGATTATGGGTGGTGTGTTTGTGGTCGAAGCTATTTCAGTGTTCCTGCAAATTGGTTCACTGCGTATGCGTAACAAACGTGTATTCCTGATGGCGCCTTTACATCACCATTATGAGAAAAAAGGCTGGCGTGAAACCCAAGTGGTGATTCGTTTCTGGATTATCACGATTATGCTGGTAGTTTTAGGCTTAATGACCTTAAAATTGCGTTAAGCAAATATTCGAAAAAGCCGGCATTTGCTCCCACATCTGCCGGCTTTTTTAACGCCTGATTTCAGGCTCTGGAGAAAAATATGAATCTGCTGATGTGTCCTGTATGTCATGAAGCATTGAAACTGACCGAGAAAACATGGCGCTGTATCAATAACCACAGTTATGATGTGGCAAAACAGGGATATGTGAATTTACATGTCGTACAGCACAAACACAGTAAAAACCCGGGTGATACCTTGGAGTCGGTGCAGGCGCGCCGTGCATTTTTAAGTGCCGGGTTCTATGCACCTTTGCAAAAAGCAGTGGTTGATAAAATTCGTGAATTACGCATTGAAAACCTGCTGGATATTGGCTGTGGTGAAGGCTATTACACCAATGCCATGCAAGCTGAAGTGCTGCAATGTGTGGGTGTAGATATTGCTAAAAATGCAGTACAGGTTGCGGCCAAGTTGAATAAAAAAGTGACCTGGGTGGTGGGGACGGGTGCAACACTTCCTGTTTTAGATGCTTCAATTGACTTATGTACCAGTTTATTTAGTCCTATTCCAAAGCAGGAAATATTGCGTGTACTAAAGCCCAATGCTTATTTGATGGTCGTGACACCCGCAACTGAACACTTATATGCGATGCGTGAGGCATTGTTTGAAGAAGTGAACCCACATGAACCGCATAAGTTTGTTGATCAATTGGCAGATGCTTTTGAATTGGTAGATCAGAGTGTTGTTGAAGCGCCGTTTACAGTACAACAAGCGGACTTGAAAAACCTGATTGCGATGACCCCTTATGCTTATAAAGCGAAGCCAGAACGTCGTCAGGCTTTAGAGCAGGTTGAGCAATTTGAGTTAAAAGGGCAGTTTCAAATTTATTTATTTAAAAAGAAATGATCCTAATAAAAAAGCCCTCATTTGAGGGCTTTTTTATTACTTTATTCGAATACATCTAGGAGCTGTTCAATTGCATCCGGTCTATTGTTGGCTGGTTTTTGTGATGTGTTGTCTGGAGTCTGTATTTCTTCTCCAGGCAGGTCATCAAAGTCACGTTCAGGTGCTCGAACTGGGGCAATAGGTGCTGGACGATACAATGGGCGGGCCAGTGGTGGAGAAGAGCGATCCTCTCTGACAGGTTCACCAATAGTTACCGTCTGGTTTCGGCTGGTCGGTGCTTTGGCATTTTTATCAAAATGTACCCACGCTGCTGGTGTGCCTTTTAAGGCATTACCCATAAAGTTGGTCCAGATCGGTAAAGCTGCAACACCACCATATTCACGACGACCGAGTGTGGTGGGTTGGTCAAAGCCGACCCAAGTCACAGTAACGAGCTTGCCATTGAATCCAGCAAACCAGGCATCTTTAGCATCGTTGGTGGTACCGGTTTTACCGCCAATATCGTCACGACCAATTTTAAGTGCTGCACGACCTGTACCCTGTTGAATTACATCACGCAGAATGTTGGCCATGTCATAAGCAGAGCTTGATTTTAAAATGCGCTGTGCTTGGCGATATTGGCTTTTTGATTCATCCAGTTGCAGTTGCGCCAGTTCTTTTTCTGCTTGCAAGGTTTGATTGGTGACTTTAATCACTTCGTCATCTGGAGTAACTGGTTCAGCTGATTCCAGTTCTGCATCATTTTGATTGATACAAGAAATACACGCATATTCTGGATTGCTTTGATAAATCACTTTGCCATAAGCATCTTCAATACGATCAATAAAATGTGGCTGAATGCGGTAACCCCCATTGGCAAAGGTTGCATAACCGGTTGCCATTTGAATTGGGAGAACTTGTGGTGTACCTAGAGCAATGGTGTAGTTACGCGGGATTTGATCTTCATGTAGACCAAAATCCATGAATAATTGTCGCGTACGTTCAATCCCGACAGTTTGTAACAATCGCACAGAAACGGTATTTCGTGATAAGTACAAGGCACGACGTAAAGGAATCATCCCTAAATAACGACCATCCGAGTTCTTCGGTGACCATTTGCCAATCGTAATCGGGCTGTCATTGACCATGCTATAAGGGGTCATGCCGCGTTCGAGTGCCAAAGCATAAACAAACGGCTTAATGGTTGAACCCGGTTGACGCCAGCCTTGTAGCGCACGATTGAATTTAGATTGATAAAAATTATATCCCCCAACAATGGCTTCAATTGCACCGTTATTCGGGTTGATTGCAATCAGTTGGCCTTGAGCTTTAGGAATTTGAACAAGTGCCCATGAAGTTTTATTGTCATTAGGACGTAATCGAATAATATCTTTAACTTTAATAATTTGAGATGCTTGACGTGGAGCAGGGCCGACACTGTTGGCATTTCTATAAGGATAAGCCCATGACATCCCTGACCATGGCACGGTCACTGTAGACCCGTCTTGCATCAGTGCATCAAAAGAATTTCTATCTACTTTAATGACTTTCGCGGGATAGGTGTTTGCATAAGCACTGAATTCAGTAAGTGGTTTGTCATTTGCTTCAGCACCGCGCCAACCATGGCGACGATCGTAAGCCTCTAAACCTTCTTGCACTGCCTGTTCTGCATAAGCTTGGCGCTTGCTGTCGACGGTTGTATAAACTTTATAACCTGAATCAATGGCTTGTTCGCCAAATTTTTCAACCAGTTCCGAGCGTACCATTTCCCCGACATAGGGATATTTGTTATTGATTCCACGGTCTGGCATATCGAGGTTGACGGGTTCGGCAATGGCTTTTTGATACTGTGACTGGTTGATATAACCCAATTGCAGCATACGTCCCAGAATCCAGTTACGACGTTCTAAGGCACGTGTTGGGTTGACTACAGGATTATATTTAGAGGGTGCTTTGGGTAGACCAGAAATCATTGCCATTTGGGCAATACTCAGCTGATCCAGATTTTTGTTGTAATAAATTTTCGCTGCTGCAGCAATACCGTAGGCATTTTTTCCCAAGAAAATTTTATTCACATACAGTGTTAAAATTTCCTCTTTAGTTAAGTTCTGTTCTATTTTGCGCGCAAGGAAAATTTCAGTCAGTTTGCGTTTGAGTGTACGTTCAGGACTTAAATAATAATTTTTTGCCACCTGCATGGTGATGGTTGAACCACCCGTTTGCACATTTGATCCCGTGACTGTTTCGCTGACTGCTCGTCCTAAGCTTTTAAAACTAATACCACTATGCTCAAAGAAAGAGGAGTCCTCTGCGGCAAGGAAGGCCGAGATGAATGGTTTGGGAATCTGTTTGTATTCTACAGGGACAGATAGCTTGCCACCATACTCTGCAATGAGCTCATTATCGGCACTATACACCTGCAAAGGCTTGAGTAACGGCGCCTTTTTTAAAGTGGTCATTTTAGGTAAAGATGGGGCAATATAGAGATACATGCCATAGAATCCCATCGGAATTGCGACCAAGGCTATAATTATGATCAAAAAAAATGGATGAACATGGCCCGAACGAGATAGCTTTTTCATAACAAGTAAGTTTTAATAAGAGCTAATGGCAAACTAATTGGCGGTCAGTATAGCCTTTACATATACAGATTGTTAGATGCGTTATTGTATCTGTATAAAATTATAGACCAACACTGATTAGTAGGTTACTTTTATTGGGGATAAAAAAATAATAGGAATTATATAGTGCTCAGGTTATATCGTAAGCCGAATAAGGGGTTAATTGGAGTAGATATTAGTTCTACTTCTGTTAAGTTGTTGGAACTTTCTGTTAAAAGCGGTAACAGGTATTGGGTGGAAAGCTATGCGCTGGTGCCTTTGCCTGAAGGTAGCGTTGTCGAAAAAAATATATTGAATCCAGAGGCGGTAGCAGATGCATTAGAGCGAGCACTCAATCTAGCAAATACCCAATCTACAGCTGCAGCACTTGCAATTCCGACTTCAATGGTGATTACCAAAACGATTGAGATGGATGCAGATATGACGGACGATGAACGAGAAGTTCAGATTCGTATGGATGCTGAGCAATATATTCCTTTCCCATTGGATGAAGCGAGTCTTGATTTTGAGGTGTTGCCTGAGCGTTTGGCAAACCCGAATCGGGTGAATGTGCTTTTGGTTGCGACCCGTATTGAAAATGTTGAAGCGCGTTCAGAAGTCTTAGAGCTTGCTGGCTTGACACCAAAAATTGCTGATGTTGAAAGTTTTGCGATCGAAAATGCATATCAAGTATTTTCTGACACCTTACCTATGGGTGTGAATACTGTAGGTATTTTAGATATCGGTCATACCATGACAACTTTATCTGTGATGCAAAATAATAAGGTGATTTATACGCGTGAGCAGGTGTTTGGTGGGAAACAGCTCACTCAAGAAATTCAAAACCGCTATGGTTTGTCTTTTGAAGAAGCCGGCCGTGCCAAGAAAAGCCGTTCATTGCCTGATGATTATGATGTTGAGGTTTTAGAACCCTTCTTGGAAGCAGTGGTTCAGCAGGCAGCAAGATCATTACAGTTTTTTTTCTCATCTTCACAGTTTAATGAGATCGATCATATTTTATTGGCAGGAGGTAATGCCAATATTCCGGGGCTCGCGAAGCTACTACAACAAAAACTGGGTTATCGTGTGACTATTGCCAACCCATTTTTACAAATGGGCTTTTCTCCACAAATTGATATTAAAAAGATAGAGAATGATGCTTCCTCACTCATGGTGGCATGTGGTTTGGCATTGAGGAGTTTTGATTAATGGCGAGAATTAACCTGCTCCCTTGGCGTGATGAGCTAAGAGAAAGACGAAAAAAAGAATTTATTACCATTTGTATTGGGGTGGCATTAATCGGGGCTTTAGCGGTTGCATTGGCATGGTTCTACTATGACCATAAACTTGAAGATCAAGAGCAAGCAAATCAACTGATTACCAGCACCAATCAAAACCTTGATGTGCAATTGAAATCCTTAGAAGGTTTAGAAGCTCAACGCAATGCAATTGTTGAGCGCATGAAGCTAATTCAAGGTTTACAAGGACAACGCCCAATTGCGGTTCGCCTGATTGATGAAATGGTACGGGTTACGCCAAGCAATTTGTACATTACCAAATTTGCCCGTACCGGGGATAAATTTACCATTGAAGGTAAAGCGGAAAGTCCGAACACGGTCGCAGAATTCTTGCGTAGTTTAGAAGCATCTGCTTGGTATAGAAACGCATTTATGAATTCTTTTTTAGCTGTTGAAGAGCAAAAAGATAAGGCACCTAGTTCAGTGGTTCCGCGTGTTGAAGAAGGTTATGGTTCATTCGTCATTACTGCCGACCTGGATGAAATTGCACAACCGACGACACCTGAAGCACCACAAAATACAGCTAATTCAACAGCGGGGGCAGCACAATGAGTCTCGATGAATTTGATGAATTAAATCCAAATGAAGGTGTTGCTACGCATAAAAAGAAGATGACCTTAGATAAGTTTCTTCAGCAGTTCAACACCTTAGATCCAAATAACTATGGCAGTTGGCCATTATCCGTTAAAATCACTTGCTGGATTTTAATTATGATGATGATTGGTATTCTGGGTTATTTTGCGCTGATTAAAGGTCAAATAGACGCAATTTCCAATGCCAATGCTCAAGAGCGAAATTTACTGAATGAATTTCGTGAAAAAGATTCAAAGCTTCGCAATTTGCAACAGTTGCAAGCGCAGTTACAGGAAATGGAAGCGAATTTTAATCAGCAACTCGAACAATTACCTAAAGAAACTGAAATCCCCGGACTGGTTGAAGATATCAACGTCAGTGGGGTAAATTCAGGTCTGAAATTTAAAAATATCCGTTTAGAAAATGAAATTAAGCAAGAGTTCTTTATTGAGCAGCCCATTTCTATTGAAGCAACCGGTGATTATCATGCCTTTGGTTCTTTTGTAAGTGGTATAGCAGCACTTCCGCGTATTGTCACTTTGCATGATTTTGATATTACAGGTACGGAAAATAAAGAGAAAAAAACCGATATTCCTCAAATTACCTATAACGTTAAAGCCAAAACCTATCGTTATATCGGTGCTACAGATACTCAAGCAGCAGATGCGAATTCAACTGCTAAAGCTGGAGGGGCACAGTAATGAAAATAGAAAAAATGACTTTGAGCCTGATATTAGGCTTGTTATTGGTGGGGTGTGATTCTCGTATTGATGCGGTCAATGAGCAGATGGCAAGTATTCGTAATCAGCCGCCATTACCGATTGAACCGGCACCGGTTTTTCCACCTGTACCAACATTTGACTATGCAGCCCATCAACTGAAAAGCCCTTTTTTACCGAGTTCGTTGGCTGCTGAATTGAGAATTATGGCAGGAAAACGCGTCTATCCTAACTTGTCACGTCAACTGCAACCTTTAGAAAGCTATGCCATCGAATCCTTGAATATGAAGGGAAGTATGCGTAGCCAGTCTGGGCAGATCCTGGCATTAATTCAAACACCAGATGGCGAAATAGAGCGCGTGCAGCGTGGTAGCTACATGGGTGTGAATCATGGTCGTGTAGTGAATATCACGCCAACACAAATCGATCTAGTGGAAATTATTCCAGATGGACGGGAAGGATATGTAGAGCGTCCAAGAAGTCTGATATTAATTGGACCAGCGCCTTAAGTTTAAAGGAATAAAAATGAATAACAGTTTGAAAGATTTTATATTTGGGGATGGCAATACAATGAACCATTTGTTCCGTCAATTTTCTATGGGTGCTGTTGCAATCGCAGTAATGCAAGTTGCCAATGCACAAGTCAGTATTACCAATATTGTGCCTATGCAAGTTGCAGGTCAGGGTACTGAAATTCGTGTCATGTTTAATGGCTTGCCGCCACAGCCGCAAGCTTATCAATTAGAGCAGCCATCACGTCTGATTCTGGATTTTGATAAAGCACAGCAAAATTTAAAGCAAAATAGCATTGCAGTTGCAACCAAAGAAGCAAGTTCTGTGGATGTGAGTTCTGATGCTCAGCGCTCACGTTTAACGGTGAATTTGGCGGATGCCGGTGCCTTTACCACACGCGTGGAAGGTAATACTTTTATTTTAAAAATTAATTCTGCTGCGGGTAATGCATTTGCTACTCAGCAGGTAGCGGCTCAAAGTCAAAGATCTAGCCAAGGAATTTCCAATATTGGCTTCCAGCGCGGTGGTCAAGGTGAAGGGCAGGTTGTTGTTGATTTGCTCGGCACAAACACACAGGTTGATGTGCAGCAGCAAGGCAGTAAAGTTGTGGTACGTACTTTAGGAAATAAAGTACCTGCACATTTGGCACGTCGTTTAAATGTGAATGATTTTGCAACGCCAGTTTCGACTATTGATGCAAATAATAACGGTGGAAATGGTGTAATTACCATTCAGACTTCTGGTAGCTATGAATATATGGCATATCAGGCGGACAATAAACTTACAATCAGTTTAAAACGACCTGAAGATAAAAATCCGCTTAAACCTAAAGTAGCCAATAGTTATACCGGTAAAAAGATTTCTCTAGATTTTCAGGATATTGAAGTACGTCGTGTGCTGCAATTATTGGCAGATTTCACTGAAATCAATATGGTGACTGCTGATACAGTACAAGGGAATATTACCTTACGCTTAAAGGATGTACCTTGGGATCAGGCATTAGACATTATTCTAAAAACCAAGAATTTAGATAAGCGTCGTAATGGTAATGTGATTTGGATTGCACCTGTTTCGGAAATGATTAAAGCAGAAGAAGAGCAGGCGAAGGCGATAGAGCAAAGTGTAAAATTAGCGCCAATACAAACCGAGTATATGCAACTAAGCTATGCAAAGGTTGTTGATATTGAAAAACTGATTACCCAAACAAAATCTTCAAATAATTCTAATTCTAATTCTAATTCTAATTCTAATTCTAATTCTAATTCTAATTCTAATTCTGGGAATGGTAGTAACAATAATAATTCTAGTGAAAGTTTATTAAGCTCACGTGGGACGATATCCGTTGATGCCCGTACCAATACACTGATTATTAATGATACGGCACAGAATATAGATAAAGTCCGCAAAATGGTCGACTTGCTAGATATTCCAGTCAAACAAGTGATGGTAGAAGCACGTATCGTTCGTGCAACCACTGACTTTACTAAAGAGATGGGGGTGAAATGGGGGATCTTGTCGCAAGGCATTAATCAAAATAATGATTTGTTGGTCGGTGGTAGTGATCAAACTTTATGGGATTTAAAAACGCCTGACGATGATGGTAAATATACGATTCAACGTCCCAGCAATCTTAATGTAGATCTTGGTGTAACAAATGCAGCAGGTAAGATTGCATTCGGTTTAATTAGTTTATCTGATTTTATGTTAGACCTTGAACTTTCTGCTTTACAAGCAGATGGTTATGGAGAAATTGTATCAACACCTAAAGTTTTAACAGGCGACAAGCAAAAAGCGAGAGTGGCCTCTGGTCAACAAATCCCATATAGATCGACTGGAAATGATGGTCAAGCAACAACAGAGTTTAAAGATGCATTGTTAAGTTTGGAAGTTACTCCAAGTATTACGCCAGATGGCAAAATACATATGAATTTGGATATTAATAGTGATTCAGCAGGTCAAATTACCCCTGATGGTAATATTGCTATTAACAAAAATTTTATTAACACAAATGTATTGGTTAATAATGGAGAAACTGTCGTACTCGGTGGTATTTTTGAACAGGAAACTTCTAATCAACAAACCAAAGTGCCTTTTCTTGGAGATATTCCTTATTTAGGTCGTTTATTCCGTAAAGATATCAAGTCTGATAATAAGCGAGAGCTATTGATTTTTGTTACACCACGAATTGTTAATGACAGTGTTTCAAGAAATCATTAATATATTTTGAATTTAGCAAAATAAATAGGTGACTCCTTGCCAAGCAATGAGTTTGAAACCCTGCCAAATATTTATTTGGTAGGGCCAATGGGGGCTGGGAAAACAACGGTTGGTCGACATTTGGCGGAACTGTTAGGACGCGAGTTTCTTGATAGTGATCATGAAATTGAACGGAAAACAGGGGCGACAATTCCTTGGATTTTTGAAAAAGAAGGTGAAAAGGGATTTCGTAACCGTGAAACTATGGTGATCGATGAGTTAACAGCTCGTTCACAACTGGTTCTGGCAACTGGTGGTGGTGCAGTGACCCAAGCTCCCAATCGTGAATTTTTAAAACAACGCGGAATCGTTGTTTATCTCTATACTCCTGTCGAAATTCAATTACAGCGTACCTACCGGGATAAAAACCGTCCTTTATTGCAAGTTGAAAATCCTGAACAAAAGTTACGTGATTTATTAGCGCTTCGCGATCCTTTGTATCGAGAAGTTGCACATTATATTATTGAAACCAATCAGGGAGCTGCTCGTGATTTAGCTCAAAAAATCTTACATATGATTGTTTCTCAAGAAGCAGATTTAGTCTAATTAACGGTTTTAATTTCATGCAAACTTTACATGTTGAACTCGGCGATCGTCGCTATCCTATTTTTATTGGCAGTGATTTAAATCCACAATCTTTACTTGAACCTTATATCAAAGGTAAGCAAGTGATGATTGTGACCAATACAACGGTTGCACCTCTGTATTTGGATCATTATGTGACTGCGATAGAGGCTTTGGGGAAAACCGTTGCAACATGTATTTTGCCTGATGGTGAAAAATATAAAAATATTGAACATTTAAATTTGATTTTTGATGCCTTATTGGAAGCAGGGTTTAATCGTGATGCTACGGTTTTAGCTCTGGGTGGGGGTGTGATTGGGGATATGGCAGGCTTTGCATCTGCATGTTTCCAACGTGGTGTTTATTTTGTTCAGGTTCCGACGACGCTGCTGTCACAAGTGGATTCGAGTGTGGGTGGAAAAACAGGCATTAATCATCCCTTGGGTAAAAATATGATTGGTGCTTTCCAGCAGCCACAAGTGGTGTTGGCGGATATGGCGCAATTAAGCACTTTAGCTGATCGTGAACTGTCAGCAGGTTTGGCGGAAGTAATTAAATATGCTTTGTTGGGCGATCTGGATTTCTTGGTCTGGCTCGAAGAAAATATGGATGGCCTGGTGGGGCGTGATTCAGAGTTACTGGCTGAAGCTGTTTATCGTTCATGTGCACATAAAGCACGTATCGTTGCTAATGATGAAAAAGAACAAGGTGAGCGTGCCTTACTGAATTTAGGTCATACCTTTGGTCATGCTATCGAGTCTTATTTAGGATATGGTGTTTGGTTACACGGTGAAGCGGTCGCAACTGGCATGGTGATGGCTGCGGATTTGTCGCAACGCATGGGCTGGATTTCAGCGGAAGATTTGGAACGTACAAAAAAAATCATTCAACGTGCCCATTTACCCGTAAAATGCCCAGCTATTCCACTGGATGAATTCCTCGCATATATGGCACATGATAAAAAAGTGCTGAATGGACAATTACGCCTGGTACTGTTGAAATCTTTAGGGCAGGCTGTAATTACAAGAGAATTTGATGTGGAATTGATGAAACAAGCGATTTTAGCGAATCAAGAGAAGGCATAAGTCATGGCAACCATCCGTACACAATGGCAACGTATTCAAAACTATATCTGGCTAGTGTGTGGGTTGGTGTGTCTGTTTGCAGCACTTATTTTTTGGGCAATCACGGACAGTGATGCTTTAGTTGAGGTGGAAAAATCTGCTGAAACTGAAGCTGAATTGCAAATTCAACCGGAAAAAGTTGCTGCAACCAACCTTCTTGGTGCACTTCAAAAAGAAGTACGCCCTTTGGAAATGACTACACGTGTGGTCAATACTGCAACCTATGAACCAGAGTTTCGTGGCACTAAGTTTATTAATGACAATAAAAATGCGGCCACGATTGAACTGTTTCGAGCGACCAAAGATGATGTGATTCGCAGTTTTCTAAAAAAACAGTCCGATCGTAAGAACTTTTTCTATATTCGCCTGAGTGGTGAAAATCAAATTGAACAATATGTTCTGCTTTATGGTATCTATGGGAATAGTGACCAAGCAAAACAAGCCCTTCAACAATTGCCATTCCAGTTTCCCAAGTCTATTCAACCTCAAGTTCAGGAGATTGAAAATTATGCAGCCTTGGTTAATGACATGGGGGCAGAAGAAATGGGTTCGAATAGCAAACTCTATGCAGTCAATTTAAAATCTGCACCATTGCCGCGCATTGATGAGAGTCTTGTGGCTCAACCTAAACCCAAACCGACTGTACCCGTAGTTGATTCTAAAGCAGCAACCACAACCACAACGATTACACGTCGTGATGAAGAGGGTAATGTCGTGGATGTGCAGCAATCTCATTCTGGTGTTGAATCTGCGCCGAAAAAAAATGGCAATAAAGTAGCAGAAACTGAAATTAGCGATCCATTTAATTAAAAATAGAGTTCTAAAATAGAGCAAAGTAAGTTATAAAAATATCTATATGCACAAATATAGTGCGGAAAATGGTTTCAAGAAAATAAGATGAAGCAGATGAAACTTTAATATTTCTATATTTAAAACATTTAGCCTTGTCTTTCTTTAATTGGCATCATTTTTGCTTTATTGGTGCATGAATTGAGTTATTGTCCCTATTTTGGCGCGAAAAGATTCAATGATTGTGCGAAGTTACTGAATTTGCCTGCTTTAAAAGAGTGCGTAAAATCAATAAAACATTTTTGTAATTGATCCATGCACGCAAGATGAAATGCGATTATCTTAAGTATGTGAAGAAAATGATTCTGCCCAATCTTGATCTGAGTGTAAGTAAATTGGACTAAATCGCAAAGAAGATATTTGATTGTTAGATGCCCGCTTTATGGGCCATGTTGAAGAAGGGTACGCTATGCACATGCCATCGCCTAATACTGTAGCTCCCGCTCAAGGTTTATACCAACCGGATGAGTTTAAAGATAACTGTGGTTTCGGTTTAATCGCCCATATGCAGGGTGATGCAAGCCATGATTTGGTCAAGACCGCGATTCATAGTTTAAGTTGTATGACCCACCGTGGTGGTATTGCCGCAGATGGCAAGACAGGGGATGGTTGTGGTTTATTGCTGGCTATGCCGAAAGCATTTTTTCGTGAAGAAGCAAAAAAACTCAGTGACATCACCTTAAGTGAAGTGTTTGCAGTCGGTACGGTATTTTTAAATCTTGATCCGGCAATTGCAGCCCATTCAAAGCAGGTTTTAGCCAAAGAAATCGAATCTGAAGGCTTAAAAGTGCTTGCTTGGCGTGTGATCCCAACCAATGTCGATGCTTTGGGTGAAATTGCACTTCAATCGATGCCGGCATTTGAACAAATTATTGTTAATTGCCCAATGGGTGTCACTGAAGTTGAATTTAACCGTAAGTTATTCCTTGCGCGTCGTCGTGCGGAACAGCTGCTTAGTAATGATTCTTCATTCTATGTAACCACATTGTGTTCAACAGTCATCACCTATAAAGGTTTGATGATGCCTGAAGCAATCGCAGACTTTTATACAGATTTAGCGGATCCGCGTCTGGAATCACACATTGTGGTCTTCCATCAGCGTTTCTCGACCAATACATTGCCGCGTTGGCCTTTAGCACAGCCGTTCCGTTATCTTGCACACAATGGTGAAATCAACACCATTACCGCAAACCGTAACTGGGCAATGGCACGTGTTCCAAAATTTGAAAACCCATTGCTTCCAGGTTTAACTGAGTTCAATCCAATCGTGAACCGTACCGGTTCGGATTCTTCAAGCCTGGATAATATGCTCGAGATTCTGGTGGGTGGTGGTATGGATCTGTTCCGTGCCCTACGTATGCTGGTTCCACCGGCTTGGCAAAATGTTGAAACTTTAGATGCCGATCTACGTGCATTCTACGAGTTTAACTCTAAGCATATGGAAGCGTGGGATGGTCCTGCAGGTCTGGTTATTCAAGATGGTCGTCATGCGATTTGTATGCTGGATCGTAACGGTCTACGTCCTGCTCGCTGGGTCATTACCAAAAATGGTTACATCACGCTTGCATCAGAAATCGGGGTTTGGGGTTATCAACCTGAAGACGTCATTTCTAAAGGTCGTGTCGGCCCAGGTCAAATCTTGGTAATTGATACCCTCACTGGTAAATTGCTTGATACTCAAGATGTCAGCAACCATTTGAAAAAAATGCGTCCTTACCGTGAATGGTTGCGTGAAAACTCAATTCGCCTACAAGGCAGCCCGGAACTTGAAGAATATTTATGTGATCAAGGCTTAAAAGGCGATGACCTCAAAGCATCACAAAAAATGTTCATGGTGACGTTTGAAGAACGTGATCAATTGCTTCGTCCAATCGCAGAAAGCGGTCAGGAAGCAGTCGGTTCAATGGGTGATGATACGCCAATGGCTGTATTGTCGCGTCAGGTCCGTCATGTATCGGATTACTTCCGTCAGCAGTTTGCCCAAGTCACCAATCCACCAATCGATCCATTACGTGAATCGATTGTGATGTCATTAGAGACTTGCTTGGGGCGTGAGCAGAACGTATTTGAACAAAGCCCTGAACATGCAGATCGCTTGATCATTTCAAGCCCTGTACTCTCAAACTCGAAAATGCACCAAATGCGTACTTTGGGTCGTAAAGGCTACGAAATTGCCGACATCGACTTGAACTATGTTGCAACTGAAGGTTTAGAAGCAGCGATTGCACGTATCTGTGAGGAAGCGGCTCAAGCGATTCGTGCTGGCAAAACTTTACTGGTGCTTTCTGACAAGAAAATCCGTGAAGGTTATTTACCAGCCAATGCATTGATGGCAACAGGTGCAGTTCACCATCACTTGATTCAAGTGGGTTTACGTACCGATGCCAACATCATTGTAGAAACAGCTTTGGCACGTGATGCGCACCAATTTGCCGTGATCTTAGGTTTTGGTGCGACTGCGATTTATCCATACTTGGCCTATGACGTGATCAATGACCTGATTGCCAAAGGTGAGTTGTTGGGTGACCCAATTCATGCCCAAGCGAATTTCCGTAAAGGGATTGAGAAAGGTCTACTCAAAGTCCTTTCTAAAATGGGTATCTCAACTGTTGCGTCTTATCGTGGTGGCCAGTTATTTGAAGCTGTAGGTTTATCCAATGAAGTGGTTGATAAATGCTTCACTGGCGTTCCAAGCCGTATTCAAGGTGCAACCTTTGCAGACCTTGAAAATGATCTTAAAAAATTGGCTGAAAATGCGTGGAAAGCACGTAAGCCAATTGATCAGGGTGGTTTGCTGAAGTTTGTCTTTGACAAGGAATATCACGCATTTAACCCGGACGTGATTAATGCTTTGCATAAATCAGTACGTTCAGGGGATTATGCTGACTTTAAAGAATATGCAGAACTGGTAAACAATCGTCCGATTGCTACCATTCGTGACCTATTTAAATTAAAAACAGATAATTCAATTGCGCTGGATCAAGTGGAATCAATTGAAGAAATCTTGCCACGTTTCGACTCTGCGGGCATGTCACTCGGTGCATTGTCACCTGAAGCGCATGAAGCGATTGCGATTGCCATGAACACCATTGGTGGTCGTTCAAACTCGGGTGAGGGCGGTGAAGATCCTGCACGTTATGGCACTATCCGTAACTCGAAAATCAAACAGATTGCATCAGGTCGTTTCGGTGTGACACCAGCGTATTTAACGTCTGCTGAAGTGTTACAGATTAAAGTCGCGCAAGGTGCGAAACCGGGTGAAGGCGGTCAGTTACCGGGTGGTAAAGTGAATGGCTTAATTGCACGTTTACGTTATTCCGTTCCAGGTGTGACTTTAATTTCACCTCCTCCACACCATGACATCTATTCAATTGAAGATTTGTCACAATTGATCTTTGACTTAAAACAAGTCAATCCTCAAGCGATGGTGTCGGTAAAACTGGTCTCTGAACCGGGTGTTGGTACGATTGCGGCAGGTGTTGCAAAAGCCTATGCCGATTTTATTACCATTTCCGGTTATGATGGTGGTACTGCGGCATCTCCATTATCTTCAATTCACCATGCAGGTTCGCCATGGGAGTTAGGTTTATCTGAAGCGCATCAAGCCCTTCGTGTAAATGACCTGCGTGGCAAAGTACGTGTACAAACTGATGGTGGTTTGAAAACAGGTTTAGACGTGGTTAAAGCGGCTATTTTGGGTGCAGAAAGCTTCGGTTTTGGTTCTACCCCAATGATTGCGTTGGGTTGTAAGTATCTTCGTATTTGTCACTTAAACAACTGTGCAACCGGTGTAGCAACTCAGCAAGACCATTTACGTCAAGAGCATTATATTGGCGAGCCAGAAATGCTGATTAATTTCTTCCACTTTATTGCAGAAGAAACTCGTGAATGGTTAGCGGCTTTAGGTGTTTCAAGTTTGAAAGACTTGATTGGCCGTACAGATTTGCTTGAAGTTTTACCGGGCGATACAGACAAACATGCTCACTTGGATTTAAGTGCCTTGTTGACCTCGCATCCATCTGCGGAAGGTAAAGCGCAATATTGTGAAGTTCAAGGCAATGCACCATTTGATAAAGGCTTGCTCGCTGAGAAAATGGTTGATGAAATGCTTCCGACCATTGAAGCGGGTAAGAGTGGCGAGTTTAACTACAATGTTGTCAATTGTGACCGTTCAATTGGTGCACGTATTTCAGGTGAAATTGCGCGTCGTTATGGTAACTTGGGTATGGAAACACATCCTGTAGTCATGAATTTGAAAGGTACTGCAGGTCAGTCACTCGGTGTTTGGAATGCTGGCGGTTTGCATATCAAACTTGAAGGTGATGCCAACGATTACGTCGGTAAAGGTATGGCAGGTGGTTGTATTTCCATCTTCCCACCAAAAGGTTCACCATTCCAAACTCAAAATACTGCAATCATTGGTAACACCTGTTTGTATGGTGCAACTGGAGGTAAAATCTTTGCTGCAGGTACTGCAGGCGAGCGTTTTGCAGTTCGTAACTCGGGTGCATTTGCCGTGATTGAAGGTGCAGGCGACCATTGTTGTGAATATATGACTGGTGGTATTGTGACTGTACTGGGTAAAGTAGGTCATAACTTCGGTGCCGGTATGACCGGTGGTTTTGCTTATGTACTTGACCTTGATAATGATTTCGTGGATCACTATAACCATGAGTTGATCGAGTTAAATCGTATCTCTACAGAAGCGATGGAAGAACATCAAGAATTCTTGCTTCGTATTTTGGATGAACACATTAAAGAGACAGGTAGTGCTTGGGCGTACAAGATCCGCAACGAGTTTGATTTTTACAGCCGTAAATTCTGGCTTGTAAAACCAAAAGCTGCTAATTTGCAAACGCTTTTGAAAACGACTAAAGCTGATCCACAATAATTCCACTACTGCAGATTGATAGGCAGGTGTAGCGGATAAATAAACCAACTACACCTACCCACGGAGAGAGACATGGCAGAGCGCCTAAACAATGACTTTCAATTCCTGGATGTAGCACGCCAAGATCCAGAAAAAAAAGATCTAACTGTCCGCAAAGCAGAGTTTGTGGAAATTTATAAACCCTTTACAGCGGAAATTGCGACCAATCAATCGCACCGTTGTTTAGGTTGTGGTAACCCGTATTGTGAATGGAAATGTCCAGTACATAACTACATTCCAAACTGGTTAAAACTGATTGCTGAAGGTCGTATTTTCCAGGCAGCTGAACTTTGCCATCAAACCAATACCTTGCCAGAAGTTTGTGGTCGCGTATGTCCGCAAGACCGTCTATGTGAAGGGGCTTGTACCTTAAATGACGGTTTTGGTGCCGTGACCATTGGTAATGCGGAAAAATATATCAATGATACCGCTTTTGCTTTGGGTTGGCGTCCAGATATGTCCAATGTAAAATGGACAGATAAAAAAGTTGCGATTATTGGTGCAGGTCCTGCAGGTCTAGGCTGTGCAGACATTCTGGTACGTAATGGTGTTAAACCGGTTGTATTCGATAAACGTCCTGAAATTGGTGGTTTGCTGACTTTCGGTATTCCAGAATTCAAGATGGAAAAAGACGTCATGAAACGCCGCCGTGAAATTTTCGCGGGTATGGGTGTTGAATTCCGTTTAAATACTGAAATTGGTACAGATATCACCATCGAGCAATTGCTTGCAGATTACGATGCCGTGTTCATGGGTATGGGAACATACACTTACATGAAAGGCGGTTTCGCGGGTGAAGATCTGGATGGTGTTCACGATGCGCTTGATTTCCTGATTGCTAACGTTAATCGTACCCAAGGCTGGGAAAAAGACGCTTCTGAATATGTCAGCGTTGAAGGTAAAAAGGTGATTGTACTGGGTGGTGGTGACACTGCGATGGACTGTAACCGTACTTCAATTCGTCAAGGTGCGGAATCTGTGGTGTGTGCTTACCGCCGTGATGAAGAAAATATGCCGGGTTCACGTCGTGAAGTAAAAAATGCGCGTGAAGAAGGGGTGGATTTCATGTTCAACCGTCAGCCAATTGAAATTGTGGGTGAAAACGGCAAAGTCACAGGTGTTAAAGTGGTGACTACACAATTAGGCGAGCCTGACAGCCGTGGTCGTCGTAGCCCAGAACCGGTTCCGGGTTCAGAAGAAGTTTTACCTGCTGATGCAGTGCTTTTAGCTTTCGGTTTCCGTGCAAGCCCGGCGGATTGGTTTGCTGGTGCTAACATTGGTCTGGATGGTTCAGGTCGTGTGGTTGCAGCTGAAAAGCAACAATACAAATTCCAAACGTCTAACCCGAAAATTTTTGCCGGTGGTGACATGGTTCGTGGTTCGGACCTGGTGGTTACTGCAATTTGGGAAGGTCGTGAAGCAGCTGAAGGTATCCTTGATTATTTAGATGTTTAATTCATAACGTTTAAGTTAGAGATTTAAAAACCCGCTTCGGCGGGTTTTTTATTTGGATGGATTTGCAGTACTGAAAATAAACAAAACTAAGCCTAAATATGTTTACAATAAAAATATTTAAACAAATACAAAGAAATATAGAGGATATAGGCATATGAATGTAATGAAAAAAAGTTTAGTCACTATGGCTCTTGTAAGCACTTTAACTTTATCTGGTTGTGGCTATAACACGCTACAGGTGAAAGATGAAGCGGTAACAGCCTCTTGGTCTGAAGTGCAAAACCAATATCAACGCCGTGCAGACCTTGTACCCAACTTAGTCAATGTGGTGAAAGGCTATGCTAAACATGAAGAAAAAGTTCTAACAGAAGTCACTCAAGCACGTGCCAATGTTGCAGGCTTAAAAGTAGATAAAGAAGTCTTGGAAGATCCGGCCTTATTCCAAAAATATCAAGAAGCACAGGCGCAGATGACCAGTGCATTATCGCGTTTAATTGCGGTTTCTGAAAATTATCCAGATTTAAAAGCCAATGAACAATTCCGTGATTTACAAGTACAACTTGAAGGCACTGAAAACCGTATTGCAGTAGCGCGTAACCGTTATATTGCATCAGTTCAGGATTTTAACGCGTATTCACGCCAGTTCCCGCAAGTGATGACCGCCAAAGTTATTGGGATGAATCCAAAGCCGAATTTCAGTGCAGAACAGAGTGCACAAACAGCACCTAAGGTTTCATTTGAATAATTGGGGATTTGTATAGAACAGGATGCGCTTATGTCTGCTCCAGAAAATAAAAATGCTCTTGCTATCATTTTCCAGCTAGTGGTCTTGTGTTGTGCAATGCTATCGAGTTCATTTGCTTTAAGTGAAGTGGCAACCGCATCTGACACAGAAGAGGCGATTATAGCGGGTAAAGTTATTCAGGAGCAGCAACAATCACAGATTCAACAAAAAGCATCAACACCAGCACAAGTTCAGCAACCGAAAATTGCCAATGATATGGCGGAAGGAGAATCCATACGTGGATTGCCGACTTTAAATGAGCCGGTTGTTGATCAGGCAAATCTATTAACAGAAAGTCAGAAGCAAGAAATTAGTCAACGGATTCTAAAGTTGCATGAACAGGGAAAGGCGCAAATTGGTGTAGTGATTGTACCCACTACAGGTCAGGAAGATATTTTCGACTTTGCCATGCGTATTGCTGAAAAATGGCAACTTGGATCGGCAAAACAGGATAATGGTCTATTGATGGCGATTGCTGTGAATGATCATCGCATCCAAATTCTGACAGGCTATGGTTTGGAGGGTGTAATACCCGATATCGTGGCAAGTCGTATTATTCGAAATCAAATCACGCCTTATTTTAAACAAGCCCAATATGCACAAGGAATTGATGCCGGCTTAGTTGAGATAGAGCGTATTTTAAATATGGATCCAGAAGTAGCACAAAAAGCCGCGCAAGAACTTAAAGAGCGTCATGAGCAAGCTTTGCATGAGCAGCAAGCTAAAGAGAAAACTTTTAGTACCGCATTATTTATACTGATCGCTGGCATTATTGGTTCCTTTATTTTTGGCAAGGGTTTAAGTGCATCTACTGCGGCGGTGGCTGGAACGGTAGCTGGGTTGGTGAATGGTGCAGGATTAGTGACCAGTTTATTGATTGGTGGCGGGATATTCTTTTTACTGATTACGGCTATTGCACAAACTATTTTCCAACTGTTTTTGGCTTCTGCCGGTCGTGGCGGTGGTGGAGGACGAGGCGGCGGCTTTGGAGGTGGTGGAGGATTTAGTGGTGGCGGTGGTGGATTTGGCGGGGGAGGAGCATCAGGCTCATGGTAATAAAAACAGAAACGACAGAAATTGTCACGCAACCTAAAACTGAAGAAGTAAACCAACCCAGTTTTAAGCGTTGGTTAAAGCATTTTTTATATATGCCTGCAACCAAGCGATACTTTTCCAAACAGGATCAGGCTGCGATCACACAGGCAGTGTCTGAGGCTGAACATGGTCATGTCGGGGAAATTCAGGTGGTGATAGAAGGTCATCTACCAGTAAATCAGGCATATTTTCAAAATACCCGCATGCGCGCCCGACAATTGTTCGCAGAACTTGGGGTATGGGATACTGAATATAATAGTGGTGTGCTTTTATATATCAATCTATGTGAGCGTAAAGTTGAGATTGTCATTGATCGGGGAATAAAAACGGCTACAGAGCAAATGATTTGGGATGAAATCTGCCAAAATATGGTTGCTCAGTTGGCCCAACAGCAGTTTCAGCAGGCGGTAATTAATGGCGTGATGCGTATAGGTCAGGTGCTAAACCAGTTTTATGCTCATTCCATCAATGAGCAAACTAATGAATTAGGAAATTATCCTGTGATTTTATGATAGGTGATAATTAGTATAATAGACCTCTTTCATAAATCATTTTTTACTCAGTTCCAAGTTGTAGATTCCAGCGATTAAATTGAATCTCAAACCGAGTCTTTTACCTCTATTTCGATAACGCTCAGCAAGGATTCTGAAGGTTTTCAGGCTACCAAATACATGTTCAATACCTATGCTTCTTTTATTGATTTCCTGATTATAGATTTTGAGTTCTGGATCCAATTTACAGTGTCTTTTGGATTTTAATGGCAACAGACAATGTGGATACAACGCATAAATCCCCTGATAGCCTTTATCTGCAAGGATAAAAGCCCCAAAAGGAATCTAGTTTAAATTGCATTTGAACAACTCGAAATCATGCACTGCACCGCGACTGGTACATAAACTCAGAATTTGCTGAGTTTTGTAGTGAATCATGGCCTGTACTTTAAAGGTGTGCGTCTTTTTCTTACCGCTATAGCTTTTCTTCTGTTTTTTTAGGCCTTTGGATTGGAATTTCTGTAGCATCTACGATCACAACATTCCAGTCTATGCCTTCGCCTTCGGGCAAATTCTTAGGTAAATTAAAAAGATTGGACTGAATCAGACAGTCTTTAACGTGACGTACAATTCGTGAGGCTGTTGGCTCTGCAACTCCGTAACTCGTAGCAACGTGAAATAAAGTTCGGTATTCACGCCAATAGCTCAGACAGAGCAGAACCTGATCCTCCAAGTTTAACTTGGGCGGTCTGCCTTTAGTTGCAACATGCTTTTTCAATTGCTCAACCATCAAATAGAAGGTTGAGCAGTAGATGCCCGTGTATCGCTTGAACTGTGTTTCAGAAAGCTTTTTTGAATCGATATATTTTATCCGTAGATTATGCACGAATGGTCATAAATATAGGGTGCAAATATTAATCAAAAAGATGATCACTTTTTGAGTTATGAAAGAGATCTAATTATGATTTATATACACGATCAGATAAGTATACAAAATTAGAAAAAGGGTGGTGTTATTAATAATGACATAGTAGTGATTGAGGCGGACGTATAAGTGAGGTTCGATTAATAATAAAGCCATCATTGCTACATTAGTTGCTGTAATTGAGCTAGCTGTACAGGAGATAGGAGAAAATGTAATTTCTCCTGCACAACACATTGAGCAACCTGAGAATAAGACCAAAGCAGTTAAGAGTGATTATGAGCAGTTACAGGAAGATTATGAAAAACTATTAGAAAAAGTATATTCGCTGTTTTTGAAAAATTTTAAATTAAAAAAACGCATCTTTAAAGATGCGTTTTTTATTTTACTACCTTAGTTACCACTCGCTGATGTATACGTACATACAGCATTAGTATTACAAGATACTGCTGCATCACCATTGCCACCTGCAGTAGCAGTTAATCCAGTAAATCCCGCAACAGTAGTAACGGCACTTAAATCGTCAATTGCGGAACATGCTGATTTTACAGGAGCACCTGGCGATTGGCCATCATTTACTGCAGCTATAACCTGATTTGCATAGCCTTTAGCCTCAGATAAACAAGCACGGTTTTGAGATTTAATTGTGTAATTAGTGTAAGCAGGAATCGCAATCGCAGCAAGAATACCGATAATAGCGACCACAATCATCAGTTCGATCAATGTAAAGCCTTTCTGTGCATTCATAACATTCTCCACAAATGTTTTGTTAATTTAATTATAAGCTTTGTAAGCTAGTTTATAGTTTGCACAAAGTGTGCCAAAGCATATTATCTAATTATTATGCTTGAAATCAATACTTTGTTTAATAGATTAAAAATGTAAAAAAGCGTAAAGTAAATTTGTGTAACTAAGTGACAAAAAATGTCATTTTTTGGAGATTTTTATGGGCTGTTTAAAAGTAGAAGAAAACGTATATTTTCAAAATTTAGCCTCCATTTTTCAAAATTTTATTCATTAAAAATATGCCCCTTACTTTTTCATTTTAATAAAAATTATCTATTCGTTCGCTTTTTTATTATCATGGGTAAAATTTAATTTTCACTGAATTCACTCATGAAATTCATCTTAATGCTGCTTGCAGTAATCCTCATCTCCCTTGCTTGGCTCCTGCCCATCCATTATCGCCCTTGGGTTACCTATACGGGTGAACTCTTTGCTTTTTTATCCCTCTTTGCCCTTGCTACCATTTATTTAAAAGACAAAATTAAATTACCGATGATCAGCCTGCCTTTATTGCTGCTTGCGATGATTCCGCTGATTCAATACCTAAGTGGTGAGCTATTTTTCTTTGATAAAGCTTTGACCAGTGCGCTATTTGTCTTTGGATTTTGGCTGAGTATAGCCATCGGCTATAACTTGTCTGTAGAAAAAATAAATCGTGAAGAGGTTTTTACCGGGCTAAGCTATGTGTTCTTCATGGCCGGTACTGCAACGGGAATTATTGCGATCTGTCAATGGTTAACACTAGATGCATATATCCCCGGGATGGTGGATATGCAACGTGCTGTTCGTCCATATGCCAATTTTGCCCAGCCCAATAATATGGCCACTTTTTTACTCATGTCACTTTTGGCATGTTTATATTTATACGAAAAAAAGAAAATTCATACCAAATGGTTGGTTCCAGCAGTATTTATGATGTTGATGAGTTTAGCCTTAAGCCAATCTCGTACATCGTGGGTGGCTTGCCTCTGTATTATTATGTATTTGGCTTATCAGCAGTTTAGAGGCTATATTTCAATCAAGTGGTATTACGTTACTGCTTGGACAGCACTGTTTGTTGGTTTTATTTTTCTACTTCCGACCATTGGTGGCTTTCTCACCCAGCTTGCTGATACTCAAATTAAATCTGTAGATATCGCACGTCGTGCAACAGGCGATATGTCACGTTTAGCCATCTGGCAGCAAATGCTACATGCAATTGCAGACCGTCCATGGTTTGGCTATGGCTGGAATCAGACCAGCGTCGCTTATACACTGGTCAGTGATCATTTTCAGGGACCGGTGTGGGTTCGTAGTGCGCATAATTTTATTTTAGATTTTATTCTTTGGAACGGTTTGCTTATCGGTCTTCCTTTTCTTGCTTACTTTGGCTATTGGGGCTATCAACTCAATAAACATGTCAATTCAGTTGAGTCGGTGATTGGTATTTTAATGATTGGTGCTGTGTTGATTCACTCAATGCTGGAATTTCCACAGTATTATGCTTATTTCTTGTTACCGGTCGGTTTTATCATGGGGCTTGTTCAGTCTCAGCAATCCAATATTAAAACGATTACACTTTCACCCAACTATATGCGCGTGGGTTATGCAGTTTCTTTAATATTGTTGATTTTAATTGTCAGAGATTATTCGGTTATGGTGCCCAAACTGAATCAGTCGATGCGTTATGAGCAAACACCTGAGAAAATCACCAATCAAGATCAAATTTATTTACTTGAAGAGTTTGATCGACGTATTGAGTGGATTCGGATGAATCCATATACCAAGGTAAATGTGCAACAGTTGGAAGATATTAAGGAGATGGTGCTGAATTATCCAACTAAATATGATCTGATTAAATATGCTAAAGTCTTGGCTTTTAACGGTTATGAACAAGAAGCAAAACATCAGCTTTGGTTATTAAAAACATTACGTAGAGTCGATCTGGATTATGCTTCATTAGCAAAACCAGTTACTGCAAAGTGATATTTAAAAACTAAAAAAGCCAGTGGATTGACTGGCTTTTTTTATAGAGAATTAAATTTGGCTTTGAATATAGTTTTCAATACCGACTTTCTCAACCAAATCAAGCTGGGTCGTGGTCCAGTCTAGATATTCTTCTTCTTTTTCCAAAATTTCCTGTACAAGATCACGGGTCACATAATCCATTTCCTGCTCTGCCAAGCTGACCGCTTTTTGTAGCGCTTCAATATTTTCGTTTACTTTGCGCACATCACAATTCAGTACTTCAACAGTATGCTGACCAATGTACAATTTGCCTAAATTCTGTAGGTTAGGTAGACCTTCGAGAAATAAAATACGTTCAATAATTTTATCTGCATCTTTCATTTGGCGAATGGATTCTTTATATTCTGCAGAACCGAGTTTCTCAATTCCCCAGTCATTAAACATGCGCGAATGAAGAAAATATTGGTTAATGGCAGTCAACTGGTGATATAGCACCTGATTTAACTGATTAATCACATCACGATTGCCTTTCATTGTAAGTTCTCCATCAACAATTTCTGCCTTAACCATGTGTCAGGCAATCAAAAAATTATTATTGCAATGATCTTAAACAAGAACCGAAATAATGGCGAGTAATTTATTGAACGGCAAATGAAAATCGGAATCAAAAACGATTAAAGGCCAAATTAGAATAATGGGATAAGAAAACCCGCTTAGAGTCGTAAGCGGGGGAGGAAGATGATCTTTCGATCATTAAACTTTGATTATTAAGGTCATAGTATTTAAGCGGCTATCGATATACGGGCAGCGATTTCTGAAAGTTCATCGCTAATGATGGCGCGCGCTTCTGGTGCGCAGCGACCACAGCATGTACCTAAATCAAGTAAGTCGCGAATTTCGCGATAGCTTTCAGCGCCATTGGCTACGGCATCTTTAATATCTTGATCGGTAATACCACGACATAAACAAACGTACATTTTCGACTACCACAATAGTGAAATAGGATAAGTAATATTATTGATAATTGTTATCGTTTGTCAATGAAATTCATTTGAAATATTATTCTTGTTTATTGAGTTTTTGAATAAAAAAATACCACCTGATCGGTGGTATTCTAGACAATTATTTAACTATCTGATTTTATTTATTAATAATGACCACCCCATCCATTTCCACTAAAGCATCTTTAGGGAGGCTTGCGACGCCTAATGCGGCACGTGCAGGGTAGGGTTGAGCGAAGTATTCACCCATAATCTGATTGACCAGCTGGAAATGCGAAAGATCGGTCAGGAAAATATTCAGTTTGGCGATATCTGCCAAAGAACCACCCGCTGCTTCACAGACTGCTTTTAAATTATCAAATACTCGACGAATCTGAGCCTCAATACCTTCAACCAATTCCATACTGTAAGGGTCTAAGCCAATTTGACCTGAAAGATACAGTGTATTTTCAACTAAAATCGCTTGAGAATATGTACCAATTGCGGCTGGTGCATTTTCCGTATGGATTACTTGACGGGACATTGATTTCTCCTTATATCATCTTCATACATCATAGCGCATATCAGTCAAAAAAGTTGCATATGATTGAATTAACTTGCTTTAGATGCTTCTGTAATATTAATCGGTTGGGCTAAACGGCTAATGCGCGGAAAACCAAAATGCATGCGTAAATCACGAATGATTTGAGCAATTTGCTTGCGGTTATGCACCACAATATTCACGTAAGTTTTCCCTTCGTGGTTATGCACCATTTCTACACCGGTTTTTTCTTTACGGCATTGGTAGATGAGATCGGAAATTTGTTCATCGTTCATCACCATATCAATGCTTAAATAAGCTGTAAAGCTAATATCATCGGCATCTTCAGAAGCCCACTGTAAAGGCATAATATTTTCTGGATGCTGGTGCTGTTCGTGTAGAAGATTGTGACAACGGGCACGATGGACGATTAATCCACGACGCGATAAATGTCCTTGAATAGGATCACCGAGAACAGGATTGCAGCAATGCGCATATTTGACATCCACACCTTCAGTGCCTTGAATCAGGCGGGTTGAAGATTGAGTTTCGATGCTTTTACCTTGAGCAAACAGATGATTGGCAACCAATTGTGGAAGCAAATCACCCACAGCGACTTGTTCAAATAACTGCTCTTTAGATTCGATGTGTCGCCATTCCAAGATATCAATCCAGTCTGCCTCGGTTAAGTCTTTTATCGAGCGATTAAACAGTTTCAGTGCACGATTCAGTGCTTGTTGACCGACCAGTTGCTGCTCTTCAATATCTTGATCACGCAAAATATTTTGTAAGGCACGACGTGCTTTTTGGGTATTAATAAAACTGAGCCAATCTGGATTTGGGGTTGCGAGGACATCAGTAATAATCTCAACCACTTGTCCACTAATCAATGGAGTTGAAAGTGGTTTGGTTTCACCATTTACTTTTGCACCTACAGCATGATTGCCTAAAAATAGACTGGCTGAATAAGCAAAATCGACTGCTGTTGCCCCTTGAGGGAGTTCATGCAAATTGCCGTGTGGGGTATACACCCAAATTTTTTCTTGATGTAAATAATCTAACAGGTCGCTAAATGTGGTCTTTGCACAGGCACCATCAATCAGGACATTGAGGTTTTGCATTGAAGCTTGAATGGCTGAACGGCAGGCTTGAGGCGCATTTTCACCCAGAACCACACCAAAACGAGCAGCCTTACGCATAAGTTCAGTTTGAATGGTCAGGGATAGCGTGGTTTTCTCACCTTTTAAACGCATCATCAGCGATTGATTGCCGCCTGGAAGTGGACGGCGAATATGATCTTCATAATGCAAAATTTGGAAATTTTCCCGCAGAATTTCTGCCAGACGGTCACAGTCAGCAATGCTTTGTAAAACAATTTCAAAAGCATGGCTATGCGTCAGTTCTTGCAGATTGATATCATTTTTAACAAAGTGGCGCAGTAATTCAATATTGTTATTTTTCTTTTTAATACGACCTGAAATTTGATGCTGCTGCAGCAGTTCAGTGAGGTTTTTTTCCCAAATACTTTGATATTCACAGCGTTTGGGTTTGGTTTGAAAGAGTGCTTCTTGCACATTATTAAACATATCGAGATCGAGATTTTGATAGCACAAATGTTCTAAGTTATCGGCCATCTCATTCATCCCGACAATACGTGCCATCGGAACAAAAATATCAAAGGTTTCTTGGGCAATACGCCGACGTTTATCTGGGCGTAATGAACCCAGTGTGGTCATGTTGTGATAACGGTCTGCGAGTTTAATAATAATGACACGTGGGTCTTGTAGAGTCGCTTGCAGAATTTTACGGAAGGATGCGGCTTTATTATATTCTTTATCACTGGAATGACTGAGCTTGGTGACGCCATCGACCAGTTCTGCAACGGTACGTCCAAATTTTTCAGCGATGTCTTCTTTATTAAAGTCAGTGTCTTCAATCACATCATGTAAAAGTGCAGCCATCAGGGTTTCTGCATCTAAGCGCATATGCGAAAGAATACTACTCACCGCGATAGGATGCAGGATGTAAGGTTCACCACTTTTTCGGGTGATCCCATCATGTGCAATATCGGCATAATCGCAAGCCACAAGCACGCGCTCGACATCGCTTGCACTTAAGTAAGCGTCGATAATAATTTTGAGCTGTTGTCTGGCTTGGCTGACCTGTGGGCCTGGCATATAACACCTTTATTACTTCAATTTTACAGTTTAAATCGCTAGCCCTTTAATGAAGAACATATTGCATGACTTGTCAAATTTTTCATTCAAAAAAAAGCAAAAAGATACATCTTGAATAACGTATCTTTCTACTTATGTTATAACGGTTATTGAACAAATATAAAAGTTATCCAATAAAAAAAGCCTAGTTAAAAACTAGGCTTTTTTAAGATTTTTTTTCTTATTGGAAAGAAAAGCCATCTAAATTCAAGTTGTTTGCAGAAAGTGCAAGGTCAAGACTAGATGTTTGATAGTCTTGATCACGTTGTTTCAAAATATCTTTAGATACATGACCTGCTGCAATTTCACGTAAAGCAACTACAGTCGGTTTATCGTTATCCCACTCTACAGTTGGTTCGATGCCTTGACGTGCCAATTGACGCGCGCGTTTGCTTGCCACTAGTACAAGCTCAAAGCGGTTGTCTACATGGTCTAAACAATCTTCAACGGTTACGCGTGCCATAAGAATTCTCGTTTGAATATTAAATTTGAACAGACTGAGCAGTATAAAAGGCTTTGCCTGTAGACTCAAGTTTTAATCACAATTCAACAGGAGTAATTAATTTTTCAATCAATTCCTGATGACGGTCTGCTTGTTGGGATATCACCAAACGATTGGCAATAATCACGCATTCCAGGTCATGTAGGGCTTTATTAAAGTCATCATTAATAATGACATAGTCAAAGTTTGTATATTGCTGCATATCTTCTACAGCACAACCTAAGCGATGTTCAATCACTTCAACAGAGTCTGTACCGCGATTTGAGAGACGTTGACGTAAATCAAACTGGCTTGGCGGTAAAATGAAAATTTGTTTAGATTCTGGGAAAAGTTTACGAACTTGTTCTGCACCTTGCCAGTCGATTTCAAGTAAAACATCATGACCTTTAGCCAATTGTTGTTTTACTGTGGCTTGAGCCGTGCCGTAATAGTTACCAAAAACTTCGGCATACTCAATAAAACCACCTTGCTCAACTAGAGCAATAAAATCTTCTTTTTGCGAAAAATGATAATGCACACCTTCGAGTTCACCAGGGCGTTGACCACGAGTTGTGTGAGAGACAGAAACGTGTAAATTATTCACACGCTCAAGTAGGGCTTTAACGAGAGATGTTTTGCCTGTTCCAGATGCAGCAGAAACGACAAACAAGAGACCCGACATGATATTTTTCCTGATATGATAAAATATCTTCTCTATTTTAGAGCAGACAGCCCGCAAACTAAATAGCTGATCGTAGGTTGTTTGCATTTATTTCAAATTATTCAGTCTAAATTCAAGTGAACATTGAGGGTCTTATGGAAATTGTATTGGCCAATCCACGTGGTTTTTGTGCAGGTGTCGACCGAGCAATTGCGATCGTCAATCGGGCACTTGAATGCTTTAATCCGCCCATTTATGTACGTCATGAAGTGGTACACAACAAATTTGTAGTCGATGATTTACGTCAGCGCGGGGCAATTTTTGTCGATGAACTGGACGAAGTGCCCGATGATAATATTGTGATTTTTAGCGCGCATGGTGTTTCTAAAGCTGTTCAGCAAGAGGCTGAACGTCGTGGTTTAAAGGTTTTTGATGCAACTTGTCCATTGGTGACTAAGGTACATATTGAGGTGACCAAATATGCCCGTGAAGGGACTGAAGCTATTTTAATTGGTCATGAAGGTCATCCTGAAGTTGAAGGAACCATGGGACAATATGACAAAAAAAATGGCGGTGAAATTTACTTGGTTGAAGATGAAAAAGATGTTGCAGCTTTAGTCGTCCATAACTCTGAAAAAGTGGCTTTTGTCACGCAAACGACTTTATCAATTGATGATACGGCGAAAGTGATTGATGCTTTACGTACAAAATTTCCTGAAATTCAAGGTCCGCGTAAAGATGATATCTGTTATGCGACCCAAAACCGTCAAGATGCAGTACGTGATTTGGCTATGCAGTGCGATGTGGTTTTAGTGGTAGGTTCTCCAAATTCATCAAATTCGAATCGTTTACGTGAATTGGCTGAACGTATGGGGAAACAGGCTTATTTAGTTGATAACGCAGATCAGCTTGATCAAAATTGGTTTAATGAAAATACTAAAATTGGGGTCACTGCCGGAGCATCAGCACCAGAAATTTTAATCAAGCAAGTGATTCAACGTTTGCAGGACTGGGGAGCTAAAGCACCAGAAGAGCTTGCAGGGCGTGAAGAGAATATTACCTTTAGTTTACCCAAAGAGTTACGTATTCCTGTAACTCAAGCATAAAGCGTGAATGATTTAACATTCTGAAATTTTTAAAAATTTGACAGATAATTGTATTTTGACAGTTATCTGTTTTTTTATACCTTTTATCTCTATTTGTGTCAGTTTTGTAAGCTAATTAGATATTATTTTTAATGGGGTAAAGTTTTGTTGTCGGGGGGAGTATGCAAAAAGAAAAAGGATTTACCTTAATTGAGCTCATGGTGACGATTGCAGTATTGGCGATTGTGGCCAGTATTGCTGCTCCTTCATTTGTAAGTACTTTAGCTTCTCAAAATTTAAATGGTGCAAGTAATGAAATTGCTTCAGCATTAGGAGAAGGAAGAAGTCGAGCTATGGTGATGGGTAATACTGTAGTAGTTTGTCCTAATAAAGATGCAGTTGGCGCTGATGTGACAGAAACTATATGTGTAAATAAATTATTATCTTCTGCTGATGCAAGCCAATTTATTGATCAAAAGAGAGTAATTCTTGTAAATCTTCCTAAGAAAGTTGAGATTAAATCTAATAATTATGGGGTGGTATTTAAAGCAAATGGTACTACTTCGTCTGTTACCTCAATAACAACATGCTCAAATAACATAAGTAGAACTATAAACGTTGCTTTAATTGGGTCTTTAACTCAAACCAAAGGTACATGTTAATGATAAGTAGAAAACAAAAAGGCATAGGCATGGTTGAGGTATTGGTATCTCTTGTTTTATTGGCTATTGGGGTCCTTGGATATACCGCTTTACAATTACGTGCAATTGAGGCGGGGGATGAAGCATTGGTTAAATCACAAGCTATTATGTTGTTACGTGGCTTAACAGAGAGTATACGTTCAAATCCTCAAGGTCAAAGCAGTTATCCGGCAGCTGTAAGAAATTATACATCTCAGAATGCACCTAATGCGCCTAAAAGTTGTCTCAATACAACATGTACACCTGCGCAGATGGCAACTTATGAAGCTTATTTGGTGGCACGAGCTGCAAATCAAATCGGCGTCATGATTACTATGAATGAATGTCCAGAAGTTAATTCAATTAAAAGACAATGCATATTCGCAGCTTGGGAAAATACACTGATATCTTCAAATAATTATTTAGCGTGTATGAGCTCTGGTGGTGTGTATGTAGCAAATGCTCGATGTGTAATGATGGAGGCATATTAATGGATAATAAGTTTTCGAATAGTCCTTTTCATCAAGCAGGTTTTACTTTAGTTGAATTAATTGTGGCACTTGCTTTGGGGTTATTAATTACAGCTGCTGCAACGCAATTGTTCTTGGGGGGAATCGTTACGACTCGTATCCAACAAGCGAATGCAGAATTACAAGATAGCGGAGTTTTTGGGCTAGATTATATTGCTCGAGATATTCGTTTAGCTAATTATGGCAATATTAGCAATCCTGAATTAACTAATACTACTCCACAAGGTGGGATTGTACTTTCTCAAGGGGCTTCAGGCACTGTAAATGTATCTAAAGATATAGGTGGTAATTCAGTCACTCGTAGTGGATTGGCTTCAAATGTGAATGAAACAAGTGACCAGCTTACTATTCAGTTTACAGCACCAAATGATATGTTTAATTGCGAAGGTGAGGAAGTAAAAGCAGGAGAATATATTATCCAGCGTTATTTCTTGAGAAAAGATACTAATGGGGGAGAGAAGGATTTAGTACTTGCTTGTGATGCTAATAAAAAAGGTGCAATGTCAGCTGCAAATATCACGGATTTTGGAGGAGCTCAATTAGGTGAAGTGATTATGCCTAGAGTTGATCATTTAAGATTTTATCTAGGAACTATGACTAAAAATAATACTAATATCGTATCAAATACATACTACACCATAGATGAGTATATCACTGCTGCAAATGCGGCTCGTAATGCAGGTCAACCTATTCCAAGAATTACCTCTGTAAAAGCAGCAGTAATTGTTAGATCTATAGATAGCACAAATAACCAACTGATTGATCCAACTAAACCTATTTCATTTTTAGAAAAGTCGGTAACGCTTACTAACCAAACAAAGCATTTAAGAAGAACATATATGATGACTATTGCAATACGTAATGGTCTAGGGGATGCAATATGACTAACTATCAAATTTACACTCCCCAGCGTGGAGCAACATTGCTTGTAGTCATGATGATGTTGCTTGTTTTAACAGTAATAGGTGTACTTGCAATACGTGTAGCAATGACAAGTTTAAATATCTCGACAAATACTCAACTTGGACAATTTTTAGGCCAAACTGCTGATACACCCATCAATCAATTATACACAAGCAATTTATCAAGCTTAGTAGATTTGAGTGGTGCGATTGGCTACGCGCTTCAAGACTCAAAATTAGAACCAGGAAATGAATATATATTTTGCTATAAACCTCTATCCAATGAAAAATTTGCAGCCTCTTTGGGTGTTGCTGTTAAACGACCTCCAACAACTAAAACAGCGAAAGCTGAACTTGTTTCTGGGGGGGTGGATGCTTTTTGTAATTTAAGCTCTGATTTTGGCAGTAGTCGTGAAGCAGTTGTTACCCAGGTAGCTGTCAAAATTCCCAATGATGCAGAAGAAGATTTGAAACCTGGGGCCTTATTAAGCCGTGGAAATAATTTAAGCTCGGGTACTATCATGCCAAAGAATGTTGTTGAGCAACAAAGAATTCGAGTTACTACTACCTCTGTAGTGCCAAGCTTTACTAAAAATTTGGATGCAGCTCAAAATTGTATCGGAACAGGAAGTGGTAATGCAGGTTACATCAGTGATGATACAAGTAGTGATACTAAGGGATTTGAAACAATTGCGACTTGCTTGGCCAAACTTGGTGTTCCAGTAAATTCTCAGACTCAAGAATTTAATTTGCAGACAATTTTTACTCAGACTCAAGCTCCTTGATTGAGAGGATAATACAATGAAAAAACACATAAATACCTCATCAGTTGTTTCAAGGTTTAAGACAATGAATTTACGTCCATTAGCAATGTCTTGTTTGTCATTTATGGGTACTTATGCCTTAACAGCTTCTGTGGTACAAGCAAGTGATTTACAGATTTATGCGACACCTAAAGCAGGTCAAAAGACCATTATAATGATGCTCGATACATCAGGTTCAATGGCAGATACAGATAAAGGTCAGACGGGATCTCGTTTGACTCGTTTAAAAAATGGTATGTATAAACTTTTAGATAGCACAGATCCTAATTTACCTGAGACAAAAGTTGGCTTAGGTCGCTTTTGGGCATCTGGCAATTATGATGGTGGTAAGATTTTAATTGAAGCAGAAAAATTAGGTAAAGTAGGTTCTGCTCATCGAGAAAAACTCAGAACAGCAGTAAAAAATTTATCTGCTGATGATTGGACCCCTACTGCACAAGCTTATGCTGAAGCTGCAGCCTATTTATTAGGCACAAACACTATAAAAAGGGCTATTATTGCTGTTGATAAATATAAAACTGAAACTAAATCTGAAATTGTAAATTATAAGTGTGAAAATTCTACTTATCCACATCTTAATTCTAATCAGACCAGATGTTATCAATATAAAGATAGATATGGATATCTTTCTGGTAATTGGGAAGCTCCGACAGCTAACTATGAAAATGTCACTCGTCGATATGAGTGTACAGGTTTAAATAATACTAATTTCACCACCGAAATACAGACCTGTAAAACATGGACGGAAAAAAGTAGTATTCCAAGTACTTATACAGCTGATGGAACACGTGATATTACAGATGGAGTTTTATATTACTCAAATCAAGTACAAACAGATGGAGATAGTAATTATAGTGGCTTTACAAAGGTTTCTGTTGGAAATATTAGAGACGAGCTAAATTATAAAAGTCCCTTACCTGAAGTTGCTAAAAGACAAAGCTGTGATGGGCAGGGGATATATGTCTTATCTGATGGTGAAGCCAATAGATCAGGTTCGACAAAAGTTTTACCTTTAATGCAGCAGGCTTTAAATGATACGAGTTTTAAATGTCCAACAAATGGTTTAACAAATTTAAATAGTGGTAATGGTGATTCTGCATGGCATTGCATGGGGGAATTTGCTAAATACCTTTTTGATAAAACAAAGAATCCATCCGGCGTTTCTATACAGACAGCATTTGTAGGTTTTGGTAATGATTTTAATGGATTAGATAAAGCACATGTACAGCAGGCATGCAAGCTTAGTTCAAGAACTCAGGATGATCGTCGTTCTGATGATTCTTGTTCACCTACGGCAAATACAACTCATAAATTAACAAAACCGGGTTATGGGAATGGGGGCTTCTTTGAGACTCAATCTGAACAAGGCGTAACAGATAGTGTTATTCAATTTATTAAAAACCTTGGTGATACTCAGATTGAACCATTGTCTACGGGTGCTATTTCTGTCCCTGTTGATGCCTTAAATCCAAATGGTTTTCAGCCTTATGGCTATTTGCGTGCTCTCTCACCGAACCCGGGACAACCAGTATCAATCTGGATAGGAAACTTAAAAAAATACGATATTAATAATGGTGCTTTGGTCGATG
The DNA here is from genome assembly GCF_013004295.1 of Acinetobacter sp. ANC 5414. Taxonomy (NCBI): domain Bacteria; kingdom Pseudomonadati; phylum Pseudomonadota; class Gammaproteobacteria; order Moraxellales; family Moraxellaceae; genus Acinetobacter; species Acinetobacter sp. ANC 5414. Next base: position 89,121 of record NZ_JABERM010000033.1, read on the forward strand.
GCTCTAAAACAATTTTTAATGAAGTAGGGAAATTTGATCTAACCACTAAAGACTTATGGAATCCAACAAGTGTTGCTGATGGTGGTATGGTAAATCAAGGCGGAGTTTTCTGGAATTTACCAATGCCAACACAAGTAGTAAGTGCAGTCAATGCGAATCCTGACCTTAATATTAGAGCGGTACCAGCGATAACTGCAAATCCAAATGGACTGCGTAATTTATATACAGATGTTTCTAAAGTAGAAAATAATCAACTCATATCTAAAACTTCAGGAGAATTGTTAAAAATTCCAGATGTTGAAAGTGGAATAGTTACATCTGGAGCAAACGTTTTAGACAAATTTAAGAATCAAGACGTATTGAAATCATTTTCTCTAGAAATCAAACATAGATTATTAAATTATCTTGGATATGATTTAGGCGAATCTATAGCAACAGGCTTGCCAGCAACTTTACCCGTGCCTACTAAGCCATTTGTAAGTTTAGGGGGGAGTATTCATTCATATCCATTGCAACTAACATACTCGGGTGAAATCAACGCGAATGGTGATTTAACTTCAGTTAGAAAACAATCTGTTATGTTCGGCAGTATGGAAGGAGGCTTACATATTGTCGATGCTAAAACAGGTGTTGAACAGTCAGTATTCGTTCCTGCGGAAATATTGAAAAATCCTGAGGCAGCGAAAGCTTTAAGAGCTGGTCAAGCAGGTGATATCCAACATGGTATTAGTGGAGCCTGGATTTCAGATACTGCTTATGAAATGAAACGTGGTACTAGCACAACGAGCTCAGCTGTTACTGCTAAAAAAATGAATGTGTATGGTGGTATGCGCATGGGGGGGAATAATTATTATGCCCTAGACCTTTTAAATGAAAATAAACCTAAATTATTATTTAGAGTTGGCAATGACTTAGCTAATTATACACGTATGGGGCAAACATGGTCTAAGCCGGTTTTAGCTAATATTCGTTATAACAATAAGATTCGTCGTGTAATGATTGTCGGGGGTGGATATGATATGTGTTATGAAGACCCGAGATTTAGATTAGGTCAAAATAATAGCGCAGATTTTGGTGGTGCTTCTTGTAACAAAGCACAGGCTTTAGGAAATGCTGTCTATATTATTGATGCAGAAACTGGTGAGCGTATCTGGTGGACAAGTAATGAAAAATCTGACAAGGATAATGCTAATTTAAAACATAGTGTGGCTACTCGTATCAGTACTTTAGATCGGGATGGGGATAACTTAGTTGATCATCTGTATTTTGGTGATTTGGGTGGGCAAGTCTTCCGTATTGATCTAAATAATAAAAAAGATACAGCTACAGCAAGTTTTGGACATAATGTTATTCGTTTAGCTAACTTGGCGACTACTGAATCTGGAATAGCTATTAATAATGGTGATGCACCGCGATTCTATCAACCACCAACTATTACGATTCATGACGAAGGTAGCGAAACTTTTATTCTGGTAGCAATTGCTTCTGGTGACCGTAGTACACCGCTAGATGTTGCCCCAAGTAAAGGTCGCGAATCAATTAAACCTCTTGATCCTTTACAGAATCGGCCGACAAATAAAGTCTATGGCTTGATTGACCGTGATTTCGTTGAACGTGATTTGTTCAAGTCTACTTATACGACATTTAAGTCACAGGATATTACGTTAAATCAACTTCAAAAAGATCCACAAAAATTAACTTCATTTACAGCAGTAAAAAATACCTTTTTTGGAGGAAGTCCTAAGCATGGGTGGTATCGTTCATTATCAAGTGATTATCTAGGTAATGAAGTTGCTAGTCGTACACCAGGTGGAGTTAAGGCATTTGAGGAAGAGCCTATTGCGATTAAAGATAATTTATTTCTGCCCGTATATGATCCAGAAGGTACTGGTGTAGAAGATGCAGATCCATGTCAGCCACGTATTATAGGTGAGTCAAATCGTCAACAGTATTGCTTACCTTATGGGACTTGTTATAAGGGTGAGAATAAAGATAACGAAGCTGAAAAACGTACAGGTATGGTTATTATTAATGGTGTAAACCAGAATGTACTTGGTTCAGGTATTCGAGGAATTGCCCTTGGTCCAACTGGTGGTTCAGGCGGCGGTGGAACGGCCGATGATCCAAATAGCTGTGGAGCATTAACATTGATAGGTAATATCAAAGGGGCGGGAGAATGGAAATGCTCACGTATTTTGAATCCAATACGATGGTATGAAAAAAATGTCGCACCTAAATAATAAAATAAGTAATACTATTAGGATACCTAATAGTATTACTCTCCTAAAAAATGGATTCACACTCATTGAATTGATGGTTGTTGTAGTAATATTGGCGATTATTGCTGCGATAGCATTACCTTCTTATTCAGCGTATACCCGTAAAGCTGCAATATCTCAAGCTGAACAAGAAGTCCAGAAGATTGCTGAACAATTGGAGCGTCATAAGTCGCGTAATTTTAGCTATAAAGGTTTTGATCCTGGTTATATTTATGGGCAATCAAGCCCAATGGTATCTGTATCAGTAAAAAACTATACTCTTACGATACGGGATTTAGACTCACAAAAATTACTCACCTCAACAGATCGAGATATGCGTGGACAAGGTTGGGCAATTAAAGCTGAAACGACAGATAGCCAAAATTATAACCTTCTCATGACTAGTACGGGTATTCGCTGTAAATCTAAAGCAATTATTTCAAGCTATCAATCATGCTCAGGAAATGAAACATGGTAAAACACTTTAAACAGGGCTTTACCCTCATTGAAATTTTAATCGCAGTAGCAATCGTGGGGATATTAGCCGTGATCGCATACCCTTCTTATACACAATATGTAATTAAGACCAAGCGTGTGGATGCACAAAGTAAAATGATGGAAATTTCCCAAAAGTTAATCCAGTACAAAGCAGCTAATGGTAATTTTACTGGCGCAACTATTACAGATAATAATATATATGGTAGTAATACTTTTCCTCAAACAGGCGATACAACTTATACATTTACTTTGAATATACCGAATGCAAACTCGTGGACTCTGACTGCAGAACCTGCAAACTCAAGCACCCAAGATGGCAATGGATGGATTTGCTTAAATAATCAAGGTCAAAAATACTGGGTGAAGGGTTCAACTACTTGTGTGCTTTCAGCCACCTCAAACTGGGACGGTCGCTAAAATAAATTCAAACTGTGGATAACCTAAAATTTGATCTTTCTTTCACAGCAAATATAACGTAAAATATTGCCCTCTATGAAAGGGGTTTGAAATGTTCCGGTGGTCGGTACGTGGATAATCCGTAAAAACTATAAGGTTCTATCATGGTTGTTATTCGTCTTGCACGCGGTGGTGCTAAAAAACGTCCGTTCTATCAAATCATTGTGACTGATAGCCGCAATGCACGTGACGGTCGTTTCATCGAACGTATTGGTTTCTTTAACCCTACAGCTCAAGGTCAAGCAGAAAAACTTCGTTTAGATGCTGATCGTTTTGCTCACTGGGTTGCACAAGGTGCTCAACCTTCTGAACGTGTTGCTTCTTTAGCTGCTCAAGCTAAGAAAGCTGCAGCTGCTGCATAATTTTTGCGAATTAAGTAGTAGGTAGCCCATGACACCAACACAGAATGTTCCCGAAGATCGTATTCAGATTGGACAGTTACGTTCAGCATATGGATTAAATGGGTGGCTCTGGGTCTATTCCAATACAGAACCCATGAGCAACATCTTTGACTATCTTCCTTGGTACATTGAGACCAAAGCAGGTTGGCAAACAGTAGATGTAAAACGCTGGAAACCGCATGGTAAAGGCTTGGTTGTTAGCTTAAAAGGTGTGAGCGATCGCACTGCAGCAGATGGCTTGGTTGGCACCAATGTTTGGATTTCAAAATCGCAACTTCCGAAAGCAGGAATGGACGAGTTTTACTGGACAGATTTGAAAGGCTTAACAGTGTTAGGTCTGGACGATGCTGAACAAGAAGTAAATCTCGGTAAAATCCATGAATTGTTTGAGACCGGTGCCAATGATGTGATGGTGGTTCACGCAACACCAGACAGCGTTGATGCTGAAGAGCGAATGATTCCATGGCATAAAGATGTGGTACAGCGAGTTGATCTTGAAGCTGGTCGTATCTACGTAAATTGGGGCGTAGATTATTAATCCTTTAAGGATGAACGCAGCAGGAAAATAGAGGAGTCTGCGATGTTTTTTGCAGTCATTACGCTTTTTCCTGAAATGTTTGAAGCGATTACAGCCTACGGTATTAGCGGGCGTGCAGCAAAACGTGAAATAGTACAAGTCACTTGTATTAATCCTCGCGATTATGCTGAGGGCAACTATAAACGGGTGGATGAACGTCCATTCGGTGGTGGTCCGGGTATGGTGATGATGGCAGAACCATTGTCAAAAGCAATTAACCATGCCAAAGAGCTTGCAAAGCAAGCAGGTTGTGTTCAGGTTCCTGTGGTGTATATGTCTCCACAAGGAAAAACCTTAAATGAGCCGGCAGTACAGCAATTTGTCGAATATGACGGTTTGATTGTGCTCTGTGGTCGTTATGAAGGTGTCGATGAACGTTTGATCCAGCAATATGTTGATCAGGAATGGTCAATTGGTGATTATGTTTTGTCGGGTGGCGAACTTCCTGCGATGGTTTTATTGGACAGTATTATCCGGAGACTTCCGGGTGCAATGTCTGATGAACAATCGGCGATACAAGACTCATTTGTGGATGGTCTTTTAGACTGCCCGCAATATACCAAGCCAGACCATTTTGAAGGTTTGGATGTGCCTGAGGTGTTAAAGTCTGGGCATCATGCCAATATCGAAAAATGGCGGTTTTTGCAGCGCTATCAACGAACCCTTGATCGCAGGCCCGAGCTTGTAGAAAAAGTTGAGTTGACCAAGCAGCAAAAGAAATGGCTAAAAGATTTGAATACTTAAAGTCGACTTTAAGTATTTTTAAATAGGCTCTTTATCGACCGAAGTGAAGACTTAGGTGATAAAGGGAAAGATAAACGGGTTGATATGCGCTTTAGCCTCTGTCCCCAGCGGTAACAGACCTCTTCTGTCCGCACATTGGAGATTCCCACATGAGTGGTAAACATCCTTTAGTTCAAATTATTGAAAACGCTCAATTAAAAACTGATATCCCAGCTTTTGCACCAGGTGATACAGTTATTGTATCTGTAAAAGTAAAAGAGGGCGATCGCGAACGTCTTCAGGCTTTTGAAGGCGTTGTAATCGCAATCAAAAACCGTGGTTTAAACTCTGCGTTCACAGTACGTAAAATTTCTAGCGGTGTTGGTGTTGAGCGTGTATTCCAAACTCACTCTCCAATCGTTGCTAAAATCGAAGTTAAACGTCGTGGTGACGTGCGTCGTGCTAAACTTTACTACCTACGCGAATTGTCTGGTAAAGCTGCACGTATTCGTGAAAAATTACCAGCTCGTAAAGTTAAAGCTTAATTTTAAGTTTTATCTCGAGTTAAAAAAATGCGCCTTTTGGCGCATTTTTTATGTCTGAATCTTTTTAGTTTTATAAACTTATAAACCTTGCAGTTTTAAACGGTTGGCATGTTGACGGTAAATTGCCACAGGGTCTTGTGCAAATATGCCTTGTATCCCAAAGAAGTGGTTAATTTCATCAAAGTGATTGTGTTTGTAATCTTGACGAATCACTTGGCCATAACGACCACTACACAGTGATACAAGACCATCATGGTCTTTGCTTTTTAACAAAGTTGTGCCTAAAGCTACAATTGAGGTATCGATCACATCTAAAGGATTGGTAATTTGTTGATTGCCCATCCAGGAATAATGATAAATACCATCAGCAGTGTGTTTTTGCCCCTGACTATTACAATCTTAGGGAATGGCCGCTGAACCATATTTCGCATTAAATGCCATAATACCTGTGGTGCTTAGAGATTGCATCGAGCCTTCATAATCAACACTAAGTTTTGGATTCGTCTGGATCAGCGCGATACTTTTACCCAGTAAACCAAAAACCACTTCTGCAATCGGATCGAGAAATTTACTTTCTACCATCACATCGGCCAGTTTGGTGCCTTTCATTGCTCCTGCGACCGCCGTCATGGAGGCAACTTTTTCGGGTGCAACACCTTCAATATATTGAATGGTCGGGCCACCATGGCTATGACCGATTAAATTCACTTTTTTCTTGCCGCTGAGGGCCATGACTTCATCGACTTGTTGTAAAAGCTGTTCCCCACGAACTTCTGTCGATTCTACCGCAGACATTTCCGCTGCAAAAACCGTCGCACCATTACGTGCCAAGTCTGGCAAAATTTGATACCAATAATCTAAGCCCAACATTTGCGTACCAATACGCGAGAAGCCTAAGCCGAAACCATGTGCCATCACTAACGGGTATTGGGTGGTTGCATAATTCGATACAGCTTTTGCCTGATATTGGGTTAAGCCGGCAGCTTGCGCAGGTAAATGCACGAATGCAACGCTGCTCAGTGCAGCGAGGACGATGTGTTTAAGTTGCATTGAATATCCTTGATTATTTTTTTAACACTTTTATTTTTAGACAATTCATATTGTCAATATTAGGTAAATTAACAATTTTTAGTTTATAAATAAAGCAATAGAGGATGGGTGGCGAGTTTTGAAATCATCAGGATTCAAGATCAACAGATAGATATTTTAGGTATTTATTTTTATTAAAAAGAACGATTTTCCGCTCTTTTTAGCAAGGTGGAACTTATAAACCTTCTAGTTTTCAATGGTTGGCATGTTGGCATGTTGGCATGTTGGCATGTTGGCATGTTGGCGGTACAAGGTGACAGGATCTTGTGCAAATACACCTATAAGTCCAAAGAAATGATTCACTTCATCAAAGTGATTATGCTTATAGTCTTGACGAATAATTTGTCCATAACGACCGCTACATAAGGGCAGAGTACCATCATTTTGGCATGGGTCAATTGTAATGTCGTCATGCCATATACGGTCAATGCGAGAAAGAATTTATTCATAAGTGCTAAAAAGGGATTTATACAGTGAGTGATAAATCCCTTATTTTTTATAAACCTTGCTGTTTTAAGCGGTTGGCATGCTGACGATAGACATCGACCGGATCTGGTGCAAATAATGATTTCAGACCGAGTACCTGATTCACTTCATCTAAATGGTTCCAGTTGTAATTGTCACGGATGGTTTTGCCAAACTTGGCGCTGCAACGGGATACCAGGCCATCATTTTCTTTACCACCATTAATCAACAAACTGGTGACCTTTAAAGCACCGTCAGGATCCAGTAAATTGGTCACTGTACCGATACCGGTAAATGAATAGTTATAAATACCCTGATCTAGGAACTTGCCTTCTCCACATGCTGTGCTTGGCATGCCTATGGGGAAATTGGCATTAAACTGTGCAGAGCCTTCAAGAGTTAAACTTTTACCACCGGCTAAAGAATCATGCGGGAAGCTTTGTGGGTCAAGACCTTGTGCCCAGGTAATCGCTTTGGAAACAAAATTGATGACACCTATGAGTGGGCCCTCAATAGCCGTACCTTCAGCAGACAAGATCAAGTCCGCTACAGGCGAGCCTTTATGTGGTGCACCTACTCCCGTCATTGAGGCAACTTTACCCGGTAAGGCTGCACCAACGTAGCGAATGGTTGGACCTCCATGCGAGTGGCCAATCAGATTGACTTTTTCTGCCCCGGTCAATGCCAGAATCTCTTCGATTTGTCGTGCCAGTTGTTCACCACGAATTTCAGATGAATTAAATGGCGATACACGGGTTGCCCAGACGTTGGCACCGTTACGGGCCAAGTCTGGCAGAATTTGATACCAGTAGTCGAGACCAAACTGGTCGGTTCCTACAGTGATAAAACCAGCCATCCCATGACTAAAAACAATCGGGTATTTGGTTTTTGCATAGCTTGAGGTTACTTTTTCCGTAACTTGGGTAGCGTTGCCTGCTTGTACTTGGCTAAAAGCACTGAGTGACATTAAGCTGGCAATGAAGAGTCCGTATTTCATATTGAGTACTCAAAATATTATTGTTTTAAACCAGTTGTTTTATTAGACAATTTAAATTGTCAAAATTTAGTATTGAATATAAGTGGTCTAATTTCTAAATTTAACAGACCAATGCAATATAGAGTTGTAACAAGGTATGAATATGAAAATGCCCATAAAAATAGTACCTTTATGTGCATGGATTTGTTTAGAAGCTCGGCTTATAAACCCTCAAGTTTTAGACGATTGGCATGTTGTCTAAACAGGGCAACTGGATCAGGAGCAAACATCCCTTTTAAACCAAACATCATGTTGGCAAGGTCAGTATGATTGAGGTTGTAATTATCACGGATGACTTGACCGATATGTGAACTACAGCGGGCAACCATACCATCATTGTCTTTGTTGCCATAAGACAATGGCCCGAGTTGCATCAGAATGCTGTCAATGTCCAGAAGGTTGGTGGTTTGCGCAGTTCCACCCCAAGAATAGTAGTAGATTTCCTTATCCACTTGCGCACCGCTCTTGTTACAGTCAGAAGCTAAAGCAGCGGTCGGGAAGCGTTTATTGAAGTTTACCGATTCTACTTCGGTCAATGACTTCATCGAAGCATCAAAGTTCACCGGAATATCCGGATTGGCTTGAGCCCAGGTCATCAGTGGCCCAATGATGTATTGTCCCAAAATATTGAAGGCAGTACGGCTAAGAGTATTGTTTTGAATATCATCGGCCACTTTAGAACCGCGATATGTTCCACCCACGCCAGTCACCGATACGACGTATTCGGGTTTCACTGCCGCTACGTATTGTACGGTTGGACCACCATGACTGTGACCAATCAGGTTGACTTTATCCTGACCTGTAATCGCGAGCACTTCTTCAACCTGAGCAACCAGTTGTTCACCACGAAACTCAGTGGTATTGGCAGGGGATAACTGTGCTGCAAATACGGTTGAACCATTACGCGCCATATCGGGCAAAATTTGATACCAATAATCAATGTTGAAACTATCATTTCCGATACGTGACCAACCCAGCCAGCCATGGGTCATGACAATGGGATATTTGGTTTTTGCATAGTCAGATTTGACCGTTTCTTTGATTTGCAAAATTCCTTTTGCTGCTTGTGTTTCAGCGGTTAAACCCATGGTCAGGGTCGTCATTACCGCAAGCATGATCACTTTTTTGTGTTTTAAAGTTTTCATCGACTTTTCCTTAAATATTTTTGTTTTTATTCATATAAGTACATAAATCAGATGATCAATCTAGTCACCTGATGGAGCTACATTGCGATTACTCGCCATAGGGTAATTTTCCTCCCTGATCATGAACTGATTCAAACGTTCCTACCCGGAGTTGTTCTTCTGGTTTATTAAAATGCTGCGTCCTTAATTGTTGAACGGCTTTTTGTTTTGCATCCTCGCTCATGCCACTTTTTATAATGTTGTCGCGTTCTTTCAGATAGCCATCGACCTTGTTTTTCCAGTCACGGCGTTGTCCATCTAAGCTTTCTAAACGCTGTGTGGCTTCAGGGCCGACCAAATTCAGCCGCATCTGATGAATTTCTTCCGCAGAACCACCACGTGCTTTAATGTCTGTGGTCAGTTTGCGTAAGTCTTCGAGTTTGTTGAGTTGCTCTAAATTTTCTTTCCAGTCTTGGGGTAATTGATTGAACAAATCCTTTAATTTTTGTGCTTTTTGCGCTTCAGTTAAGCTTTTGTCATCCATCACCATCATGCGACTTAAGGTGTATTCATGGTAAGTATCTTCAGTGCCGAATAAGCCTTCAATTTCGTAATCCGAGAAAAGCTGTTTACGCAGATTTTTCATATTGGCAAAGATGCTTTGATAATATTTAGGATCTTCTTTATCAATATTCGGTGCTTGTAGATCACCGAGTTTTTCACGGTAATCGATATAGCGATTCCACAAATCTAGAATTTGTGCGAGGGCAGGCGCTTTATACGTTTGCTGGATATAAGCCTTAAAATCATTTTTAATCTGCTTGAGATCTTTTTCCCCATACTGGGTAATGAAATATTCAAAACAGTTGCGGGTTTGCTCATTAACAATTAAACGGTTGGCAGCATCGAGACTCAACTGACAGTTCACTTCAGTGTCCTGTTGGCTTTTACTCATAAAAGCCCCGCCTTGAACTACGTTTGCTGGCGTATTTTCAGTTAAGCTATTAGCTTGAGGATCAACAGTTTGTGCTGCACGTGTTTTTTCTGCACTCGATTGCGAGGGCGCTAACCAAAATAATAGTGCGCCGATAGCCACAATAATAAGCGCCCAAATAATCCATAACTTATATTTCCGCATTTCCTATGCAACCTTTTTGCTTGTTTTGTTTTTATAAGTCTAAAAATAGGATTTAAATTTGCCATTAAAGCTGTAAATGTAACGTAGAAAAGTTGTAAATGCAGACAAGCGGTTGTTAACATGTCATCCGTTTCAACTTGCCTGATCTTTCGCTATGAAAAAGACTTCACCTAAAATTCAACGCCGGAATATTAGCGGTGTGTTTTTACTTAATAAGCCTTTGGGTATTAGTTCTAATGGCGCTTTACAGCGAGTACGTGGATTATATCGAGCGCAAAAAGGGGGGCATACCGGTGCGTTAGACCCTTTAGCCTCGGGTTTGTTGCCGATTTGTTTAGGTGAAGCGACTAAGTTTTCTCACTATTTGTTAGATTCGATCAAGCGCTATCAAACCACCATCTATTTAGGTCATAGCACCACCACCGGTGATGTCGAAGGTGAGCTGTTGTTAGAACAAGCTGTTCCTGCACTGACTAAAGAAAAGATCCAGCAGGTTTTGGCAAGTTTTACAGGGGATATTCAGCAAGTTCCGCCGATGTATTCCGCTTTGAAGAAAGAAGGGCGTCCGTTGTATGAGTTGGCACGTCAAGGCATTGAAATTGAACGTGAAGCACGCCCCATCACCATTGAGGCGATTGAGTTATTGTCCTTTACTGAAAATAGTCTGACTTTAGATATTACCTGTTCTAAAGGCACTTATATTCGGGTCTTGGGTGAAGACATTGCCAAAGCCCTCGGTACTTTTGGACATCTGACTTATCTGCACCGGATTAAAACGGGTCAGTTTGACCTGATTCCCGAATATACGATTGAGTATCTGGAAAGCCTGACTGAACAAGAGCGTGAGGCTTTGTTGCTGCCTGTTTATGCCCCGGTCGATCATTTTCCAAAAGTGCAGGCGCCGGAAGGGCGTGCGGAATACTTTAGCCGCGGCATGGAAAGTAATATTGAGCATGAGGCGGAAGCACAGGTTCTGGTTTTTGATGGTGAAAAATGTCTGGGCTTGGCAGAGATTACTGACCGCAAGCGTCTGGTACCGAAACGTGTACTGAATCTCGAATAAGCTTTGAAGACCATGTATGGAAATTGAAATTTTAATCAGCCTGTTGGTCTTTGCTTTTTGTGCGGGGGCGATTGATGCGGCTGTGGGTGGCGGTGGTCTGATCCAGATTCCTGCCATTATGAATGCGATGCCACAACTTAGTCCTGCGACGGTGTTTGGTACCAATAAGCTGTCTTCAATTTGTGGTACGGCATCGGCAGCGTGGAGTTTTGTCCGCAAAGTCAAACTGCGCTGGAAATTGCTCACGGTAATTGCCAGCTGTGCCTTTATCAGCTCGTTTGCAGGTGCGGCCTGTGTCGCGATGATTCCAAAGGAAGTCCTCAGACCCTTTGTCCTGATCATGCTGATTGTGATTGCGATTTATACCTTTAGCAAAAAACAGTTTGGTCAGGTGCACATTCGTCAGGAACTGACACCGAAAATATTGATGCTGGCGGCAGTCGGCAGTTTGCTGATTGGTTTTTATGACGGTATTTTTGGTCCCGGGACTGGAAGTTTCTTTATTTTCTTTTTTATTCGCTATTTAAAAGCGGATTTTATTCATGCCTCGGCATTGTCTAAAGTAGCGAATTTAACCACCAACCTGGCGGCTTTAAGCTTCTTTGCCCCCACCGGACATGTGCTGTTCCAGATCGGTTTGATGATGGCGGTCGCCAATGTACTCGGTTCATTGGTCGGTGTACGTGCCGCCTTGAAATATGGCAGCGGTTTTATCCGGATTTTGTTTCTGATTTTGGTGAGCCTATTGATCTGTCGTTTGGCTTATCAAACTTTTTCCCCGTAAATCCTGCTCAATATTAAACTTTATTATACAAATTGCTTCATCTCGTCACCCACATGCCGGGCATTCGCTTTTAAGATCATCAAACAGAATATCTTCACAATCAGGATAAACAGTCCTTTCAACATATCGGGTCTGTAAAAAATAGCAGGGTGATGTAGATGAATATTTTCGAAGCTTTACGTGCAAGTCATGAAATACAACGAGAACTGTCTGAAAAATTAATCCAGACCTCAGGGAATACCGTAGAGCGTCGCGAGCTGTTTGAATTGCTAAAAAATGAATTATTTGCCCATACGGTGGGCGAAGACCGTTATTTTTATATTCCTTTGATGATGACCGATTCAGGCTTAAACATTACCCGCCATGCTTTGTCTGAACATCATGAAATCGATGAGTTACTTGAGCAATTAACCGAAACGGATATGAGTAATCATGGTTGGCTGGCGATTGCAAAAAAACTGTCTGAAAAGGTCCATCATCATTTGCAGGAAGAAGAACATGGTTTTTTCCAGCAAGCCGGTAAAATTTTGGAAGATGAACAAAAGCAAAGTTTAGCCCAGCAATATTTGGCTGAATACAACAAGTATAAAAAGTTAAATAAAGACAGTTTGACTTAAATCTCCCTAAAAAATCCTAAATAAAAAAGATGGTTTGAAGCCATCTTTTTTATGTTGATCTATGGATTATTCAGGTTGAGGATCTTTATTTCTACTCGCTCTGAACGTCACACCCACCGAAGCAATCATGATGCAAAGTAAGGCAACACTTTGTAAAAGCGTGATTTGTTCTTTGAGTAATAACCAGCCTGCCAAAGCACCTAGTGCAGGGGATAAACTGGACAGTGTGCCGTAACTCAGTTTGCTTAATCGCTTCAATGCCATCAAGTCTAAAGCATAGGGGATTGCGGTCGCAAGCAGGGCAATGACTAAGGCTTGCCCCCAATATTGAGTCTGAATAAGCGCGTTTGGATTATGTACTCCACTGATCGGCAACATCACCAAGGCAGATAGCACAATTGCAATACTCAGCGCATGCATGCCAATATTTTGCCGCACTACACGTTGCCCAAAATAAATATAAATCGCCCAGCAGATCCCCGCACCCAAAGCAAAAGCAGCGCCTAAATATGAGAAGTTATTGGCTGATGCATCTTGCCACGGCACCATCAGCGCAACCCCTAAAATAGCCAGACACACCCAGAGATAATCAGTTTTTTGTTTGATCGAAAGCAGTGCCAGAGTGAGTGGCCCCAAGAATTCTAAACCGACGGCAATACCTTGCGGTAATTTGCCTAAAGAGGCATAAAACAACACATTCATTAAGCAGACCGAGCCACTATAAAACAGCAAGTCCTTCCATTTTAGATAGGGTAAGCGTTTGATGATTTTCCAGGAACGGAACATCAGAACAATTAAAATAGAGGCAAAACTAAGACGCAATGTGACTACGGTCAGTGGATCAAGCACTTCAAACAGTTGTTTGGCAAATGAGGCACTGATCTGATACGCCACCATGGATAAAACCATAAACAGGACAGCAGTAAGTTGGGAGTTGGGCATGCTACACGCAGGATCACCGAATCAGGTCAATCCACTGGAAAAGATGGCGCCAGTATAGCAATTCTGTTTAATTTTTGAGGGATTGAACGATCTTAAAAGCTTTAAATTTAAAACTTTGAATTTAAAAAATCAGCGCGTAAATTTAGCCTGATTAATTTGAATTTAAAGGATGTATTTTCTATTTTTCTTTAGCCTTGTTCTTGGCTTGTTGCGTGGTATAAGTACAGCCAATGGAGGCGGTAATAATGGTCGCAAGTGCGAGCCATTGGTTCCATAATAACTGCTCGCCTAAAAATATAAATCCAGATAATGCTGCAATTGCCGGTTCTACGCTCATTAAAGTACCAAAACTGAGTGCAGTTAAATTGCGCAGTGCAATCATTTCCAAAGTAAAAGGCAGGGCACTGGCCAGCACCGCCAAAGCAATAAAATAAACCAGGTTTGAAGGTTCAAAAACGCTGGCTGACATGCCTGAAAATAGGGCAATTGGCATTAAACACAGCATGCCGATAAACATGCCTAAGCACACAGTATGATTGCCTGAAATGCCGGAAGGTTTTTGTCCGGCCACGATATACAGCGCCCAGCAAGCCCCTGCACCGAGTGCAAAAGCAATCCCGATTAAATCTAGGCTTTGGGAAACTTGGTCAAATGGAAACAATAAAATGAGACCCAGAATGGCCAGTCCGACCCATATAAAATCGAATTTTTGGCGTGCGTAATATAGCGCCACGCTAAGCGGACCAATGAATTCAAAAGAAACGGCAATACCAAGCGGCAGGCGATTAATTGACAGGTAAAACATGGCATTCATACCGGCTAAGGCGATGCCGTAGCTGATAATGGCTTTCCATTTCACCTGTTTAAAATTGATCTGCCAAATTTTAAAAATAAGCGCCAAGATTACCGCGCCAATGAGCATACGCATGGCTGCAACGCTCAGGATGGGAAACTGACCGAACAGGATTTTGGCAAGCGAGCCACTGCTCTGCACGCTGATCATTGCAATCAGCAATAACAGCAGTGCCTGAACATGTGGTGTATTTTTAAAATTCGACATTGACTAAATTGGTTTCGATTTCTCGAATAGCGGGAGATCAGCAATAAAAGCTGTAAAAAATTCATAGCCTTTGTTTATATTCAAAAACATTGAATAAATTTCACGACGGAGTCTTTTCATTGAGACGGGTAATCCTTCTTGAAAGACTTTATTACTTTTGTTTCGGCATGAGCAGCAAAGCTGCGCAAGAACAAAACCACCTTGCGAACATTTGAAACATGTTTCAAATGTTCTCATCGCAGAACTCGACAGATTGAGATATTTAAATAAATTGTTCGCAGAAACATAATTTACTGAAATGTCGGTCTGCCTCGAACAGTTGCGAATGGCTTTGTCACGAAATTCAATTCCGTTCAGGATATTAAATTTTGGGCTTAAAAAAAATAAAAAACCACAGCACGAATGCTGTGGTTTAAGGTTCTAAATTAAATTAGAACAATACGCGAACGCGGATTGTACCTTCAACGTCTTGAAGTGTATCAAGCGCTTCTTTAGACGCAGTTGCGTCAACGTCCATTACTAAGTAACCCACATCACCTTTAGTCATTAATGACTGACCAGAGATGTTGATGCCGTGTTCAGCAAACAGGTTGTTGATTTTAGAAAGCACGCCAGGAATGTTTTTGTGGATGTGCAGTAAACGGTGTTTACCTTCAGTCAACGGCAACGCGATTTCCGGGAAGTTCACAGCAGATAAAGTCATACCTTTATCTGAGTAAGCAACAAATTTCTCTGCCACTTCTAAACCGATGTTGGCTTGCGCTTCCATAGTTGAACCACCCACGTGAGGAGTCAAAATCACGTTGTCCAAGCCACGAAGTGGAGAAACAAATTCTTCACCGTTTGCTTTAGGTTCTTTAGGGAATACGTCAATTGCAGCGCCGGCAATGTGACCCGATTTAATCGCATCAGCCAAATCTTCAATCAGTACACATGTACCACGTGCAGCATTAATGAAGATAGAACCTTCTTTCATTTGCGCAAATTGATCTTTGCCAAAGAAATTACGTGTTGATGGAACGTCAGGAACGTGTAGAGATACCACGTCAGCGTTTGCAAGTAACTCAGCAAGAGAACCCACTTGACGTGCATTACCCATAGGAAGTTTAGTTACTGCATCATAATAAATTACGTGCATACCCATGCTTTCAGCAAGAACTGAAAGTTGAGAACCGATTGAGCCGTAACCCACGATACCTAAAGTTTTACCACGAGTTTCAAATGAACCCACTGCAGATTTGTTCCAGCCACCACGGTGAGTAGAAGCAGATTTCGCAGGAACACCACGAAGTAAAAGAATTGCTTCAGCAAGTACCAGTTCAGCTACTGAACGGGTATTTGAGTATGGTGCGTTAAATACTGGAATACCACGAACCATCGCAGCATCAAGATTTACCTGATTGGTACCGATACAAAAACAGCCAACAGCGATGAGCTTGTTGGCTGCTTCAAATACTTCTTCAGTCAGTTGAGTACGTGAACGAATACCGATGAAGTGAGCATCTTTAACCGCTTCTTTCAACGCTTCACCCTCAAGCGCAGTTTTACGGTAATCGATGTTGGTGTATCCAGCAGCATTTAATGTGTCGATTGCGTTTTGATGAACGCCTTCTAACAACAAGAAACGAATTTTATCTTTAGGTAGAGAAAGATGTTGGCTCATTACGGCTCCGCTACAAAGGCCAAATTTAGTCGCGATATGATAACATACGAGAAGGGTCTATATACATTTCCTTTATGACGGAGAGTCTAGGTATTTTTGCCATACATACGCCGTTCCCTGCAGATTTGGGTTTAACTAAAGCTGTAATTTTTAAGGCGAGATTGTCAAAATGCTTATTTACTCAGGGTTTCAGTGGAAAATGCCTTATAATGTCGGGTAGTGAAATCGATCACAGTCATGCTGTTGATTTTATGTTCACGCCAGTCTAAGACACCATTGCATTGTTAATCTTTTTACAAATGAATGATCTATAGACCATCCACCACTTGTATATTTCTTGCTAGGTCTGCAAACGATGAATGCTCCAGTCGCTTTAACACCTGAGTTATTAAACCAATTGACAGTCATTGTCGGTGAAAACCGCATTAAAACTGATGCTGCTAGTCTCGATGCCTGGGGCAAAGACTACACCAAGCATTTCGATCCAAATCCATCAGTCATCGTTTTTCCATCGAGCACGGAACAGGTGCAGGCGATTGTTAAATTTGCGAATGAACACAATATTGCCATCACGCCATCGGGCGGTCGTACTGGTTTATCTGCCGGTGCTGTGGCATCGAACGGTGAAATTGTCGTTAGCATGGACAAGATGAACCAGATTCTGGAGTTCTTCCCTGCAGACCGTATGGTACGTGTACAAGCGGGTGTGGTGACTGAACAATTGCAGAATTATGCTGAAGAACAGGGCATGTATTATCCGGTGGATTTTGCATCTTCAGGTTCTTCACAAATTGGTGGCAACATCGGCACCAATGCCGGCGGGATCAAAGTGATTAAATACGGCATGACCCGTAACTGGGTGCTTGGTTTGACCGTTGTAACAGGTAAAGGTGACATCCTGCGTCTGAACAAAGGCATGATCAAGAATGCAACCGGTTATGCACTTCAACATTTATTCATTGGTGGTGAAGGGACGCTAGGTTTGGTGACTGAAGCTGAAATCAAGCTTGAGCGTCAACCGCATGACCTACAAGTGATGGTATTAGGTGTGCCTGACTTTGATGCAATCATGCCGGTACTTCACGCGTTCCAGAATAAAATTGATTTGACTGCGTTCGAATTCTTTGGTGAATTGGCCATGCAGAAAGTGCTGGATCATGGTCACGTGCAACGTCCATTTGAAACGGCTTGTCCTTTCTATGTATTGCTTGAATTTGAAGCACCATTTGAACCAATCATGGATGCTGCGATGGAAATCTTTGAGCATTGTATGGAAGAAGGCTGGGTGCTTGATGGTGTAATGAGCCAAAACCTTGACCAAGTACATAGCTTATGGCGTTTACGTGAAGATATTTCTGAATCAATCGCGCCGTTCACACCATACAAAAATGACATTTCAGTATTAATTACCCACGTTCCTGCATTTATTAAAGAAATTGATGCGATTGTGGAAGCGAATTACCCTGACTTTGAAATTTGTTGGTTCGGTCATATTGGTGATGGTAACTTGCACTTGAATATCTTGAAACCTGCTGATTTAAGCAAAGATGAATTCTTTGCCAAATGTCAGGTGGTGAATAAATACGTGTTCGAAACTGTGAAAAAATATGACGGTTCGATCTCTGCGGAACACGGTGTCGGTATGACCAAAAAGCCATATCTTAATTACACTCGTTCTGAAGAAGAAATTGGCTACATGAAAGCATTGAAACAGGTATTCGATCCAAACGGTATTATGAATCCGGGCAAATTGTTCGATCTTTAATATTTGATCTAAAGCTGTTTTACTGATGACTACATAACTGTCATCGAGTAAGAAAAAAAGGCATGGCATCATAGATGGAGTGCCTTTTTTTTATGGGGGAGATTTCCCAATGTTACGTCTATTGTCTACCTCTATAATTTGTTTGGGTTTAATCACAACGGGTTGTGCAACAACAAAAAAATTAGCATCTAAAGTCAGTCTTGGTTCATCAGATACGCCTTTGCAACAAGTCTTGAAAGAAAGACCTGACTTGCGTAAGAACTCGGCAACGGTTGAAATTCGTCAATATTTTAACAGTGCCGAGTCACCAACTGCTGCACAGGTAAAAGTAACTGAAACGGGTTTAAAAGATGATTCGGTTCGTTCGATTCGTACCACGTACAGTTTTAAAAATGTAGAGGGTGATTGGAAGAAAACAGGTATGCAAACTGAGTATCAATGTATGCGCAGCAAAAATACCAAGTCTTTTCAAAAAGCAAAATGCTCTTAATAAATATTTGATTTATGGTTGAAAATCAGGTTGTTTTGCCTCATAAAAAGCGTATCGGTTGATGCGCTTTTTTGTGTTTTGGGGTAAGAATAAAAATGAATATTTTGATTGTGGGAAATGGCTTTGATTTGTCGCATTACTTACCGACGAAGTATGACCACTTTATGGATGTAATGAGTGCGATTGAAGATAAAAATACAGGTGGTTTACCTGAAAATTTGTCTGAAAGAAAAATAGAAGAATGGTTAGAAGAATTAGACAAAATTTTTCAAAAGCGTAATGAAATGGAACCATCTCCTTATCATATGAATTTTGATGAGTTATTTTTTAAAACACGAGATCCTAATTTCATAGGGAAAACAAAGGAACATTATTTAACTGATAGTATCCTCCTTTCTACCCAAGATGTTATTAAAATTCAATATAGATTATCTCATAACTGTTGGTATCAATATTTTAAAAATCATGTCGTGGAGATCAAAACGTGGATTGATTTCTAACAAAAAATTGAAAGCGTTTTAACTTTAGTTGGAAAGAAAATTCAAGAGATTGAAAATATTGAAACAGAGGAAGAAATACTAAATTATTTTAATGGTACCGATAATTCTAAACCAAAAATTAACAATAAAAATTTGAACACATTGAATTTCTTTCATCTAACAGTCAAAGAAAATATGGGTAGGGTTCTATCAAGAGATTTACGAACTGGAAAACCATTTAAAACTACAACGGGAATTTTTATTAATATTCATAAGAAATTTTGTAATGGTGCCAACAGGTCTAATGGTTTTAGCCCCAACCATTTTATTGATTATCTGGCTAAACAGTTAGAAGATTTTATACAATTATTTAATTTTTACTTGGAAACAATCGTAAAGAATTTAAAAGAAAGCAATCAATTTAGGATTAAGTCTGAAAATTGGTTGGATCCAGATAAAATTTATTCATTTAATTATACAAACACATATCAACGAATTCATAAAAATGTTGAAGTGGATTATTTGCATGGTTCGTCAGGAGAGAAACAAAATATTGTTTTAGGTGTTTCAGACTTGGCAGATGAATCATTGAAAAAAATAAAAGCTTATGGTTTTACTAAATATCATCAAAAGTTATTAAAACAGACGGATTATTCATTTTTAGATGATTCGACTGATGTTTTTAAAAGCATCAAAAGAGGAAGAACTATGATCGATAAGGGATTAAAGTTTTTTTAACTTTTATATCTGGGGGCATTCTCTTGATAGCTCAGATCAAGAATACATACATGAGCTATTTTCATTTAACTTAGAAAAAGATCAATATGTTAGAGTAATTATTTTTTATTTTAGTAAACAAGCAAATTTTGAATTACTAGCTAATTTATTACATGTGTTAGGAAAAGAAAAAGTCGAAACATGGATGAAAAAAGGTTGGCTTAAATTTGAGCCGAATCCTAATGTTGTAAAAATTAATAATATTCAACCAGTCGAATTGCGAAAATCCGAAGAAGCCTAATTTCTCTCTTTTTATCGTCTCTGCTAAACTAC
This sequence comes from Acinetobacter sp. ANC 5414, assembly GCF_013004295.1. NCBI lineage: Bacteria > Pseudomonadati > Pseudomonadota > Gammaproteobacteria > Moraxellales > Moraxellaceae > Acinetobacter > Acinetobacter sp. ANC 5414. The sequence continues at coordinate 109,344 of NZ_JABERM010000033.1, forward strand.
ACCTACTCAAACCAGTAGGTGTTTTTGTTTGAGACAAATATTTCTCACGAAACACTTTTATCTTTTTAGACATCTTGTGAATACGATGTTTTAAGTCACTTATCACCCAGTGCATTTCCGAAATTTAATTTAAACACTCAATGCTTGTCATTGGGCTGACGCTTCTCTCCCTAAAAATAGTGCGTAGCCCTACAAGCCTAAAATATATGTAGAAAAACAATGCAAAAAGTTCAAACCGCCACCTTAAACCGTGCCACGCTGATGTTTCCATTGGCATTGGTTCTGTTTGAATTTTCCGTCTATATCGGCAACGACTTGGTTCAACCGGCCATGCTCGCCATTACCAAAGACTTTGGCGTAAGCAGTTCATGGGCACCATCTTCCATGTCGTTTTATCTGCTTGGCGGAGCATGTGTGGCATGGTTATTGGGTCCATTGTCCGACCGACTAGGACGAAAAAAAGTGCTGCTCGCAGGGGTACTATTTTTTGTACTGTGCTGCTTGTTAATTTTACTGACGAAAAATATTGAAAGCTTTTTAGCACTGCGCTTTTTACAAGGGATTGGCTTAACAGTTATTTCCGCAGTGGGTTATGCCGCAATTCAGGAAACCTTTGAAGAACGCGACGCGATTAAAGTCATGGCACTGATGGCAAACATTTCCTTGCTTGCCCCATTACTCGGTCCAGTAGTTGGAGCATTTCTGATTGATCATATCTCTTGGCATTGGGGTTTTGTTGGTATCGCATTTTTGGCCTTTTTAAGCTGGTTCGGTTTAAAAGCCAAAATGCCGGATACAAAGGTGAGCATTCCAAAACAGCCGCTCAGTTATATTTTGGATGACTTTAAACAGGTCTATAAAAACAAACGTTTTTTAATCATGACTTTGGCATTGCCGATGGTCAGTATGCCATTAATGCTGTGGATTGCACTTTCACCGGTGATGCTGGTGGAAGAACTGGGTTTTAGCAGCATGCAATACGGCTTGGCACAATTTCCGGTCTTGGGTGGATTAATTGTTGGTAATATCGTGCTGATTAAAATTATCGACAAACTGGCTTTGGGAAAATCGGTACTGATTGGCTTGCCGATTATGTTACTCGGAACCGTGATTTTACTGGCTGGTGTGATCTGGCAGGATTATCTGATCTGGTGCTTAATTGCAGGCATGACTTTAATCAGCTTTGGTGAAGGCATCAGTTTTTCGGTGCTGTACCGTTTTGCGTTGATGTCATCGGAAGTTTCCAAAGGTACAGTCACAGCAGCAGTGTCGATGCTGTTGATGTTCAGCTTCTTTATCATTATTGAACTGGTTCGGATGATGTATGAGCAATACCATCTTTGGGCCTATGCGGTGGGCTGTTTTATTTTAATCGCGCTGTGGTTCAGTTTCCCTCGAACGATGCTCAAAGACATTTTAAAAGAACGGGTGGAGCAGGGAAGGTTTTAGGGGGAGCTCCTTCTCCTTGTGGGAGATGAGGAATATATTCCGCAAGGTGAGAGGTTAATCATAATTTTACCTCCCCTAACCCCTCCTGAAAGGAGGGGGAATATACCAGTTTGAAATCAGTATTTTCTTCCCATAGGAGATGAGGAATATATTGCACAAAGGATGAAGGTATATTCTGGGAGTTTAATAAAAAAATCAATCCTTGAAACAATAGGTGTTGCGGGTTATTACCTGAAAAAATAAATAACCTTTTAATCAGAAACTATACTTCGGGTTCAGCGATTGGTTGTTCAAAGTTCTTTAATTTGCGATCAAAAACAAAAGTTCCGAACGGTAAAATGGATGCGATTAAACCCAGAATAAACATGTAGATCGACCATTTCTGTTTTTCGCAAACGGTAAATAAAACAATCAAGAATAGAATAAACAGTACGCCGTGCCCCATACCGACATATTTCACCAAAATTGGATTATCCAGCACATATTTCATCGGCATCGCGATGAACAAAAGCAGTAGAAAAGAAATACCTTCCAAAAGACCGACAATACGTAAAGTTTGAATATGCATGGTCATGCTTAAATCAATGAGAATGAACCCTGAGTGTACTTAATATTGCCGCAGGGGTGAATCAAAATTTGATGTATTTATAAAATATATCAAATACTTATAACCAAGTGCTGAACTCGGGTTATTTGATCTCCTGCGTCCATAATTCGGTTCTCAAATTTAACAATTCTGGCAGTGTTTCGAGTAATAAGCTAATCTGTTTCAGTACGAGTAATAAATCTTCAGACAGGTTTTCTTGCTCACTCATCTGCTTAATTTCAATGAGTTTATCTTGAATTTTTTCTGTATCTAAAGGCTGTTGCTGTAACAGTACGGCGAACAAAGTGTCTTTACACCACAGCATTAAATCCAGTACTTGTGCATCTTGAACCTGTTCGCGGTGACTGCCCAAAGCCGAAACATAACTGAGTTGACTGTGGCTATACACCAGATAACGAAAGGCAGAATGAATCAGCGCTTGGTCAGGATTCGGTTCGGTACTGAGACTGGAAATCATGCTCGACAGTTCAATTTGTGCATTGTGCGCTGTGCGGCGTGCTCGACGATAATCTAGACTATTGTTTTTACCGAACTGGTATTGCTTCACCACCGCATCGAAATAGTCCAAAGTCGCTTGATTACTCTTTTTGATGGTGCTGGAAATATTACGGAAGTTCCAGTCTGGCCAAATAAAACTCACCGCAAACCAGGCAATCAGACAGCCTAAAAGGGTATCGACAATGCGTGGTAAAATAATGGCATAACCTGCACCTTTTAAATTGAAAATCAGCAGAACCATTAAGGTTGCCATCAATGTTGCCATGGCATATTTTTTGGAACGTAAATAGAAAAAATACACACCAGAAATAATGGTCAGAACCAGTTGTCCTTCAATACTCGGCACGAAATACAATATTGGAATACCGAGCAGCACCCCTAAAACTGTGCCTAAAGTCCGCAGTTTCAAACGGCTTTTGGTGGCGAAATAGCTGATCTGGCAGACAAATAAACTGGTGAGTAAAATCCAGTAACCATTTTTGGCGAATGGCATTAATGAGATTGCATAACCCACCGCAAAAACAAAGGCAATCCGTACTGCATGCCGGAATAGTGCTGAATTTGGGGTGAGATGTTGTTTCAGTTTCAGCCATAAGTCGGGAAGATCATGAATATCATCATCCAGCAGATTTAAATTTTCCTGATGCTGAAGATAGTTTTGACGATAATTGTTTTGTTCATGACTCAAATTTAAAAACTGTTCCTGAATTTTTTTCAGATTACGCAAAATCAGCAGCAGGTTTTTCACCTCTAAATTCTGCGGATTTTCCTCAATCCATAATTGAATCGAATTTTCCAGATTGGCAATCGCAAGATCCGTGTCTGGATTAGCTAGATAGTTATGATGGGTAAGAATATCCTGCGCCAGTTTCTGACAGGAGAGGGCATGAAGTTTTACATTTTTCTGAATTCGGAAAATCAGGTCGGTACGGCTAAAGTTTTGATGAATATTTTCGTAATGCAGATAATTGGATGTCGCCTGCTCATGAATGTCTTGTGCCAGAAAATAAAGATTGAGCCAGTAAATGGTGTTTTTATTGGCACGCGAGGCTTTTAAACGGGTGAGTAACGATGCCTTGGTGGTATTCAGGCTCTGCACCACTTCACTGTTTTTTAAGGAAAGCTCATACAGCAGCGGTTCAATGTTGTCGGTATTATCGGGATCAAACAGATGAGCTTTGGCCAACAGTAAGGCGGCAATGGCATTGAAGTTTGCAGCCAAATTGTCTTGGACTGCTTGGGTGGGTTTGAGTAAATAAAAGATGATTGACGTCAGACCATACCACAGCGCACCCAGTACAAAATAGCTCGACTGCTGATACCATTGGCTGTATTCACCCAGTCCAAACATGGTGTAAATGGACAGTAAAATGGTGCCAAAAGAAATAGTGGCATAACGCTGTCCCAGTGCGCCCATTAAAATAAAGGCTGCACTCGACAAGGATAAATACAAAATGAAAAGCAGTTTATAAGGATAGAGAAATTCAAGAATGCTGCTGACGCCAAAAAACAGAATGCAGACATAGAGCAGATTACGTAAGCGAATACTCAGGCGATCATCAAAGTCGGTCAGGGCAGTAGCAATGGCACCTAATGTCACCGGAACAATTAAGGCTTCATAACCTAAAAACAGTAAGCCTAAGGTAGTTCCACTCAGGACAATAAAAATTTGCAGACAATAAATTAAAATGGAATTGGATTTAAAGCGTTGAATTAAGTCTTTCAGGCTATTCACGATTTTTCTAAAGATCAATTATTGTGGATACAGCGTGAGCTTTTTTATTTGTTGTGTCAATTTATGATCGTTTTAATTCAGGGAGTTGTTTGAATCATTTCGCAATTTGTGGAGCAAAAAAGCAGACGTTGCGTCTGCTTTTTGTTTATATTTTTTAGGACAATTATTTAATCAGACCACAGGCAATACGGTCGCCACCACCACCCAGAGGTTTAGGTTGGTCGGAATAGTTATCACCACCGGCATGAACCATAATTGCTAAACCTTGAACATCAGCCATTTTTAAACGTGGTGCCACTAAAGTAACTTTTGCGTTACCTTGAGTATCAACATTTAATACAGGTAAATCCCCTAAATGACCGGTAAGTGGCGTTCCGTGATGCGGTGCGTGATTCGGGTTAAAGTGACCACCCGCTGCAATCGCCGCACCGATTTTTCCATCTTTTTCAGCCGGGTCACAGGAACCTTTTTCATGGATATGGAAACCGTGTGGGCCGGGTGGCAGTTCAGCCAAGTCAGTCATAAGCACTAAGCCCGCTGGACTGTCTTTGAATTTAATCGTACCAATGGCTTTGCCGACGCCTTGAGCCGATACCGCATGAACGGTTGTCTGATGGTGAGCTTCATGAGATGAGGTAGGGGAGTTTGCACAGCCCACCATTGCAAAACCTGCAATGGCACAGAGCGTCGTTAATTTGAATAGTGAAGACAACATTGAGTTGCATCCTTTTGTTTTATTATGACCTTGATCATTCAAACAAGGCATCAGATGCAATTCAATAATGATTAAGTATTTGACTGTATGAGTTTCTTAAACTTTAAGCTTAAGTTTTATCTGGATTGGTTTCATTTTTATCATCGTCAAGATCATACGCCATGGTCGATTTCGGCATCATGAAGGGACCAAATTCATTGGTTTCATGTAGCCATTCACGCCAAATCGCCAGCAACACCGCAAGAATCACCGGACCAATAAACAGACCGACCAGACCAAAACTCGCAATACCCCCTAGCACCCCGAACATAATCAGCAAGAAGGGAATTTGGGTGGCACCTGAAATCACCAGTGGACGAATCACATTATCCGAAGTACTGACAATACAGACACCCCAGACCATCACCCCAATGGCTTCCATGGTTTGTCCTTGAGAGAACAGCCATAATGCAACTGAACCGTAAGCTATGGGTGTTCCAAACGGAATTAGTGCCAACAAGAAGGTTACAATGGTCAGTACCATTGGGTTGGGTACACCGGCAACAAAATAACTTAAACCGGCTAATATGGCTTGTGCCACCGCAGTTAAACCTACCCCATACACTACAGCACGTGTCGTTTCAGAAATGGTATCTAGATAATGATGAATCCGTGGGCCAATGATCATTTCCAGAGCCTTGCTGACCTGGTTCAGAATGGTTTGACCATCACGGTAGAAAAAGAACAGTGACAATACGGCAAAACATAGTTTGACGATGTTTTTACCAATTTCATTTAAAACGAAACGACCATAATTGAGATGACCCTGAATCCAGATGGAAACATTTTGTACAATACTGTTCGGATCGGTATTGATATCATTTAAGGTTCGGCTGATTTCCTTGCCGATAAACGGTAAGTCGCGAATAAATTGCGGAACATTTAAATGACCTGAAAACACCTGTTTTTGCAATTCATAATATAAATTTCGACCTTCATGCTGCAGCATGAAAATACCGAAGGTCAGCGGAATACCGATCAGCAAAATAATCAGGCTGATCATGATGGTCGCACTCAGCGTGGCACGTGAGCCAGACTTGCGGTAAATCCATTGATACCAGGGCCAGGTCATATAGGCAATAATGGCTGCCCAAAGTACAGGCACAATAAAGTATTTGAGGACGTTAAAACTCAAGAAAAGGAGGATGAAAAACAATCCAAATAATAATACTTTTTGTAATGTTGGCGCGTACTGTTGCACTGCATTCACTGATTTGTTTCTAAGGTCCATGCCATCTTAACTGAAAAAAAAGCTCGCGAAAATGAATGCCGAGTAACTTCTAGTGAATAATCAATAAGCAAACACTGCTTCTAGACGGAAAGCTAGACCTTATAAGACCCTAAAACCATTTGGTCGGATCATCAATAATGGCATTTAAAACCGGCTGCCACTGATTTTGCATGCTTAAATAGTTTTTTTGCGTTTTATCAAATACGGTTAGACCTTGCATCGCTAACTGACTATAAGCCGTGCGTTCAGAAATCCAGGCCACCGGTTGCTGTTCAATTTTGTTGAAAAAATCCTGAATTTCTTTAGCGCTGGCACTATTGGCTTTAACGCGATTGGCCAGAAGTAAAATTTGCACTTTACCTTTGCGAATACGCTTGATGTCCTGTAAATGTTTCAAGAAACGGCGCGTGCTGTCGATATCGAAAAAAGAGGGTTGTAATGGGGTGATAATGGCGTGCGCTTCCCCAATCAGTTGTTCAGCATGTTCACCAGAAAGTGCCCCGGGCGCATCAATAATCAGATATTCTAAATTTTTAGGCACATTATCAAATGATTTTCCAGGACGCCAGTCCAGGCTTTGAATCGGGGCAGCATCTTCAGGGCGGTGTTTAAGCCATTGCATAGTTGATTTTTGGTTGTCGGCATCGGCAAGTGCAACCCGATAACCTTTTTGTGCTAAAGCCGCAGCCAGACTGATTGCGGTAATGGTTTTACCACATCCACCTTTTTGATTTGCAATTAAGATTGTTTTCATGACCCTGACGATTTTATTCTGCTCCGCCCTAGCATATCATTGTTTGATGCGATGAATATGACACATGACAAAAGTCTTAAAGATGCATGTCATGTGGTAGTAAATTTTTGAATTAGGAAAGAATAATGTCCATCTGGATGGCAATGTTGATTGGTGCGTGTATAGGAGTGGTATTAACTACCCTGATTTTAAGCAATACCCGTAATGGACGGGTCAAAGCAGAGTATGAGCAATACATTGCTGAGCTGGAGTTAGAGCATCAACAGGCTTTAATCCATGCACAAAAGCGTAGTGTCAATACCAGTCGTGCGGTGTTAAAAGGCAAAATGGCAGAGCAAATGGCGCCGATTATGCCCGAGTTTCAATACCTGCCCAGTGATGCCAAATTCTTGGGTGATCCGGTTGATTACGTGGTGTTTGATGGTTATACCGACCTACGCGATGGTGAAGGGCGGGCAGAAGATATTGAAGTGGTGCTGATTGATATTAAAAGTGGTGGCGCACGCCTTACTAAAGGGCAACAGGCGATTGCCCAAGCGATTCGTGATGGACGGGTGCGTTTTGAAACGGTTCGCATCGACTTTAATGATTAATGTGGTGTAGCTAAACAATTTGCCCAGATTCAATCTGGGCAACAGAGGTATTGAGCAGAGGGTTGAATTTAAGCGAATCCAACCGCTATGCTTTTTCAGCCCGGGCAAAGAACATGCGACTGCCAATTTTAGGAATCCCGGTCGCATCGAAATAATGTTGTTCTTTAAAGCGGAAATTTGCATCTAACAGGGCTTTCTCAATATTACGGTTGAGATGACAACCATCAGCCAAACGCTTTTGAATCGGAGTCAGTAAATTCTGTAAATGCTTAAGCGTCTTGTTGTCCTGATACTGAACATGTTCGACCAAATGCAAAGTACCGGTCGGTTTGAGTACGCGGTGCAATTCAGTTAAAGCCTGGGGTAAATTTTCAATACTGCATAAAGTCCAGGTACTGACAATGTGCTCGATGCTGTTATCCGCAAAAGGTAGATTTTCTGCATTGGCCTGAATATGCTGGACATGTATTGCACTTTCAAGCACGCGTTTGCTTGCCAGTTGATAAATATCTGCATTCGGTTCGAGTGCGTATAACGTATCGACATTTTGATAAAAAGGCAGATTAACCCCGGTACCAAAGCCAATTTCTAGAACTTCACCTGAAATCGGTAACAGTAATTCCCGACGCTGCTCCATCAGGCTAGGCGTTTGCATTACCTGATTGAGTAAATGCGGGAAAATATGCTGCTGATAAAATTTATAAATCATTGATCGCTTAATTTTTCTTTATATCTATTTAGCTTACTGGATATTTCAGTCAATTAATAAGACAAAAAAGTGACTGAATATATCTATATTGTTACCAAGTCCATATAGCCATTTAAGTTTCATGAATTAAGATAAAAGTTGAAAATAAAGAAATTCGTTTTGAGGTATACAGATGACTAGACAATTATTATTCAGTGCTTTACTTGCAACTTGCATGTTACAAGTGAGCGCCAGCGCATCTGTCGATCATAATATTTCTAAAGGTTTGGCACCTGTCTCTAAAGACCAGTCGATTAAAAAACTACAATCCTTTAGAGGTGATTTTCGTATTTTAGGCTCGAAAATTTATACTAACGATGAACAGGCCAAGTTTTCGCCGATTGATTATGCTGTGAGTTGGGGCTTGTTTGCCGAACCTGAAATTGCACGGCATATCTCGGTGAATCAGTATGACCGTTATCTAAACTGGAAAATTGATCGTCTACCTGTGCCTGCCGATCAAGCCATGCAGATGGTGTCGAATATGCACATCATTCCGGCAAACCCGCAAATTGCCAAGCAAATTAAAAATGTAAAACGGGGCGATTTGGTGCGTTTAAAAGGCGAGTTGGTTGAAATTAAAGATAAAGATTTGGTCTGGACCTCATCTCTAACCCCGACAGATACTGGTGATGGTGCCTGCGAATTATTCCGCGTCAGTTCAATTGAATGGATTGAAAAAGTAAAAGGTTAATCCTTTTAAAGGCTCCCTTTTTGAAAGAGAGGAGTAAAAATCCCGCTTTATTAAAGCGGGATTTTTATATTCTAAGACTTATATAGAAACTTATTTTGCAGTTAAAGCCTGACCTTCAAATTGGATACCATCCCAACCATTTTGCATAAACTGGCGAATATTCTGGTGGTCAGTTGCCTCAGGTGTCGCTAGCACGGCAGCATAATGTTCAGCAAACAGGCTTAAAGTCTGTGCTTGATCTAAACCGTTCAATTGCGCAAAAGAAAACACTTTTGCACTGCCCTGATTTTCAGTCGCAGCATTGGCTTGTTGTCCATTTTTAAATGCGGTTGGCGTGTGATTATAACGGGCTTCAATATATGCAATCACATCTGCAAATTTCGCTTCGCCTGCTTGAAGTTGTGCCAATAAATCTTGAGCCATTATTTTCTCAGTCCATATAAATAGTCAATTTAACCGCAAGACTATAGCAATTTTTACGTGTTTTATTCAGCATTATTTCTTTGTAAAAAATACAGAATCATGCAAAAGTATTGTTCAATGAAAACAGGGCTGTGGATAAAACACGGGTTGTGCACACCCGATACTGGATGAAATAAATGAGCTGGTTACTGGTAGCGATGGGTGGGGCGATTGGGGCAAGTTTGCGTTATGGCGCAGGCGTATTTTTACTGAAACCGACCAGCATTTTCCCCTGGACGACATGGTGGGTGAATATCTTTGGCTGCCTGCTTGCAGGCATATTCTTTGCCTATAGCCAAAAATTTCCAAGCTTACAAAATGAAGCACGGCTGTTTTTGATGGTCGGGATTTTAGGCGGCTTCACCACATTTTCCAGTTTTGGTTTAGAAACCTTTCAGCTATTAAAACATGGTCAGACTACACTGGCTTTGGGCTATGTGATTTCAAGTGTGATTATGGGTGTAATATTTTTGGCATTGGGTTTTTATCTGTTTCAATGGTTATTACACAGCAAATAAAACCTGAATACTGTTTCAGCTAAAAAATACAATAGATAAAAAAGAAGCCCAAGCTGGAGGAGAGTGCTTGGGCTTTTCAAGTTTTAAGACTAACCTTGAAATCTTAAAATAATATGAAGTTAATGTGAGCGTTTGAAACGCGCAAAACGCTTATTGAAACTTGCCACGCGACCTTCATTACTGGTTTGACGTTGCTCACCGGTATAAAACGGATGCGATGCACTGGAAATGTCTAAAGTCACATAAGGATAGTCCTGACCTTGGTAACTCTTGGTTTGTGAGGTTTGCAAGGTACTGCCAATAATGAAATAAGCATCTGCATTGGTGTCATGGAACAGGACTTCACGATATTCTGGATGGATATTAGCGCGCATGATAAATTCCAAAATTACTGGTAATATTGTTATGTTATAATATAACATTAAATTTGGCAAATAAAACCCAAATCAGGAGCTGTATTTGGGTTTTAAAAAGGATTTATTGACGCGGTGGCACCAGTTCATCAAACAGGTCATTGAGATTGTCATGCATTTTTAAATGAATCATGTTCCAGTAATGTCCAGACACGGTACGATTCACCATCAATGTTTCTGGTGAAGGCTTGAATATATCCCAATACTTCAATGAGGGTTTAAGCAACTCCATTCCATCATGATGTGCCGAGTTTTCTTCAAAATCGTACAGGGTGGTCAGTGGACGCATCAATACTTCTAACCATTGCTTATACAATTCGGCCGGGAATTTACCTTGTTCTGAAATGGCATGCAGGGCATTCAGCTGCTGTTCCATCTCAGCAATATTGCCTTCTCGGGCAGACTGAACTAAATGTTTAAAGTGCTGCACAGTTGCACTGGATAATGTTTTTACACCGCCGTAATCGTAAATAATCACCGTGCCATCTTCACGGAAAGCAAAGTTGCCCGGATGCGGGTCGCAATGGAAACGTTTTAAATAGAAAATCTCTTGCCCAATGGCACGAAATAAACGGCGACCCAGTTCATTGCGGGTTGCTTGAGACCAGGTGCTCGCAGTTTCAATACTTTCACCCTGTTCTAGGCTCAAGGTTAAAATATGCCGTGAAGAATAGTCTTTATACACTTGCGGAATAATAATTTTAGTATCTAAAGCTTCATGGAATGTACGCGCGACTTCGAGGTTTTGCGCTTCAATCTCATAATTTAATTCATTGTCCAGACTTTCCTGAATTTCCTTGAACAGCCGATCTTGTAATTTGCGATCGACTTTTAGTACACCCATCAAACGCAAAGCCAAACGCACTTGTTTCAGGTCACTTTCGCAGGCTTCATCAACACCCGGATATTGCACTTTAACCACTACTTGCTGCCCATTCGGCAGAAAAGCTTTATGCACTTGCCCAATCGAGGCCGCGGCAAAAGGCTGTTCATCGAAGTGCTTAAAGATTTGATTCAGTGGCTTACCCAGTTCTTTTTCGACTTGCGCTTTAATCTCAGCAAAAGGCATCGCAGGCGCTTGGCGCTGTAACTTGCTGATGGCACGCGCGACTTCAGGTGGAAAGATGTCTTTATATTGTGAAGCAATTTGCCCCACTTTCATGACCGCACCCTTCATTTCCCCAAGGGTATCCGCAATTTGTAGCCCTATATCTTGAAAAAGCTTACTGCGTGAGGCATTTTTTTGTTCTTCGTCGGCATTAAAATTTTTGATTGAATTTGAGACGGTTTTAGTTGCGATGCTCGCCGTCATAGTGGCAAGTTTCATAAAACGACGACCGGGTGTGCTAGCCGTTTTTGCCATGCGATATTCCTCAGGATCATCAAAGATGTGTTTCAATGATCATAGGCGTTAAACTCGATATTGCCTACTTTAAATTGTTAAAAGCTGCATTTTTAATATTCGATTTTAAAAATTATAAGCATTTTTTGAAGCTTAAATTGATGAAGTTTTTATGATTGTTTTTTATTCATGTTGCTGTTCATCTCATTCCTTTTTCATGAGAAAAGGAATGAGATCGAAATATTTAAGCCGTTTTAATCCGGTTATTCATCATAAATAATCGGGTCAATAACAGTATACAGGCAACAGTTAAACCAACAATTAAGCCAACCCAAACTCCAGCCGCTTTCATTTCGGTAAAGCGTGCCAGGTAAATTCCCACAGGGAAGGCAATCACCCAATAAGCGATCATGGTGATCCACATGGGCCCTTTGGTGTCTTGCATACCACGCAGGCAACCTGCTGCACTGACTTGCCATGCATCCATCAACTGATAGGCAATCGCAAATAACAGCAGATACATTGCCACTTGTGCTACCTCATAATCTGAAGTGTAAATCGAAACAATTTCAGGACGGAAGAACCAAATCAATACCATAGTGGCAAGGGCTAAAATCGTACCGGTCAGTAAACCCAGATACTGAACTTTACGCATCGCCAGCCAGTTTTTTTCACCATAATAGGTGCCAACACGTATGGTGAGTGCAATCGCGAGTGACATTGGAATCATGAACAATTGTGAGGTCACAGAAATGGCAATCTGGTGGGCGGCTACCAAGGTTTCACCCAAAGGACTTAAAACAATCGCGGCAGTACTGAAAATACTGACTTCAAAAAAGATGGCTAAACCAATCGGGAAACCGAGCTGTAAAATACGTTTTACCCAATAAGGATCAATTTTTTCCCATGCCGCAAAGACTTGAGTTTTACGGTAAGCCTTGCCTTTAAACACATAAGTGGCCAAAGCAATGAACATCAACCATTGCAAAATAGCCGTAGCAAAACCACAGCCGGCACTGCCCAGTTCAGGAATTGGACCCCAGCCATACATAAAAATAAAGTTCAGTGGAACCAGTGCAACCAATGCACCCAGACTAATTGCCGTGACAGGGCGTGGATAGCCAAGGGCTTCCGAGTAGCCACGTAGCGCTGCATACATGGTGACAGCCGGCATACCCAAACCGATGGCATGCAAGAACAAGCTTGCTTTAGGCAGTAAAGCTTCAGGTACGCCTAAAACAGGCAACAAGAACGGCATGATTTGTAAAATCAGTGCGGCAATGATCCCCAAAATAAAGGCCACCCAAAGTGACTGCCGTGCAATGGTGGCAATTTTTTCAGGGGTACGTGCACCGTTAGCTTCGGCAACCAGAGGTGTGGTTGCAATCATGATGCCACTGAATAACAGCATCACCGGAATCCACAAACCTACCCCGACCGCAATGGCAGCCAGATCAGTTGGGGAAAGATGCCCCGCCATAATGGTATCAATTAGTCCCAAACCAGCTTGGGCAAATTGAGTCACCAAAATTGGAATCATCAAATGGAAGAGTTGTTTTAATTCATAACGGGTCGTTGTAAGCGACGAGACATTAGACACAAAAATTACTCATCATGTGCTTAGAATAATGAGGTGTTAGCGTTGTAAAGTGAGAAGCACACCAATAAAAATCACTACGCCACCGAATAGACGTTGCCAATTGATCGCTGTTTTTTCTGTACCCAATAAACCAAAATGATCGAGGAACATTGAGGTGATGACCTGTCCAAAAACAATCAGTCCTGTGAGCGTGAGAAACCCCAGTTTGGGCGCGGTATAAATGCTGATACTAATTGCATAGACCCCTAAAAACCCACCCAGCCACATAAACCACGGCAGTTGAGCCAAAGTTGTAAGATTAGGTTTATCAACGTTTTGAAAAAACACCAACACAGCGAGTACTATTGTACCAACCAAAAAGGAGAAAAGGGCGGCTTGCAAAGGTGAATATAGAGATTCTCTTAACTGGCTATTAATCGCAGTTTGAAACGTCATGGCTATACCAATACCCATGGCTAAGGGCATCAGCAAGAGTAACTGGGCTGATATTTTCATCATATTAAGCATTTATTCTTGTTGGGTTTTTCTTAGTCTAAAACAATAACACGGAGAATTTCTCAGAGTCTTGATGCAGTCATGTTAAAATATTCATCTTCCTGTTTTGTTGTTTTGAGCTTATTCCTTGGCTGATTTAAATCCTGCACTTGTTCCATTGTCTTTATATATTCACATGCCGTGGTGTGTGCGGAAGTGTCCGTATTGTGACTTTAATTCACATGCGGTACCGGATGGAAAATTGTCTTTAGATTTAGAGCAGCAATATTTACAGGCTCTGGTTGCAGACTTTAAAACTCAGGTTGAATTTGCTCAAGGTCGCCAGATTCATAGTGTCTTTATTGGTGGGGGTACGCCATCTTTAATTTCTGCCAAAGGTTATGTATGGTTGTTCGAGCAACTGAAACATATTATTCCGTTTGAAGATGGCTGTGAAATTACTTTGGAAGCCAATCCGGGAACGGTGGAGCATGATCCCTTTGCCGGTTATTTAGAGGCTGGGATTAACCGTCTTTCCATTGGTGTGCAAAGTTTTAATACGGATCACCTGAAAAAATTAGGGCGTATTCATAGCAATGATGATGCAGTTAATGCCATTCATTTGGCCGGCAATGCCGGTTTTGAACGCATTAATGTCGATTTAATGCATGGCTTGCCTGAGCAGACTCTAGAGCAGGCGTTACTGGATTTAAAACTGGCGGTAGAAAATGGCGCAACGCATGTGTCGTGGTATCAACTGACCATTGAACCGAATACAGTATTTTTCCGTACCCAACCTGTTTTACCCGTTGAAGATGTGTTGGAAGATATTCAGGAACAGGGCGAAGCCTATTTAAAAGCTCAAGGTTTTGTGAATTATGAAGTCTCAGCTTGGCGTAAAGAAAAGCCGTCTGCACATAATTTAAATTACTGGCAATTTGGTGATTATCTGGCGATTGGCGCTGGAGCGCATGGCAAAGTTACCCAGCCGGATGGCGTGTATCGTTTCCAGAAAACCCGTTTGCCAAAAGATTATTTAGCCAAAGTTCCTGCCGAGCATCTTCAGCTTAAACGTATTGAAGATGAAGACATGCCGTTTGAATTTATGATGAATGCCTTACGTTTAAATAATGGCGTAGATGCAAAACTTTATCACGAGCGTACAGGTTTAAATTTGGAAAGTTTGGATGAACTTTTAACTTCATTACGTTCACGTAAGTTGATGGTTGAAGATCAAAACCGTTTGTCTTGTACCGAGCAGGGACATGTGTTTTTAAATTCGGTATTGGAAGAGTTTCTTTAATCAGATATGTTCTTTTATTTATTAATTTTCATTCGATAAATACGGCCTAAGAATTGTCCATTATTGCCTATGGTATATAAAATGTAGAGCTGATGGTTTTGACTATCTACCGTTAGGCCTTCTGGCTCCCAATATTGGATGGCATGATTGGATAAGGAATCAAAATGACCGAGTGTCACATGATCCATTTTTTGAATCAGTTTGCCGGTTAAGTCATAAACATAAATTCTTTTAGGGCCTTTATTTTTATTTCCGCTTAATAAATATACGTAAGTCCCATCGGTGCTCAGGCCTTGAAATGCAGATTTATCATGCGTGAAGTCCGAATCAATCGGCCATTCATCTTCATATAAAAAACGAATATCGGTTAAGCTTTTTTGGGTGATGAGATCTAATTTAAAAATACGGATGACATTCACTTTATGGTTATTGCCTCGCACCAGTAGATATTTTCCATCCGGTGTGATTGAAGGCATGGTGTTGGTGATCTTGCTGTATCGGTTATCAAATACCTGAATGACTTGGGTGTTACTGGGGGCAGCATTGGGCGTGTATTGAAATTTGAGAATATACCAACCTTTATTGGGAATGCCGGTTCCTGCAGAAGCAAAAATAAAGTCACTCTGTGGATCGACTGAAATGCCTTGATGACCAATCAGGGAGGAGGGTTTTTGTGCATCTTGAGCAGACCATAAATTTGAGTGGTGCAACTTAAATCTATTCATCACGCCTTGTTCAGGATTACCCTCGACATGCGTGGTGTACAAAAGCTCGTGCCTGTGATCAAGCGCTAATCCCTGAAGAATATGATCATTGCCCAGTCCTGTTCTGATCAGGGTAATCGGCTGGGCAGCATCACCCCAGTTGGCAGGATCAGGTGAATCAAAATTTTGCTCAAGATGATGGGCATTTAGAGGAGTCGTTGCGCTATAAGTCTGATAAAAGCGACTCAGCAACGAAAATAATTTTTTCATCTAAACGGCCACCGAATTGATTTTTTATTATTCTATTCTTTGGAGGATTGAGCTTGCATTGGGATTATTGTAGCGCATAAAAAAGAGCACCGAAGTGCTCTTTTTTTGATTCTAACTTTACAACTTAGTAGTCAAAGCTGAAGTGTTCAGGTGCTAAAGAAATCATGGTTTTCGATGGATTAACCATAGCTTCTGCATGACCTTGAGTACGAGGCAATATACGCTCGAAGTAGAAATCGGCAACTTTGATTTTTGCTTTATAGAATTCAGGAACTTCTGCACCGTCACCCGATTCCAATTTCTCAGAAGCGACAGCCGCTTGTTGCGCCCAATAGTAAGCCATCATCGCATAGCCAGAGAACATCAAGAAATCAACAGAAGCTGAAGAGACGATGTCACGGTCTTTACGTGCTGCAAGCATGATGCGTACAGTCAAAGCATTCCATTGTGCACAAATCTTGGTTAAGTCCCATGCAAAACGACGCATGTATTTGTTGCGTGCGTGGCGACCACAGAAACGCAAGATTTCAGCAGTATAGTCACGAACCACTTTACCTTTAGAAGAAAGCAGAACTTTACGACCAATCAGGTCAAGTGCCTGAACACCGGTTGTACCTTCATATAAGGTAGCAATACGGGCATCACGTGCAATTTGTTCCATACCATGTTCTTTAATATAACCATGACCACCGAACACCTGCATGCCGTGGTTCGCCGCTTCAAGACCCAATTCAGTCAAGAAACCTTTCAAGATTGGCGTGTAGAAACCAAGTTTGTCATCATATTCTTCAAACTTGGCTTGGTCGCCTTGGGTCAGAGCATCGGTCATTTTGTCAGCAAGCTGTGCAGCATGATAAATCATGGCACGACCACCTTCAGCAATGGCTTTTTGCGTCAGCAGCATACGGCGCACGTCAGCATGGTGAATGATTGCATCTGCCACTTGTTCAGGGTCTTTCTTGCCTGATAGCGCACGCATAGACATGCGCTCTTTGGCATATGGCAATGCACCCTGGAAAGACAATTCTGCATGGGCAATACCTTGCACAGCTGTACCAATTCGTGCAGTGTTCATAAAGGTAAACATGGCATGCAAACCTTTGTGCGGTTCACCAATCAGGTAGCCGGTCGCAGCATCAAAATTTAAAACAGCGGTTGCTGAAGCCCGAATCCCCATTTTGTGTTCAATTGAACCACAGGTCACAGGGTTACGTTCACCTACGCTACCGTCTACAGTCGGGGTAAATTTAGGCACGATAAATAAAGAGATACCTTTGGTTCCTGTTGGCGCATCAGGAAGACGGGCAAGGACAATATGGACAATATTTTCAGTCAGGTCATGTTCACCTGCAGAGATGAAAATTTTGGTTCCAGTAATTTTATAGGTGCCATCCGCTTGCGGTTCAGCTTTGGTTTTGACTTGTCCCAAGTCTGTACCACATTGTGGTTCAGTCAAGCACATGGTGCCCGACCAGGTTCCCGCAGTTAAATGCGGCATATAGATATTTTTTTGTTCTTCAGTTCCGAACTGCATGATGGTATTCATACAGCCCATGCTCAAACCTGGATACATGGTGAATGACCAGTTCGCTGTACCCATCATTTCAGATTTGATCAGGTTAAGTGACATCGGTAAGCCTTGACCACCAAACTCTTCAGGATAAGACAGACCTTGCCAGCCACCTTGTACGAATTGGTCATAGGCTTCTTTAAAGCCTTTTGGTGTTTTAACTTCGCCGTTTTCAAAATGACAGCCTTCTTCATCACCCGACTGGTTTAAAGGAGAGAGTACGTTTTCACAAAAATCTGCTGCCCCTTCAAGAATCATGTCTACAGTGTCAGGATCGGCAGCTTCGCCATTTGATAAAGTTTTGTAATGTTCTGGGTAATCAAAAACTTCATTCATTAAAAAGCGAATGTCGTGTAAAGGAGCTTTATAAGTTGGCATAATGTTAATCCTAATTTAGAAATAGTTTTGGATTATCCGAATCGATAGTTTGATTATTCACATTGTTCATCAAAATACATTGATGGTGTAGCCTTGTAAAAATGTCAGAAAGGCGAATTATAAATAGATGAATTTAGCTCTTAATGTAACTGATTATATTGTTTGCTTCACATTTTTAATGTGCTTGATGCAAACAAATATTGTAAATAATAATTAAATTATAGTGTTAGTACCTGTCTTAAGTTTTGGATAGGTGAATGTTTTAATCATTTTCATCCGCTTTAATGAATGAAGCATGAGGTCATAAAAGCCAGTTTAAATTTTTTATGTGCAATAGTGGAAAGAAGCAAGATTTTACTTCTTTCCACTCACTTTATTTCAAACTGTTAAAGAAAATCTTTCAGGGCTGGCTTTACACCATTCCAGATGGAGAAAGATTCAATCGCTTGACCCACCAACATGCCATAACCTTCTGAAGTTGGAATACCACGAGCTTTGGCTTGATCTAAAAAGCTCGACGGTTTGCCATACGCCATTTCATAGGCATGTTTAAACTGTAAAGATTCAGGTAAAACCAGAGCATCGCCACTTAGGCTGGCAGAGGTCGCATTAATGACCAGATCAAACTCACCCGCCAAATCATCTAAAGAGATTGCAGCCAGTGTTGCTTGTGGAACTGCATCTTTTAAATCGGCAACAAGTTGTTCAGCACGGGCAAGGGTACGATTGGCAATCACGATTTTTTTCACGCCAGCCTGAACCAAAGGGTAGACCACACCGCGTGTTGCCCCACCAGCACCAATAATTAAAAGATCGGTATTGTCCAGATTCCAATCCAGGGCTTTAATCGCATCTACCAAGCCTTGACCATCGGTGTTATCACCATGCAGCTTGCCATCTTGCATCCACAAGGTATTTACCGCTTTGGCAATTTTGGCACGTTCCGTCAGGACTTGGCACTGTGCAAACGCTTGTTCCTTAAAAGGCACGGTTACGTTCATGCCGATGCCACCCTCGGCAAAGAACGCCTGGATACTGGCTTCAAAACCATCAAGAGGAGCAAGACGTTTGCTGTAATTCAGGTCAATCCCTGTTTTTTTGGCAAAAGCATGATGAAGTTCTGGCGAACGTGACTGTTCGATTGGATGCCCAACCACCGCGAATTGTTTGCTCATTTCACAAGGTCCATGTGCGGAAATGGCATTCAATATACGTGATTTTTAAACCAGGCTAAAGGCAGAGGCAGGGAAAAATGAAAAGTTAAGCAGGTATAAAAGTAATTGAGTTAGGTTCAGAGAATTAAAGCGGATTGAAATAATATTAAGGATTACAGATTTCATGAACCATATCTTCTAACCACATTGCTGCGGTAAAAAACAAGGCAAACCCTGCAAAGACAGTAAATGTAATCGATAAACGATCAGAAAGGTTATTGTCTGATGAGAATGTGATGGCGATGGAACATAGGATTAGGGTGAAAATGGACCAAAATAGAATCACCTTGTGATTTAAAATTTTATCTAACATTGTAGGCTTCCTAAAGCACGATTTTTTTAATTGATATGTGCTTTTTAAATATGTGTGAATAGTAAATTGATTTTCTCAGTCTAAACGATTTTATAAAATCTACAGAGTCTAGTGCTGTAAGGAAATATGTCGGTAGAATTATTATAAGTAAAATATGATGAATTTTTGATGACATGAAAATATTGATTTAAATTTTTTTATTGTTCTAAGCATCTAATTTTATGTACAAAGAAAATAATAAATATAAAAAATCCCTTCATCCAAAATGGAAAAAGGGATTAAATATATTTTTAACTATTGAAGTTCAGTCAACCAATCCTGTGGTTTTAAATAATAGTCAGTTAAGCGTTTTTCAGGAGAATTTTCTTCCCATTCCGGACGATACGACCAAGCGGCAAGCGGCGGCATACTGACTAAAATCGATTCAATCCGACCACCGGTTTGTAGGCCAAACAAGGTGCCACGGTCATAAACCAAATTATATTCCACATAACGACCACGACGGTAGAGTTGGAAATCACGTTGCGCTTTGCTATAAGGTTGATTCTGATGGCGCTGGAAAATCGGCAAGATCGCTTCCAAATAACCATTACCGACTGCTTGAATGTATTTAAAGCAGGTTTCAAAATCCCACTGATTTAAATCATCAAAGAACAATCCACCCACGCCACGTTGTTCATCGCGATGTTTTAAATAGAAGTAGTCATCACACCACTTTTTGTGTTCCGCATAAACCGTTTCACCAAATGGCGCGCAAAGATCATGGGCTTTCTGGTGCCAGGTCAACACGTCTTGATCATTTGGATAGAAGGGGGTTAAGTCAAAACCACCCCCAAACCACCACACTGGATCCTGTCCTTCAGGCTCGGCAACAAACAAACGCACGTTGGCATGTGAGGTTGGAACATTAGGGTTCTTTGGATGAATGACCAACGACACGCCCATAGCCTGTGCTTTTGCACCGGCAATTTGTGGATGACGTTCAGTTGCAGAGGCCGGTAATTTTGAAATGTTGATGTGAGAAAACATCACCCCACCTTTTTCAATCACGGTTCCATTTTGTAAAACACGTGAACGGCCGCCACCACCTTCCGGGCGTTCCCAATCATCAATCTCAAAATGAGCAGTGCCACCACTCTCTAATTCTCGTTGTTCTAGACCTGCACAAATACGTGCCTGTAAATCGAGGAGAAATTCGCGAACGCGTTGAATATCAGCGGAATTAGGATGCTGCATCAGAACCCTCATGGGGAAAGATAGAGAATGCATACATCAAAACATAAAATCATAAAAAAATTAAGGGATTTTTACCAATTGATCTGATTGGGAAAAGCCGTGATGCTTTTTTAAAATGGAAAATAAATTCAAGATATTCCGACTAAAAGGCTGGGTTGAATTCATTGATCAAGCTCAGCACAATAAGGAAAAGCAGACTGTGCATCTTAGGTCAGCGTGGTTAATTAAAATGGGGCAATCTTGATGTCAAAGCCGGCAAGTTCTTTAATCCAAAAATATAATGTTCCGGGGCCGCGCTATACCAGTTATCCGACGGTGCCCTATTGGCAAGAGGACTTGTTTTCTTTACAGCTTTGGAAAGAAACACTAAAACGATCTTTTGATGAATCCAATCAAAGTGAGGGGATTAGTCTTTATATCCATCTGCCATTTTGTGAAAGTTTATGCACCTTCTGCGGCTGTCATAAACGGGTCACCAAACGCCATGAGGTGGAACAGCCTTATATACAGGCAGTGTTGAAAGAGTGGCACTTGTATTGCGAACTTCTTGAAGATAAGCCAGTCATTAAAGAGATTCATTTGGGTGGGGGAACGCCGACCTTCTTTTCAGTAGAACACTTACAACAACTGATTCAAGGCATTTTGTCTAAAGCCGAAATTGCACCCCAGCACGAATTTAGCTTTGAAGGACATCCCAACAATACGACCAAAGAGCATTTACAAGCCCTGTATGATTTGGGCTTTCGTCGGGTCAGTTACGGAGTGCAGGATTATAATGAAAACGTGCAAAAAGCCATTCATCGCATTCAGCCTTTTGAGCATGTAGAACGGGTTACACAATGGGCGAGAGAGATTGGCTATGAGTCAATTTCGCATGATCTGGTGTTTGGTTTGCCGTTCCAGAATCTGGAAGATGTGCTAAATACCATCGACCAGACCAACCGTTTAATGCCAGATCGCTTGGCCTTTTATAGCTATGCACATGTGCCTTGGATTAAAGGCAATGGTCAGCGTGGTTTTAAAGATGCTGATGTACCCAAAGATGAGTTGAAGCGCCAATGCTATGAGGAGGGTAAAAATAAATTACTCGCACAGGGCTATCATGAAATTGGCATGGATCATTTTGCCTTGGAAAAAGATGGGATGTATCAGTCTTTTCAAGAAGGGACTTTACATCGCAACTTTATGGGCTATACCGCATCTAAAACGCAGGTGATGATTGGCTTGGGCATTTCATCGATTAGCGACAGTTGGTACAGCTTTGCCCAGAATGAAAAGAAACTGGAAGACTATTACACACGTTTGGAAAATAATGAAATTCCTGTGTATCGAGGCCATGTGCTCAACACAGAAGATTTAATGATTCGTAAACATATCCTGAACTTGATGTGTACGTTTACAACGTCATGGCTAGATGCCGAGATGCAATTTCCTGAAATTGATGAAGTGTTGATGCAACTTGAAGAAATGCAGCAGGATGAACTGATTAAAATTGAGAACCGGTCGGTCACGATTTTAGAAAAAGGGAAGCCCTTTGTACGCAATATCTGTATGGCGTTTGATTTGCACTTAAAGCGTAAAAAGCCTGAAAACCGGATTTTCTCGATGACGATTTAATGTTATTTAATCCCTCCAACCTCCCTTTAAAAAAGTGAGGCTTTTTCCCCTCTTTTTCAAAGAAGGGTGAGGGGAGATTTATAAAATAAGTAGGATTTAAAAATCGCCTTTCTTATACATATGCGCCATGCGTTCATGTTTGGTTTTTAGATATTCTGCATTGAACGGATTTAAGCCCACGGTGAGGGGAACACGATCTATCACATCAATACCCAGTTCTTCTAGTGCTGCAATTTTTGAAGGATTATTGGTCACCAGTTTAACTTGTTTGACCTTTAAATGATCCAGCATGATGGTGCACATGTCATAACGTCGCGCATCTGCAGGTAAATTCAACATCAGATTGGCATCCACGGTATCATGTCCCTGATCTTGCAGGGCATAGGCGCGAATTTTATTGGTTAGTCCAATACCACGACCTTCCTGGCGCAAGTATAAAATCACGCCTTGACCGACTTCATTAATGAGTTTCATGGTGGCCTGGAGTTGTGGTCCGCAATCACATTTCAGTGAGGCAAAGGCATCACCGGTTAAACATTCAGAGTGAATCCGAACCAGTACCGGATCGGTCGGTGGAATTTCGAGTCCTTTAGAAAGTGCGACATGTTCTTCACCGGTTTGAGGATCTTGAAATACAGTGATTTTAAATTCACCAAAAGCGGTTGGTAATCTTGAAGTTGCGACAAATTCTATAGGCACTGCTTAACCCGTCAAATAGTTCATTAATTGGCTAAAGTATAGCGTAATGCTTGGACATTGGTAGAATTGCTATGATGAAATTATGCAGAAGATTTTCTTTTTTGTATAAAGCGAACGATAATGGTTGATAAATAGTAAGATTATTCAGGATAATCTCGCTCATGAACAAACACCCAGTGTAGAGATCTGCCTCTAAACTGCATCGCTAGAAATGTGGCTGATTTAAAGGTGATACAATTCGACACTTGCTTGTGCTCGAATAACCCATTTACCTAGCTTAGGATTTGCCAGGCTTTAGAAGGCTTTGCCATTTATGTTGTATACAGAAATACCGACTCATCGCCCTGTAACACCGTTGCTGGATGCAATTGATCATCCCCAACAATTACGATTGCTCGAGCGCAGCCAATTAGAAAAAGTGGCGGATGAGTTACGTCAGTACATTTTGTATGCAGCAGGACAAAGTGGCGGGCATTTTGGTGCCAATCTGGGTGTGATTGAACTGACGGTGGCTTTGCACTATTGTTTTAATACCCCGCATGACCGTCTTATTTGGGATGTGGGTCATCAGGCTTATCCGCATAAAGCCTTGACTGGTCGCCGTGAGCAATTGACCACCATTCGTGCCAAAGATGGCTTGGCAGCTTTCCCATCCCGTGAAGAATCAGTTTTTGATACTTTTGGTGTAGGCCATTCATCAACAGCAATTTCAGCTGGACTGGGTATGGCACTGGCACGTCGTTATCAAAAAGACCCATGTGAAGTGGTTTCGATTATCGGTGATGGTGCAATGACCGCAGGGATGGCTTTTGAAGCCATGAACGATGCGGTGGCACACAATGCTGATTTAATCGTGGTGCTGAATGACAATGACATGTCTATTTCATGCAGTACCGGTGGTTTTGCCAAACACCTGGCTGCCATTTGGGAACGTGGTCATTCGGTGAATGTGTCCGATGAGGGTGATGCTTATATTCAGCCGCATCCTGCATGGACCTATAATGCTCGTTTACATAGTGCAGCAACAGATGCCGCAGACAATTTATTTAAAGCCATTGGTTTTGACTACTTCGGTCCTTTCGATGGTCATGATATCAATCAACTGGTACAAGTTTTTGAGGCACTGAAAAAACGTAAAGGTCCGCGTTTAATTCATGTCTATACCAAAAAAGGCAAGGGCTTTGCACCTGCTGAAGCAGATCAGATTAAATATCATGCGATCAGCAAAATAAATTCAACGCCTGCAGTAAATACAGCCCCTAAATATTCGGATGTATTTGGACAATGGCTGTGTGACGAAGCTGCACAAGATGATCGCTTACTCGCGATTACACCGGCAATGTGTGAAGGCTCAGGTATGGTGCAGTTCGCCAAGCAATTTCCTGAACGCTTTTTCGATGTCGCAATTGCTGAACAACATGCCGTGACTTTGGCTGCAGGTATGGCTTGCGAAGGCTTAAAACCGGTGGTTGCCATTTATTCGACCTTCTTGCAACGTGGTTATGATCAACTGGTGCATGATGTCGCTTTACAGAATTTAGATGTGACCTTTGGCATCGACCGTGCCGGTTTGGTCGGTGAAGATGGCCCAACTCATGCCGGTGCTTATGACTATGCCTTTATGCGTACCGTACCGAATATGGTGATTATGGCGCCTAAAGATGAAAATGAATGTCGTCAGATGTTGCATACAGCTTATCAATACAATGGTCCTGCAGCGGTACGTTATCCGCGTGGAAATGGTATCGGTGTTGAAATTCAACAACAATTGACTGCTTTAGAGATTGGTAAAGCAGAAATTGTGGCCAGTTTTAATGAACAGCAAGATGAACAGATTAGTATTCTGGCATTTGGTAGTCGTGTAACGGTTGCGATTGAAGCTGCACAAGCAGTGGCACAAATACATGATGTGGGCGTTCGTGTCGTCAACATGCGCTTTGTGAAACCGTTAGATGAGCAGATGATTGCAGCACTTGCCAGCACCACCAGTTTATTTGTGACGGTTGAAGAACATGCAGTGATGGCAGGTGCGGGGAGTGCGGTCAATGAATATCTGGCTCAAGCACAAATTGTTAAACCGACTTTAAATTTAGGCTTAGCTGATATTTTCATGCACCAAGCATCACATGCACAAATGTTGCAACAGGCTGGACTGGATGCCAAAGGCATTGAAAAATCAATTGAATTGGCTTGGCTAAAGCTTGTGCAAACCGTTTCATCATGATGAATTAAATTTTAGAAACATTTTTCCCCTAAAAGCCCTCATATTTGCTAAAATGTGAGGGCTTTTATGCATTATTCTTTATCAGTATCTTCAAATTTGTAGTGGGTGTTCAATGGAACCTATGGTGGTTATGGCTGCGCGTGCGGCTCAATTAGTTGGTCAAGAGCTTTTAAAAGCGCATCAAAATCGTCATAAACTCGATCTACAAGTCGAAGAAAAAGGGATTGATGGTCCGGTAACGCGTGTAGATCGTTATTTGGAACAGTTGACTATCGATACTCTACGTAAAAGCTATAAAAACCACAGCTTCCTTGGTGAAGAGTTTGGTCTGCAAGAAGGTAAAGGTCACGACGCCGATTGGTGTTGGGTGATCGATCCTTTGGACGGTACTTTAAACTTCATTAACGG
Organism: Acinetobacter sp. ANC 5414; assembly: GCF_013004295.1. Classification (NCBI taxonomy): domain Bacteria; kingdom Pseudomonadati; phylum Pseudomonadota; class Gammaproteobacteria; order Moraxellales; family Moraxellaceae; genus Acinetobacter; species Acinetobacter sp. ANC 5414. The sequence goes on from NZ_JABERM010000033.1 coordinate 135,152, forward strand.
TTTTCCACATTTCTGTATCTCAATTGCAGTTCAACATAAAGGCGTAACTCAACACGGTGTTATTTATGACCCTGTGAAAGACGAGCTTTTCTCTGCAAGTCGTGGCCGCGGTGCCATGATGAATCAACGTCGTATTCGCGTAAATATTAAAGATAACCTAGACAAGACCTTCTTGGCTGTAGGTCATGCTTACCGTAATAAACGTAACGGTGAAGTGGTTTCTTATGCGAAAAACCATTTTGATTCATTATTAAACGTGACTGAAGCGGGTGCACAATTCCGTCGTTCAGGTTCTGCTGCGTTAGACTTGGCGTATGTTGCTGCAGGTCGTCTTGATGGCTACTTCGAACTTGGTTTGAAACCTTGGGATATCGCTGCAGGCGAGTTAATCGTAAAAGAAGCAGGTGGTACTGTAGTGGATGCACGTGGTGGTGCCGATTCTATGGACAATGGTCAAGTAATTGCTTGCTCTATGAAAATGCTCAAACCTTTAATGCAAGCTGTCGTTCCAGCTTGGGGTGAAGCCGCAAAGTAATACCGATTTAATCGAGTGATATGACAAAGAAAAGCTCTCCATGTGAGGGCTTTTTTATTGCTACACAAAGTTGATATTCATCTTTAATGCTGGTTTTGATCCCTTTTAAGGAATGATATTAAGAACGGGGGCAATTAAAAAATTTACGATTAAAAAATAAACAAAATTGAGTTGTAAAATAGACTGTTACTGAAAAAAACAGTACCAATTCATAATTCGATCGAAAAAAATGATTACTTTTTAAAATGATTCTGTTATTATGCCGCCACGCACTTAAATTTCCGTTCTTTACCTGAACATTATCTTCTAATCATTGTATGCGCGTCCTGTCCATAGAGAGGACATATCCTTCGCGCCCCAATCGCTTAAGCGATTCCTTCAGGTTTGCGGCCGTAATCATATACGTGCGTTATATCCACATCGTCGTTATTCGGATCGCTGCTGAATCCTTATTTTTCAGCTCTATTTGCTGTGCCGCTTTTTGCCGATGTCCATATTGTAATTTATTAAATGGAGCACCCACTTCAGGGTGAACACTCTCTATGAGCAAAACTTTTGCTGATTTTTCCCTCGATGAGTCTTTAACACAAGCGATCGAAGGTTTAGGTTTTACTACACCAACTCCTGTACAAGAACAAGCGATTCCAGCTGCACTTGAAGGTAAAGACCTTCTTGTGTCAAGCCAAACAGGTTCTGGTAAAACTGCTGCATTCTTGTTACCTACTTTAAATGGTTTAGCAAATCAAGATACGCTTGTATCATTTAAAGATCGCATGAAAGCGGTGACTCAACCGAATATTCTTGTGATTTCTCCTACTCGTGAATTAGCACAACAAGTATGTCAAGATGCGATTGCATTTGTTCGTCATATGAAAGGTGTTCGTGTTGCTGCGATCATGGGTGGTATGCCTTTCGGTAAACAAATTCAACAATTAAAAGGTGCACAAGTTGTCGTTGCGACTCCAGGTCGTTTACTTGATCTTGTAAACCGTCGTCAAATTAAACTTGACATGGTTGACGCGTTAATCGTCGATGAAGCTGACCGTATGCTTGACTTGGGTTTCTCTGAAGACCTAGAAGCAATTGGTGATTTAGCGGCTAACCGTAAACAAACTTTGATGTTCTCTGCAACGTTTGCACCGCGTATCATCACGCTTGCTGAACGCATGATGAATAATCCTATGCGTATTGCGATCGAAACTGGTCACTCTACAAATACTGACATCACTCAAACATTGCATTGGACTGATGGCTTTGAACACAAGAAAAAATTGCTTACTCACTGGTTATCTGATGAATCAGTAGATCAAGCAGTTGTGTTTGCAAGCACTCAAGAAGATACAGACATGTTGGCTGAAGAACTTGCTGAAGCAGGTCTATCAGTTGTAGCACTTCACGGTGCTATGCCACAGACTGTTCGTAACCGTCGTTTACGCAGCATTCGTGAAGGTCGTGCAAAAATCCTGGTTGCTACGGACGTAGCGGCGCGTGGTCTTGACGTACCAACAATTTCACACGTAATCAACTTCGGTTTACCGATGAAAAACGAAGACTATGTACACCGTATCGGTCGTACAGGTCGTGCCGGTCGTACAGGTAATGCAATTACTTTGGCGACTTACCGTGAACGCGGTAAAATCCGTGCGCTTGAAGACTTCCTGGATGCACGTTTAAACGTGTCTGAAATTGAAGGTCTTGAGCCATCTCCACCTCCTGCACGCGGTAGTCGTGATGGCGGCGGTCGTGGTCGTGATGGCGGTCGTGGTGGTTTTGGCGGCGGTCGTGGTCGTGATGGCGGTCGTGGTGGTTTTGGTGGTGGTCGTAGCCGTTTTGAAGGCGAAAGCAACTTCAAACGTCGTGAAGGCGGTGATGATCGTCCACAACGTAGCTTCGATGACAAACCACGTGGCGAACGTCCTTCTTATGGCAATGATCGTCCAAAGCGTGATTTCGGTGATCGTCCAGCACCACGTCGTGAAGGCGGTTATGGTGATCGTCCACAACGTTCTTTTGATGACCGTCCAAAGCGTGATTTCGGTGATCGTCCAGCGCCACGTCGTGAAGGTGGTTTCGGTGATCGTCCACAACGTTCTTTCGATGATCGTCCAGCACCACGTCGTGAAGGCGGTTTTGGTGATCGTCCACAACGTTCGTTTGGTGACAAACCACGTTCGAATGATGACAACCGTGGCAACCGTGTAGATTACAAACCAGCTCGTGAAGGTGATCGTTCAGCTCCACGTCGTGATTTCGGTGATCGTCCAGCTCCACGTCGTGAAGGCGGTTTTGGTGATCGTCCGCAACGTTCTTTCAGCGATGATCGTCCTAAGCGTACTTTCGGTGGTGAAGATCGTCCACGTCGTAGCTTTGATGACAAACCACGTGGCGAACGTCCAGCTTTTGGTGGCGAAGATCGTCCACGTCGTAAATTTAACGACTAATTTAATCGTTAGATTTAGATAGAAAAAACCGGTGGAAACACCGGTTTTTTTATGGATTAATCTTTGATCTTATAAGATAAAAATGTATACTCAATCATGTTTTGTTTTAAAATCGTTAAATATGAACAATAAATCTGCTCATTATATTTGGAATTTTAATCAAGAGGTGATTATGCCTTATATTGGTTTGGCCTTATTGTTATGCAATATTGGGTACTATATCTATAACTCTGTTCTGTAACACAGTGTCCTGTTTTTATATCTGTTTTTTATAAAAAAAAGAATTACAATTAAATTCATTAGAACATTCACTGGATTGGTTAGCTTTTATCTAAAAGTAACATTTTAAACTTTAATCCTTTTATAGTATGCATGCTGAAAAAATGTAGGAAAACGCTCAGCTATGAATAATCAAATACCTCAACAAGCTGAATCTTGGATTGAAGTCAATGATTTGAGCTTTAAACGAGGGAAACGTGTCATTTTCGATCATGTCAGTTTAAAGATTCGGCGTGGTCAGATTACCGCCATTATGGGGCCTTCAGGTACAGGTAAGACAACCATGCTGCGTCTGATTGCTGGGCAGCTCGTTCCAGACCATGGGCAAGTCTTATTGGATGGAAAAGATATTGCACATATGTCGCGCCAAGAATTATTTGCGACTCGGGCACGTATGGGCATGCTATTCCAAAGTGGTGCTCTGTTTACCGATATGAGCGTCTATGAAAACGTGGCTTTTCCGTTACGTGCACATACCCAACTCCCTGAACATCTCATTGCAGAACTGGTGGCACTTAAACTGGAAGCGGTGGGCTTACGCGGTACTGAAAAGTTTATGCCTGGAGAGCTATCTGGAGGGATGAACCGTCGTGTCGCCTTGGCACGGGCCATTGCGCTTGATCCAGAACTGATCATGTATGATGAACCCTTTGCTGGACAAGATCCGATTGTGAAAGGGGTACTCACGCGTTTAATTCGGACCTTGCGTGAAGCACTGGATTTAACCACGATCATTGTCTCGCATGATGTCGGGGAAACCTTATCGATTGCCGATTACATCTATATTATCGCTGAAGGTGTCATTCAGGGTGAGGGAACGCCTGCTGAATTAAAACAACATGAATCGGCATTTGTCCGTCAGTTCCTAACCGGTGCTGCCGAAGGTCCTGTCGATTATCAGTTTAGTCATAAGGCTTATTTAAGTGATGAGGTGCGTTCATGAATGCTATTGCCTCATTAGGTAGACGCGTCATTGAACGTGTGCAGGGTATTGGTGTGGCAACCCAGATGTTGCTGCAAATCCTATTTTCCATGCCGACCTGGCTCGGGGTCAAACTGTTTATTTACCAAATGCACCGTATTGGTGTGATGTCTTTATTGATTATTGCCGTATCAGGTTTGTTCATTGGTTTGGTGCTGGGCTTACAAGGCTATTCCATTTTGGTCAATATTGGCTCAGAAGCCATGCTCGGCACGATGGTATCTTTAACGCTATTAAGAGAGCTGGCTCCTGTAGTTGCTGCATTGTTGTTTGCAGGTCGTGCCGGTTCGGCTTTAACGGCTGAAATTGGCTTGATGAAAGCGACAGAGCAGTTGGCCAGTATGGAAATGATCGGTGTCGATCCGTTGAAACGTATCGTTTCACCCCGTTTATGGGCAGGTATTGTCAGTCTGCCGATGTTATCGATCATTTTTGGTGCCATTGGCATCATGGGCGGTAAAATGGTAGGCGTCGATTTTTTAGGGGTGGATGAAGGTTCCTTCTGGAGCGGGATGCAAAATAGCGTGCAATTCTATAAAGATATTTTCAACGGCACCATTATTAAAAGTCTAGTTTTTGCAGTACTTTGTACCTGGATTGCAGTGTATCAGGGTTATGCCTGTGTGCCGACTTCTGAAGGGATTGCAACATCCACTACGCGAACAGTCGTGTATTCCTCATTGTGTGTTTTAGGTTCTGATTTTGTGTTGACTGCGGTCATGTTTGGAGGTGTTTAATGAAATCACGTACAAGTGAGCTGACCGTAGGTATTTTTGTCATTCTTACCGGTATTGCATTATTTTTCTTGGCCATGAAAGTGAGTGGTCTGGTGGGAACCAACCTGCGCGATAGCTATGACATGACCGCAAGTTTTGACAATGTGAATGGTTTAAAACCGCGCGCAAAAGTCACCATGAGTGGGGTTACAATTGGTCGGGTGACTGATATTACCCTTGATCCGGTATCGCGTTTGGCGACAGTACATTTCGAATTGGATGGTAAGCTGACTTCATTTAATAAAGAACAGCTTAAAACGGTGGAAGCCAATGCTTTAGAAGAACTGCGCTATAGCACAGAATATACTGAAGCGACGCCTGCGAAACAAAAAGAAATGGAAAAACAACTTTTGGATAACATGCGCTCCATCACCAGTATTGATGAAGATGCTTATATTATGGTGGCGACCAATGGTTTATTGGGTGAAAAATACTTAAAAGTGGTACCGGGCGGTGGTTTGAACTACGTGAAACGTGGTGAAAGTATTGCCAATACTCAGGGTACTATGGATCTTGAAGATTTAATTAGTAAGTTTATTACTGGTGGTGCGGGTAAATCATCGGCAAAAGCGGCAGATGCAAAGCCATCGGGTGAATCAACTGATGCAGAAACATCATTTGTTGAATAATTTGGAGAGGAAGTTTTAGTGAATACTTTAGTTAAACAGACACTTGCAGCTAGTGTTTTATCAATAATGATGGCGACTACTGCATTTGCAGCACCGGCAGAAGCACCGCCTGCTTTTGTTAAAAAAGTTGCGGATAGTCTGATTTCACGCTTAAAAGCGGATAATGCGAAATTGCAAAATAATCCGGCTGCAGTGAAAGCTATTGTACGTCAAAATCTTGACCCATATATTGATTCACAATCATTTACCCGTATTGTGATGGGTACCTATGCGACCAATCAATACAGTACCGCTGCCCAGCGTGCTCAATTTGAACGTAACTTCCGTGAAACTTTAATCGAAAATTACGGTAGTGCATTTGCCAAATTCTCAAATCAATCTTATAGCCTTCGTCCATACAAAGACACCAACAGTAAAAACCCTGTTGTGACGATGGACTTTAATAACAAAGGTGAAAAAATTCCTGTATCTTTCCAATTGGTGGATAAAGGCAATCAATGGAAAATCCGCAACATTAATGTTTCGGGCATTGATTTAGGTTTGCAGTTCCGTAATCAGTTTGCTTCAACCGTAAAACTGAATGGCGGTAACTTGGATAAAGCGATTGCAAACTTCAAGCCAGATGCAGATGTAGCTGTTAATAAAAAATAACTAAGTAGGTGTTCGGTGATTGAAATCATTAATCAGGAATTACAGGTTTCTGGAAAAATAGATTATGTAAATGCTGAAAGCTATTACCAGCAGGGTTTGAAACTGATTCAATCTCAAAATCAGTTTCCTGTAGTGGTGAATTTGGCACAGTTAGAGCAAGGTAGTACTTTGGCTTTGGCGGTATTGGTTCGCTGGTTACGTCAAACTCCGAAAGCACAAGGCATCCAGTTTAAAGCTGTGCCTGAAAAAATGATGAAAATTATTCAAGCCTGTCATTTGCAAAATGATCTGCAATTGATTGACTGAACACACACAATAAAAAAGCACCGAAAGGTGCTTTTTTATTGTCTGCAAATAGGCATTTATCAAATCGGGAGCGTTTCTTGCGCTTCGCTTTAAAAGCAGGGCTTTAAAGTTCGCTCAAATCCATTTTTTCCAGCGGAAATAAATCAATGGTCCAATAAAGAAAGCGACCAAAATAATACCGACCATAATGAAGCTGCTTGTTCCTCTCGCAAAAGGCAGTACGTCGGTATTCATGCCATAAACACTGGCCACCAGCATCGGTGGAGCGAGCATACTTGGCAAGATCGAGAATCGACGAATCGTGTCATTCTGTTCGGTGTTAATGAATCCAGATGTGGTATCCAGTAAGAATCGAACCTTCTGGAATAAGAAGGCATCATGTTCAACAAGGGAGCGCACGTCTTCACTGAGCTCTCGAATATCCGCATCGTAAATATGACTGCCCAAAGCACGTGGGCGAGACAAGAAAGTCAGCACACGGCGTAAGTCAATTAAACACAATTGCGCTTTTCCAAGCATGTCTTCTAATTGTGCCAGACGCGTAATCATGTCATCCAAATCGAGCATTTGTTCACGATGACGGTTGTTCAACACTTCGGTGGAATATTTTTCCAGGTCTTTGTGGATATCTTCCAGGATATCCGCAAGTTCATCCAGTTTGGCTTCAAGCAGACCCAGTAACACCCAGGTGGGGTCTTTATAATCAATTTCGTAATCATTACGGCGCGCACGGGCACGAAAGGCACGGAATGCAACCAGCTTTTCACCACGCAAAGTAAACAGATGTTGTTTGTGCAGAATAAAAGCAACGGTTTGTACAGTGGCTAAAATACTCGAATCGTCATCTGTTTCGCCATCAACCTGAAAGTTTTTATTTTTCGTTAAAAAGTAGGTGCTGATGTGTAAAATACCGTCATCATCACGGTAAAATCGTGCTGATGAGGAAATGTCTTCTAATGATTTTAGTGTGGGTAAATTCTGTTCATAAGCATCTAATACCCATTGTTGTTCTTCTTGTGATGGAGCAATTAAATCAATCCACACTAAATCTGGGTGAAGATCGAAGCCCCCATTAATAGTGGCATCTTCCAAACTACCGCGCTCTGTGGCATAAAAGGCTTCAAGCATGCTGTCTTTTCCCTGCGCAGTATAGGTTAATCGATGGGTGTATTTTAGACAAGGAATTGAATAAAAACACTGATTGAATCGCTTATTTGTTAAAAAATCTCCTGAAAATTTACTTTATTAGTATGATATCTTCAAAACATGGTGAAAAAATGACGAAATCAATCGCAATTTTTTGTGGTTCAGCTGTGGGGACAGATTCCATTTTTTTGGACACTGCACAGAAAATGGGTCAAACAATTGCTCGGCAAGGTAAAACACTGGTCTATGGTGGTGGTCGTTCAGGTTTGATGGGTATTGTTGCGGATAGTGCCTTACAGGCGGGCGGTAAAGTTATAGGCGTTATCCCAAATGCATTGGTCGACCGCGAGCTTGCGCATCCACATTTAACTGAATTGCATGTGGTTGCGAATATGCATGAACGCAAGACCAAAATGTCGGAACTTTCCGATGCTTTTATTGCTTTACCGGGTGGTGCTGGAACTTTGGAAGAAATTTTTGAGCAGTGGACTTGGGCACAATTGGGTATTCATTTAAAGCCGTGTGCATTTTTAAATGTGGCGGGTTTTTATGATGATTTGCTGAAATTTATTCATCTGACCACAGTGAAAGGTTTTACTCATCCACGTTTTTCTGACAGCATTATTGCCTCAGATTCTATTGAAGATATTTTAGAGCAATTTGATGCTTTCCAAGCGCCACAACCGAAATGGGGCATGGTGGATCAAGAAGCATTGGTGAAACATGCATGAAAATCATTACTGTGGCAGCAGCCATTATTTTAAATGATCAACAACAGCTTTTAGTGGTGCGTAAACGCCATACCTCATGTTTTATGCAGGTGGGCGGGAAACTGGAACCGAATGAACCTCCTGAACAAACCATGCTGCGTGAAATTCAGGAAGAAATTGGTTGTCAGGCATCGATTGAGCAATTTGTCGGTCGCTTTGAAACAGCCACAGCCAATGAGCCAGATCATTTATTGGTGAGCTATGTTTATGTGGTGACTTTGGATCATGCACCAAAAATTGATGCAGAAATTGCAGAAATGAAGTGGGTTGATTTAGATGATCAGCAAACTAAACTTGCGCCCTTAACCACTGAAATTGTAATGCCGTGGGTGAAGCAATTTTTAACCGAAAGCTCTGTCATTTAATTTGCTTAAAAGGAAAATGACTCCTTCTCCTCTAAAGTGAGGAATGTATTCTGCAAGGAGATGAGGGAAATCAGTCCCCTTTATTTCCTAAAAGCAGAGCAGCCTTTAAATCTCCGCACTCGCGACACATGCAGCATAAATTTTCTGACAACCGAGTTCCTCAAGCTTTTGTTTTAAAGCATAGATGGAACTGCCTGTAGTCACGACATCATCTAAAATAAGTACACGGCGATAACGAAGTTTGGATGTGGTATTAATCTGAAATTGTTGTTCAATATCTTCAAGACGTTCCAACCGGCTTAAGCCTTTTTGTGAATGCTGTTGTAAACGGGTGATGGGTTGCCATATTGGAATATTCAGTGCTTTGGCCATGATTTTAGCCAGTACCAAAGACTGGTTGTAACCGCGTTTGACCAGTCGTTCATTTGATATCGGCATCGGGACAATGGCTTGAATTTTGGATGGGCGAAGTTCCAGTAAGGTGCCTGCAAGCAGGTTTTGAAAATGCAGCTGTTGTTCATATTTAAATTTTTGAATAATGCGATCAATCGGGTAGTTATAATGACAAGCCACCTGAATATCCATTTCCTGTCGCTGAACAGTACCTTTAGACCACGGCAATTGTTGCCAGCAATCTTCACACAGTGAATGGTGTTGCTGTCGGTCGATTCCACAAAGTACACAAGGCGAAATGCTCTGGATTACTTTGTGGAGCAATGGATTAATGAATTGGAGCATGTTTTTATTCTTCTTTTATTTGCGTTCATTTTGTACAGTTTGTATTTAGTTTCAACAACGGCAGCATCCATGCCGCTCATGCAATCATAACTAACTGACTAAGCGTGTTATTTTGTACTGGTTATCAAATATATTTTTTGAAATGATTCTCTACACATAAGCGTATCGTGGTGCTTCAGGCAACCAGCGTTTTAATAAGGCATTGGCATTTTCCGGATAATCTTTGAGAATTTGCTGTGCCACATAATGTGCTTGATTCAGCAGATGGTCATCACGTTCTAACTTGGCAACCCGAAAACCCATATCTCCAGTTTGTTTGGTGCCGAGCAGTTCACCCGGACCGCGAATTTCCAGGTCTTTTTCTGCAATCACAAAACCATCATTACTTTCACGCAAAATGCGTAAGCGTTCCTGTCCATTTTGCGACAGCGGGCTTTTATAGAGCAGGGCACAGAAACTGGCGGTTGCACCACGTCCAACGCGCCCACGCAACTGATGTAATTGTGAAAGTCCTAGGCGTTCAGCATTTTCAATCACCATAATCGAGGCATTCGGAACATCAACCCCAACCTCAATCACGGTGGTGGCAATCAGCAGTTGCAGCTGATTATCTTTAAATTGTTGCATTACCGACTGCTTTTCATCGGCTTTCATTTTGCCGTGTACCAAGCCAATATTTAGATGAGGGAAGCGTTCTTTAATTTCCTGATAAGTTGCTTCTGCAGCTTGGGCATCCAGAGTTTCAGACTGTTCTACGAGCGTACAAACCCAATAAGCCTGCTTGCCTTCAGCACAGTTGCTGGCAATCCGAGCTAACACTTCTTCACGGCGGTCTAAAGGAATGGTCACGGTTTGAATCGGGGTACGGCCGGGAGGAAGTTCATCAATCACCGAAGTATCCAGATCGCCATAAGCCGACATCGCCAGCGTACGTGGAATCGGGGTAGCAGTCATGACCAGTTGATGTGGTGTCATGCCATTTAAGCCTTTGTTGCGTAAAGCCAAACGCTGATCCACCCCAAAGCGATGCTGTTCATCAATAATTACCAAACCGAGTTTGGCAAATTCGACATTTTCCTGAAACAGGGCATGGGTACCAACCACTAAATTGGCGGTGCCTTGTTTAATGCCTTGTTCTGCTGCTGTGCGAGCTTTACCTTTTTGTTTGCCTGAAAGCCAAGAAACATTAAGCCCTAAGGGTTCAAACCATTTTTTAAAGTTCAAATAATGCTGTTCAGCCAAAATTTCAGTCGGTGCCATCAGTGCCACTTGCCAGCCTTCTTCAAGCGCATGACAGGCTGCCACGCCAGCCACCAAAGTTTTACCCGCACCGACATCGCCCTGAACCAAGCGTAACATCGGTTTGTTCTGTTTTAAATCCAGCACAATTTCTTTGGAGACACGTTTTTGTGCAGAGGTCAGGCTAAACGGCAAACTGCCTAATAATTGTTTGGCAAAGTTTTTACTTGGTGAAAAAGAAGGGGCTTCAATTTGCTGAATGTAAGCACGACGTGAAAGTAAACTAATCTGATGTGCGACCAGTTCTTCAAAGATTAAACGTTGCTGAGCCGGATGAGAGCCTTGTGCCAGTTGCAACATATTTGCATTCAGTGGCGGCTCATGAATATATTCCAGTGCCTGTTTCAGCACATAACCATTGGTGAATTTTTCTGGCAATAATTCAGGCAGGTCATCACTGTGCTGTTTCAGTGCCTGTTTGACATAGTCACGGATTTTGGCTTGGGTTAAACCCTCAGTAGCCGGATAAATGGCGGTCAGTTCAGTTTTGGGTAAGGGGGTATGTTCGGTGATTAGCTGGATTTCAGGATGATAAAGCTCCAAACCACGCGCGCCGACACGCACTTCACCAAAGATGCGCAGTTGATTGCCTATTTTGGCACGATCGGTCAGGGCTTTATAGACATGGTAAAAACGCAAGGTGACTTTGCCAAAATCATCCTCTAATAGCACCGCCATCGATTTGCGTTTACCCGGTGGAAAATCCACACCTCTGACCACGCCTTCTAGCAAATAGCTGCGCCCCACGGTCAATTGGTTCATGGGGATGATCGTGCTACGATCTTCATAATCACGCGGCAGATGAAAGAGTAAGTCATCTGTGGTGAAAATATTCAGTTTTTCCAGTAAAGCAGCAGAGGCGTTTCCAACCCCTTGCAATTGATGGAGTGCAGCCATTTACCCTCAACTTAGGTTATATAATCAGGTGTTTAATGCATATATTATTTATTGGTTATGGTAAAACATCTCAGCGCGTTGCTAAACACTTATTTCAGCAAGGCCACCAAATTACCACAATTAGCCGAAGTCCGAAAACGGATGAATTTGCGACGCATCTGATTCAGGATGTCCATCAACTAGATTTAATGCATGTTCCAGCTATCGATTGGGTATATGTATTACTGTCACCTTCGCAAAGTACGGTCGAAGCTTATCAACAGACTTATGTTAATTCTGTTGCACCTATCGTAAAGGCATTAAAACATCATCCAATTCAAAAGATTGTAGTTGTTTCATCCACCCGTGTTTATGATGAAAATAAGGGTGAGCGGATTGATGATGATTCAATCATGCAGCCCAGTGATGAGCAGGGCCAATTACTATTAAAGATGGAACAGCTTTATCAGCAGGCTTTCCCGAATCAATGCATCATCATTCGTCCGACAGGGATTTATGGCACGTCGGTGGCGAGGATGATCAAGCTGGCTGAACAGACCCAAAGCTATCCTCTGATTCACTGGTCAAACCGGATTCATATCGATGATCTGGCCCGGTTCCTGGCGCAATTGCTTCACGTGGAACATCCGGAAAAATCGTATATTGTCAGCAATAATCAGCCGATCCCTTTGCATGAAACCATTCAATGGTTTCAACGGCAGCTGCATTTACCTGAACTGGTTTTGGAAAGTCAGAAGGAATCTGGAAAACGGATTTTTGCGAAGCGGATGGTTGAAACTGGATTTGAGTTGGAACATGCAGATTGTTTTGGGGGTTATTTAAAGATGTTAGAAAATAATTGAAGCTCCTTCTCCTTCTGGGAGAAGGTTGGGATGAGGGTTTTTAATCAACCCTAGCTCTAACTTGCACTTTATAATAGCTTAGGAGTGTATTAATAGACCTCTCCCTTTCCCTCTCCTAGAAGGAGAGGGAAAGGACAAGGAAGATTATTTCTTCTTACGTTTCAGACGACGTTTCGCTTGTTGAGCCGCAACCGCATCCAAAGCTTCCTTCAACTCTTCATCACTAAAAGTGGTAATGTGCTGAAGCATTTGTAAAGTCACATCATCCAAAACCAGATTGGCGTACTGCGCAACATTCTGGAAGTTCTCATCAAATACAATCGCATTATCTTCATTGTTACGAATATAGCCCTGTTGAGTCAGCACCTTAATAAAGCTTTGGAACAGGGCTTTATCAAAGAATTCAGGTGAATTGAACTCATACAGAACAGACAAACGTTGACCAACCAAATGACTGAGTTCTTCCACCTGACGGGTCGAAATATTGCCTGAACCGCGCTGAGTGATCAGTGCCAAAGTCATGTAATAACGTTCAAGACTTTGCATCACTGGGGCAGCTAGAACCACCAGCTGATTATGATCTTCCGAGTTTGGTGCAGGAGATTCCAGGTTGCCTTCCGCATCTTCAGAAATCAGTTTCGCCTTAATTAATGCTTCAACATAGGCACAGATTTGATCTTTCAGTTCATCATCTCGCCATTTTAAGAACAATTCAGCTTTCAAGAATGGATAGAGCGTGCGAATCACATTGATCAAATCGCCACGACGGATCGAACCGTTATGTTCAACCAATGCAGCAATTAAAGACGGTAATACAAAGGCATGCAGAATGTTATTGCGGAAGTAAGTCAGTAATACGGCTTGATTGTCTTCAATCGCAATAATGTCGCCCAACACATGTTTGATGCGTTTAATCAGTTTCAGTTTTAAACCGTAGGCAATAATTTCTTTGCCTGAAAGTGGTGTGACTTGTGTGCGTGCATCATAAGGTAAGGCAGCGACCAGATTGCGATAAGCATCCAGTTGTTTGATGCAGATTTCTTCATCTAAAGTATGTTTTGGTGTTGCCAGTAGAATCAGAGAGAGTAGTGAAACAGGGTTAATCACTACAGCACGGTTAATATTTTCTAGAATCGCATGAGCAGAGCCGTTGACTGCATCCGACACTTCCGACGGAATAGGATCATCATTCTTTTCAATCTTGATTTTATCTGCGCCGTGTTTTTTCAGCATGTCATCTAAAAACACAGGTTCACCGAAGTTCACATGCACTTTACCGAAAATACGCTCGATTTTACGCAAGGTTTTTAAAATGCCCACAATCGATTCAGACTCTTTCGGCTTGCCTTGCATTTCACCAACATAGGTTGAACCTTCCATCAGACGTTCATAACCGATATACGTCGGCAAAAACACGATTGGTTTTGATCGACCGCGTAAATGGCTATGTACAGTCATCGCGAGCATGCCGGTTTTCGGTGGCAACAAACGCCCTGTACGTGAACGGCCACCTTCAATAAAGTATTCAAGCGGGGTGTTACGTGACAAAATGCTGTACAAGTATTCTTTGAATACCGTGGTATACAAGCCATTGCCACGGAAAGTACGGCGAATAAAGAATGCACCGCCACCACGGAGTAATTGCCCCACAAATGGCATATTCAGGTTATCACCTGCAGCAATGTACGGCACCATCATGCCACGCTTGTAAATCACATAAGATAGCAATAGATAGTCGATGTGACTGCGGTGACATGGGGTATAGATAATTTCGTAGTCTTTGGCTAGTTCACGCACAGTGCTGAAGTTATGCACTTCCACGCCGTCATAAAGTTGCGTCCATAAACGGGTCAGCGCCATATCGGCAAAATGCACCGCAGAATGTGAGTAATCAGAAACGATTTCGTTTAAATAACCAATCGCACGACGTTCAGATTCAATCATGCTGACTTTGCTGCGGATGCTTTCACGGCGAATGGCTTCTTGCACATCCGTAGATTTAATTAACGAATGCATCACATTGCGACGGTCTGACAGGTCAGGGCCGAGCACAACTTCACGTTGTCCATCTAAATAGTTATTCAGGGTATTTAGAATGTAAGTCGCTGGTGATAAGTTGGGATGGGTCTTTTTGGCAAAATCGACAAGCGTACGTAAAGATTGCCCTTGATGGAATTCCAAATAAGATTGACGACCATGCAAACCAATATTCACCAATTGTTTAACTGTACCTGGGGTTGCCCAAGTATCAGTAAACAGCAGCTTGAACCAGGAATCTTCTTTATCTGGCGAGCGTCCCCACAGCACAGTCACAGGAATCAGTTCGATATCCACTTCAGGATGATTTTCTAAAATATCGATTAAACGGAGTAAACGTGGCGGAAAAGCATGCGGTGGTGGGTTAAGTAAATTATTTTCATTGTGATGCTGCAAGAACAACACCGATGCTTTTTCTTTCTGATTACCGACCACTAACGGGTTTAGGGCAGGTGAAAGTTTGAGACGTCGTGTTTCACCATCGACAATCAGTGCATTGCTACGCGAGTAATTTTGTAAAACATAGCAGACCATTTTTTGCTTAATCGGTTGATCTGTTGCTGCATTTTTTTCTGTAGTTGTCGGTTCAGTAGGAACCTCACCAAGAACATGTGGGGTTACCACGAGGTCAAGCAGCTTACTGGAAAGCTGACGATACATTTGACCAAAGCCACTCTTGGACATATACACTCCTACTTAAATGACCGAAACCACAGATTTTCTGAGGGGGAAATAGTTTTGCATCATTGTAATTTAAAACAGTATGTCATTTTCTGACAAAATTCATATTGAGTGTTAAATTTTATCGTTAAAAATCGTATTTTTAGCCAATATGAGCTAAAAATAATGTGACACAGCAGTCAGCCTAACTCTAGGGTTTTAATCTGGAATTGTGGCAAAATAGCTGCAATAGCTTATCTGATTGATTTAAATTTTTCGCCTACATTTCAGGTATCCCACATCAAAATAGGTCGCTTATGAATGCGTTAACCCAAGAATTGGTTGAATTACTTAGCCTTGAAAAAATTGAAGAAAATGTCTACCGAGGTATCAGTCGCAACTTGGTCGGAAAACGTGTCTTCGGTGGTCAGGTGTTGGGGCAGGCATTACGCGCGGCATCCTATACCACCGATCGTCCTGCACATTCATTGCATGCTTATTTCTTGTATGGCGGTGATGTCAATGCACCTATTTTGTATCAAGTGGATCGTTTGCGTGATGGGAAAAGTTTTGTCAGTCGCCAGGTTCGTGCCATTCAGCATGGGCGTACCATTTTTACTGCAATGATTTCTTTTGCTTATCCGGAAGAAGGCTTAAATTATCAAATTAGTGAACCTGAATATCCTGCTCCAGAACAGGTAAAATCAGAAGCTGAGCTGAAAAAAACGATCGTGGAATTTGTGCCGGAAAATGTGCGTGCCAGCTTTATGCGCGATCGCCACATTGATATCCGTCCGATTGATCCAAGCAATCCATTTCAACCACAGCCTGAAGCGCCATCTTATGCGCACTATTTACGGACGCATGATCAAATTGCACCAGAAATTGACGAGATTT
This sequence comes from Acinetobacter sp. ANC 5414, assembly GCF_013004295.1. Classification (NCBI taxonomy): domain Bacteria; kingdom Pseudomonadati; phylum Pseudomonadota; class Gammaproteobacteria; order Moraxellales; family Moraxellaceae; genus Acinetobacter; species Acinetobacter sp. ANC 5414. Next base: position 151,402 of record NZ_JABERM010000033.1, read on the forward strand.
CTTTACATCAGGCCATTGCTGCATTCTATTCAGACTTTACCTTAATGACCACGGCACTTCGTCCGCATGGTTTAAGCTATTTATCGCCAAGTTTGCAATGTGCCAGTATTGACCATGCTATGTACTTCCATAAGCCATTCCGTGTGGATGAGTGGATGCTATACGACATGGAGGCTACGGTGAGTGCAAGTTCACGTGGCTTGAACTTCGGTCGCATGTGGCAAAACGGTGAGCTGGTATGCAGCACCACCCAAGAAGGTTTAATTCGTATCCGCGAAATTGAAACCCAGTAAGCGATCAGTTGAAATGAAAAAACCGGACAGTTCGTCCGGTTTTTTAATGATTGTGGGTTAATGGCAGCGGGGAATATCTTCCGATACATCTTTATGGCAGCCATGACTTGAATGAGCAAAAGTCTGCCCAATACTTAAAATTAGTGTGGTGATGAGGATTATTTTTTTCATAAGTATGCTCTTTTAATTATGGGTAGGTTAGTTGTAATTCAAAAGCAGATTTTATGCCATTTATTTAGTAAGTCGTTCATGATTCAGACAAAGTGTAAATCATACTTTTACCTGTTTATGCTGAACTTGTGACAAAAAATTCCTCGATTCTAAAAATAGGGCATGGCATAGTGCCTGCAAGACTTAACAATAAAAGCATGCAGAGATGAGCTTAAACACCCAAATTTTGATTGCTGCGATTTTAGGCGTGGCTTTCGGTTTTATCCTGAATCTTTATCCCAATACCCCATTTTTTGATGCCAGTTTGTATGGTTTGGGAATTGCCAGCAGTATTTTTATTGGCTTGTTAAAGATGCTGTTAATTCCCCTGATTTTTAGTTCAATTGTGGTCGGTGTATCTAACTTGCAATCGGGTGGGCAATTAGGCAAAGTCTGGAAAATTACTTTAGCCTGCTGCGTGACCACCACGACCTTGGCATTAATTCTAGGAATCAGTTCTGCGCATTTGTTTGATGTGGGCAAAGGCGTAGACATCGCCATGTTTCAAGATGCGATGAGTACCCATCAAACCCCGGATACCTTAACGCCAACTTCATTTTTGACCAATTTTATTCAAAATACCTTAATTAATCCTTTTAAAGCTTTTTCTGAAGGCAACGTCCTTGCTGTGGTTTTGTTTGCCTTATTTTTTGGGGTGGCTTTGGTTCATGGCGGTGAGCGTTTTAAAACCGTACGTCAGGTCAGCCAGCAGTTTTTTGACATGATGATGTTCATGATCATCTGGGTGATGCGACTGGCGCCGATTGGTATTTTTGCTTTACTGGCAAAACTCATTTCCACCGAGGATATTTCTGTACTGAACCGTCTGGTGGAGTTTGCGGCTGTCGTGACGGGAACCACGATTTTCCACGGTGCGGTGGTTTTACCGCTATTACTGTGGATTTTCGGCAAGATGAATCCGCTGACCTTTTTTAAAGGGGCACGTAGCGCACTGATTACGGCTTTTGCCACCAGTTCCAGTTCTGCCACCATGCCACTTTCCATGAAATGTGCCCAAGAAAACTTGGGGGTACGTCCGGCAACAGCAGGTTTTGTGATTCCACTGGGAACGCAATTAAATATGGATGGAACGGCACTGTATGAAGCTGCCGCGGCTCTATTTATTGCCAATCTGATGGGGCTGGATTTAACTATTGGTCAGCAGTTGATTGTTTGCGTAACAGCAATGATTGCCTCGTTAGGTGCACCGGGCATTCCAAGTGCCGGCATGGTGACCATGATTATGGTGTTGCAATCGGTCGGTCTGCCTGCCGAAGCCATTGCCATTTTATTGCCGATTGACCGTTTACTGGATACGGTGCGCACTGTAGTCAATGTGCAAGGCGACATGATGATTAGTGTGGTGGTGGACCGTCATACCCGTGATGAGAATAAAATTCCAACCTAATCATTTTCCCAGCACGGATTCCATACCACTTCCCATAAATGTCCATTAGGATCTTGAAAATAGCCTGCATATCCGCCGTAAAACGTGGCTTGTGCAGGTTTGATAATTTGAGCACCTGCACGTGCTGCTTGCGCCATGATTTGATCCACTTCTAGTGGACTATAGACGTTATGTCCAAGGGTCATTTGAGTCGGGCACATTGGAGTCAGTTCCAGACCCGTGTCATGCTGAATACTTTGTTGCGGCCATAAGGCGAGTTTTAAATCTGATTGCAGTTCTATAAAAGCGACTGCACCATATTCATAGTCTTGACCTAAAATGCCTTCGTTATGTAAGCCTAAACCTTCACAATAAAACTTCAGTGACTGCTCTAAATCCTTGACGGCAAGCGTGATGACAGAAATATAGGGTTTCATCTTTTATCCTTGTCTTTTTTTCTTATCTGGATTTATTGTAGTGCAAATAAAAGCAGGGCATAAAGCCCTACTGTTTGGTATTTGTGTGATTGTCTTAAGCGAATTTCAGGGTTGCTTGTTTTGTGGCAGGGGAGTTATCTAAATAGGTGATGGCATCTTCAGTTCTGGCTTCATACACAGGATCGTACCAAGGCATTAAATATCCCAGTTGTTGTGAAACCAGCCAGAGTAGATTCGGTATTAAGCGGTTATCTTTATCCTGTTGTTGTTCTGTTCGTGATCAAGAGCACATTAACTTAGAATCAGTATAAAAAAATGTCCTCAATTGTGATGAGCAATAGAGGACATTCAAATATCAATAGATGATGAATTTTGGCAGACAATCGGTATTAGTCAGCTTGTCTGCTTTCATCGGTCACATCGTCGGCAATTTCGATCTCTACTGTCTCATCATCTTCATGCATAGATTCTACTGGCTCATCCAGATCATCGACATCTGCTTCTGGAATGCTATCCAAATCGAATTCAGTCGATTGTTCCAGGGTAAAGTTCAAACGACCTGCCATTACGCTGGCAAGTTCTTCCAAACCTTGTTTGTTCATCGATGAGAACAACTGAATCGAGAAATTAAGCTTCATTTTTCTCAATTGCTGTTGCACTTCTTGTAGCGCTTTTGATGCAGGGCCACGGTTCAATTTGTCTGATTTGGTCAATAACACGTGTACAAACAATTTACGTGAATAGGCCCATTCCAGCATCATCACGTCAAAGTGTTGTAGGGGATGGCGAATGTCCATCAACAACACCAAACCTTGTAGGCTTTGGCGATGAATCAAATAGTTTTCTAGTTCTTTTTGCCAAACCAGTTTCATTGCTTCGGGTACGGCTGCATAACCATAACCCGGTAAATCGACCAGACGTTGGTCAGGATTACCTAAGCTGAAAAAGTTGATCATTTGGGTACGACCCGGTTTTTTCGATGCACGCGCCAATTGTTTTTGATTGGTTAATGCATTGATGGCACTGGATTTACCTGCATTTGAACGGCCTGCAAAAGCAATTTCATAGCCAGTATCTTCCACACAAAGATTGAGCTTTGGCGCACTCATCAAGAATTCGGCTTTGCGTAACCAGTTGAGTGAACGCACAGAATATTCAGTAATGGCAGAATCAACTTTTTTCTCATAGCTGATCTTTTGCTTAGGCGCATTCGCTATCTTACTGTTTTTGGATTTTCCTCTGCTGTGGTGCATAACTCAACTTCAATAAATGATCTACAAAGAAACATTATAAAGGAAGTCGTCTAGGCAAGCGACCTTTGCATTTTGAAAGCAGCAAAACTTCGGCTGATGATTTAAAGATTAATCAGTGAAATGGGGGATAAGGTGGCGACTTTGCTGGAGCTGCTTTGATCGAGCACATCGCTTAAACGATAGTGATCTAAAGATTGGTAAAACTGTTCAAGTGCTTGATATAAAATGCCTTTAAGGCCACAGTTGCTGCGGAGTACGCAGGCTGGAGTATCGCATTCCACAATCTGGTTATTGCCTTGCAGAATACGCACAATGTAACCCAGATTTAAATTTAAAGTTTCTGCATTTAAGCGAATCCCACCGCCTTTTCCGCGGGTGGTAATGATCCAATCCTGTTTTCCCATGAAATGGACAATTTTAACCAGATGGTTTTGAGAGACATGCAAATCCTCTGCAATTTCTGCAATGGTATAAGGGGTGTCTCTAGGTCTGGAGATGTACATCAATAGACGCAAGGCATAATCAGTAAATTTATTGAGTTGCATGGAGTCTTTAAAGGCAGAGGAAAGGTATATATAGCGTAGCTTGAAAGTCCCCCGAAAGGAACTTTCAATAACAAGAAATTAATGATTTATTAAGCATTTAGCCTTTAACTGGCGCAGAAACCTGAACCACATCACCTGCTTTGTAGTTTTCAAGTAAGATGTTGGCAACAGAATATTCTGTATGATTTACTTCAGGTTTTACATCAAAAACAAATTGATCCGCAGATTGGGCGTCAGCAAACGTAAATTGTTGTGGCTGTTGAATGTCATGTCCAGGCACTTGAACTTTCACAGAAATATAGCTTCCTGTTTCGGCACCAACAACAGGCTGAGCATCTTGTGCTTTTAAAGTAAAACGTTTACCAGCATCAGTTGCTTCAACTGCAGCAACTTCAAAGGCACGCCATCCAGCCCAACCGCCATTTTGTGCAGCCAAGTTTTCATATTTCTGTTTTTCTACCCCAGCTAGGATGCCTGCCAATTGCATATACGCTTCTTTCCAGGCAGCAATCAGGTCAGATTCAAACGGTACATTTAACACTTCGCTAATTGAATGCAATAGGTTGTCACCCACAATGGCATATTGATCGGGTTGGATATCAAGGCTGACATGCTTAGTGGTAATGTGCTCGATTGCTTTCGCCAATACACTTGGATTTTCAATATGTTCTGCATAAGCCAATACAGCAGCAGCTAAGGCACGCGGCTGACGACCGCTAGTTTGGTGATCTAGGTTAAAGACATTTTTTAATTCTGGATTGTTATTCAGCATGCGGTTGTAAAAATAGCTGGTCAGTGCAACACCATTTTCACGAAGGACAGGGACAGTTGATTTAACAAGTTCAATATGTTGTGGAGTCATGGCTAGAACATCTGTATTGTGGCTATAAGATGTATTTAAAATACATTTTATAAAATCGGTTGTAAATACATCTTTTATAAAAACCCTAAAATAATTATGGGATATCTGAATATCCCATAATTTTAAAAATTTTGATAGGAATAAAAAGAGTTATTTTCTGCCGAAAAGAGAGCCGAGTAAGCCACGGACAATTTTCTGTCCGGTACTGCCACCTAAACTGTGTGCCGCACTTTTCGCAAATGTTCCGACAATATCTTGGGTCATTTTCTCACGCTGTTTTGATGCGCGTTCAGTTTCTTTCTGCTGCTCACGTGCAATACGCTCTTGTTCGCGTGCTTGCTGCTTGGCAAAAGCTTCCTGTTCTTTGGCTTGTTGTTTGGCTAGAGCCTCTTGTTCCTTGGCTTGCTGTTTCGCTGTTTCCTCGGCAACGGCTTGTTGCTGACGCTGGGCTACTTTTTGCTGCAACATTTCATATGCACTTTCGCGGTCAACAGATTGCTCATAGACCCCTGCAACAATGCTTTGATTCATCAGTATTTTACGTTCATCTACGCTAATCGGGCTAAATGAAGAGTAGGGCGCCATCACCCAGCCACGTTCTACAATTTGTGGAATGCCTTTTTCATCCAGGCAGCTAATTAAGGCTTCACCCACACCCAGTTCGGTAATGGCTTGATCGACTTTAAATTCAGGGGTGGCACGGAAAGTATCTGCTGCGGTTTTTACCGCTTTTTGATCTTTTGGGGTGAAGGCACGTAAGGCATGTTGTACGCGATTACCGAGTTGTCCGAGTACGCTTTCAGGTAAATCCAACGGGTTTTGCGTAACAAAATAAATCCCCACCCCTTTGGAACGAATCAAACGCACAACCTGTTCAATTTTTTCTTGTAGCGCTGCGCTGGCATTATCAAACAATAAGTGCGCTTCATCAAAGAAGAACACCAGTTTGGGTTTATCCATGTCGCCCACTTCAGGCAATTGTTCAAAGAGTTCCGATAACATCCAGAGTAAGAAGGTGGCGTATAGTTTTGGGGTATTCATCAACTTATCGGCGGCCAGTAAGTTGATATTGCCCCGTCCTTGGCTGTCGGTCTGAATGAAATCCAGAATATTTAAACTGGGCTCACCAAAAAACTGATCACCGCCTTGGTCTGCGAGCGCCAATAAATTACGTTGAATAGCCCCAAGACTGGCGAGGGAGAGGTTGCCATATTCCGCCTGAAACTCCGTGGTATGTTCCGACACATAGCTAATAATTGATTTTAAATCCTTAAAATCAATCAATAGTAGGCCTTGATCATCTGCGATGCGAAAAACCGCTGAAAGTACGCCTTCTTGGGTGTCATTCAGATTGAGCATTTGCGCTAATAGTAATGGTCCTATTTCCGACACCGTGGTACGAATCGGATGACCTTGCTCTCCAAATAAATCCCAAAACACCACCGGTGATGCTGCAAACGGGATGGATTCAATATTTAAGACTTTTAGGCGTTCGTCAAATTTGGGATTGCTTGAGCCAGCTTTGGCCAGGCTGGAAACATCGCCTTTGGCATCGGCTAAAAATACGGGTACACCAATTCGTGAAAAGTTTTCAGCCAGTACTTTTAAGGTGATTGTTTTACCTGTTCCGGTTGCACCTGCGATCAGTCCATGACGGTTGGCGAACTGTGAATGTAAAACAATCTCTTGTTGTGTATTTGAGGTTTTCTTGGCAATAACGATAGGTGTACCCATATGTGTTCCTATTTTATATTCTTGTGTCTGAGGTTATTCGAGTTGTGGAGTATTCAATTGTTTTAACGCGTTTTCTATATCTTGTATTAAATCGGTCGGATGTTCTAGCCCTATACAAAAGCGAACCAATAAACCTTGTTGTAAATGTGTAGTTTCCAAAACACGCATATCTTTTAAGTTGTATAGCATGACTAAACTAACCGGACCACCCCAGCTAAAACCCAGCTTAAACAGCTGTAAGGCATCACAGAATTGACGAATATCTGTAAGTGTATATTCAGGTTTAAAAATAACACTGACCAAGCCGGCGCTTTGACCTGTAGTACAAATCTCTTTCCAATAGTCATGTCCAGAAGAAGATTCATCGGCAGGATGCAGTACCTGAATAAATTCTTTTTGTTGTTTTAGCCAATCGAGTAGTTTTAAAGTACTTTGTGACTGATGTTGATAGCGCACTTGCATTGAAGCAAGGCTACGTTGAACTTGTGCAGCATCATCACCTGAAACGGAGATGCCTTGAATGGCATGCATACGGAATAGTTTGTGATGTAGATTCTGATCATGTGTCACTACTGAACCCATCAAGATATCGCCACCACCACTTGGATATTTCGTTAGCGCATGCACGGTGAGATCGACACTTAAATGCTGGTCAGAAAAATCAAAGGCATTAAAGGCAAGACCGGCACCCCAGGTATTATCCAGTGCAGTCAAGACATTGGCTTGTTTGGCTTTGTTGACGAGACCCACCAAGTTGGGGAATTCTAAAGTGACTGAGCCTGCAGCTTCTAACCAAATCAGTTTGGCTTTATTTGTAGGTTGAAAACTATCCACATCTATTGCATTGTAAACCTTAACTGTAATGCCATAACGCGTTTCCAGATTGCGCAAATGTTCCATGTTTGGCCCATAGATGTTGTCTGCAACCCAAACTTCATCTCCGTGTGCCAAAAAGCATGAATTAACCAGGTTGATCGCAGACAAACCACTTGGTGCCAGCAGGCAATATTCACCTCCTTCAATTTGAGCAATGTTGTCGCCTAAGGTGAAAGTTGTCGGTGTGCCGTGGGTGCCATAACTATAGTCATAGTCATCTGTCCAATGGCGATTAAACAGTGCATTGGTATTTTCAAAAATAATGGTCGATGCACGAAACAGGGGAGGTTGAACTGTAGAAATGTATTGCGGGGCTTTTCGTGGTGCATGAATGAGTTCTGTCTGTGGTTTTTTTTTCAAGGTTCTGCTCTAAGTCGTATCAAAATTAGCCTTAGCTTAAGAGAAACTCGCAGATTAGGCTATATAAATGCCTAAATGTATAGAAACGTTAATCTGCACATAAAGTTGGCTTCATTTTTGCTAAACCTATAACAGAACACAACAATAGGTAGGAGCGCATGAAGTCGCATTTAAAAGTACATTATTTTCAGCATATTGCTGGTGAAGGGTTCGGCAGTTGTTATGCATTTTTAAAACAGCACCATGCTAAAATTAGTGCAACGGAGTTTTTTGCATTACCTGTAGATCGTCCTTTGGATATTGAAGCTTTACCTCATGTGGAAGATGTTGATTTGCTCATTATTATGGGTGGACCGATGAGTGTGAACGATGAAGCAAATTTCCCCTGGTTAAAGGTAGAAAAACGCTGGTTGCGACGTTATTTGTCAATGGGTAAGCCTGCAATCGGTTTGTGTTTGGGTGGGCAACTCATCGCTAATGCATTGGGTGCAGCAGTTCGCCGTAATGAAAAACAAGAACGCGGCTGGACAGGGGTGCGCAAAGTTAATCATGTGCCTGAAGAGTGTTTTGAATTACCTGATCAATTTAATGTGATGCAATGGCATAGCGAAACCTTTGAAATTCCGAAAGGAGCGATTCATTTGGCGGAAAATGATGTTTGTCGAAACCAAATGTATCAAATCGGAAAAAATGTCTTGGGATTCCAGTTTCATCCAGAAATCACCCCAGAGGTGTTAAAGCTATTTTTGGAAAATGATGAAGAGCTGGTAAATTTTTCAGGAGAATATGTGCAATCTGAACAACAATTAAAAAAGTCGCCAAAAAGCAATTTTATTCAAGGAAATCAAATATTAAACCAAGCGATAGAGTACGTTTTACAAAAAACCGCAAGTTGATTTATTTTTAAACAATGTTACAAATTTAAGATGTGAGAAATATACTAAAAAGTTGAAAAGGGATTTGCTTAAGTGTTAAACAATAGCTATAATGAGCGGCCTTTTAGTAAAAGGGTTAACTACGAATAAAGTAGTTAATATCGTGACAGTCGTGGCATCGATCATGACCTTAGTGATTTTCACTGCCTTTGACACTTACCAATAGGGTGAGATGCGTCAGAGGTGATTCTTTATATTTTTGGCTTGGAGTTTACTGGTATGTCTAACCAGAGAATCCGTATCCGTTTGAAGTCTTTTGATCATCGTCTGATTGATCAATCTGCTCAAGAGATCGTAGAAACAGCAAAACGTACTGGCGCACAAGTTTGTGGTCCAATTCCGATGCCTACACGCATCGAACGTTTTAACGTTCTAACTTCACCGCACGTTAATAAAGACGCGCGTGACCAGTATGAAATCCGCACTTACAAGCGTTTGATCGATATCGTTCAACCAACAGACAAAACTGTTGATGCATTGATGAAATTAGATCTTGCAGCTGGTGTTGATGTTCAGATCGCATTGGGTTAAGGCTTTCGGGTTAATTAACACTCTAAGTTAATTAAGCCGCTTTTTTAGAGGTTTATGCACATGGCTATTGGTTTAGTCGGTCGCAAGTGCGGTATGACACGTATCTTTACAGATGCTGGTGTTTCTGTACCTGTTACAGTGATTGAGGTTGATCCTAACCGCATCACTCAAATCAAAACGCTTGAAACTGATGGTTATCAAGCGATTCAAATCACTACTGGTGAGCGTCGCGAATCTCGCGTAACTAATCCTCAGAAAGGTCACTTCGCTAAAGCGGGTGTTGCTGCTGGTCGTTTAGTTAAAGAATTCCGCGCTACAGAAGCTGATCTTGAAGGTCGTGAAGTTGGTGGTACGCTTACCGTTGAATTGTTCACAGTGGGTCAAATTGTTGACGTAACTGGTCAGTCTAAAGGTAAAGGTTTCCAAGGTGGTGTTAAACGTTGGAACTTCCGTACGCAAGACGCTACTCACGGTAACTCACTATCTCACCGTGTTTTAGGTTCTACTGGTCAAAACCAGACTCCTGGTCGCGTATTCAAAGGCAAAAAAATGGCTGGCCATTTAGGTGCTGAACGCGTAACTACACAGGGTCTTGAGATTGTATCTATTGACACAGAGCGTTCAGTTCTTGTTGTTAAAGGTGCGGTTCCTGGTGCTACTGGTGGCGACGTAATCGTTCGCCCTACGATCAAGGCCTGAGGGGAAATATTGTGAATTTAAATACTGTTTCCGGCTCTGCTGTTGAATTATCTGAAGTTGCTTTCGGACGTGAGTTTAACGAAGCTCTTGTACACCAAGTTGTTACAGCTTACTTAGCTGGTGGTCGTCAAGGTTCTAAAGCTCAAAAATCACGTGGCGATGTATCTGGCGGTGGTAAAAAACCTTTCCGTCAAAAAGGTACTGGCCGTGCGCGTGCTGGTTCTATTCGTAGCCCAATCTGGGTTGGTGGTGGTAAAACTTTTGCCGCTCGTCCACAAGATTGGTCTCAAAAAGTTAACCGTAAAATGTACCGCGGTGCTATGCAATGCATCTTAGCTGAACTTGTTCGTCAAGATCGCTTGGTATTGGTTGAAGAGTTTGCTGTTGCTGCTCCTAAAACTAAAGAATTGCTTGCTAAACTTAACGACTTAAATGCTGTTCGCGCATTAATCGTTACGGATGCTGTAGATGAGAATCTATATCTTGCTGCACGTAACCTTCCACATGTAGATGTGGTTGATGCTGCTGCAATTGATCCTGTTAGCTTGATCGCGTTCGACAAAGTTGTTATGTCTGTAGCTGCTGCTAAGAAAATTGAGGTAGAACTCGGATGAACAACGAACGTATCTATCAAGTCCTACAAGGACCTGTATTCTCAGAAAAAGCACAAGTTCTAGGTGAAGCTGCTGGTGTTCAAGTTTTTAAAGTTGCGTTAAACGCAAACAAACTTGAAATCAAAAAAGCAGTGGAACAACTCTTTGGTGTTCAAGTTGTTAAAGTTAACACAACGATCACTAAAGGTAAGACTAAACGCTTTGGTAAAACATTAGGACGTCGTTCTGATGTTAAAAAAGCATACGTCACCCTGAAAGCTGGCCAAGATGTTGAAATGGCTGACTTGGGCGATACCGCTGAAAGCGCAGCGGAATAAGGACGAGAATTATGCCTATTCAAAAATGTAAGCCAACGTCACCAGGACGTCGCTTTGTAGAGAAAGTCGTTCACGACCATCTTCACAAAGGCGCGCCTTATGCTCCGTTGGTTGAAGCTAAAAAACGTACTGGTGGTCGTAACAATAACGGTCACATTACGACTCGTCACGTTGGTGGCGGTCATAAACAGCACTACCGTTTAGTTGACTTTAAACGTAACAAAGACGGTATCCCTGCTACTGTAGAGCGTATCGAATACGATCCTAACCGTACTGCACACATTGCTTTAGTTTTGTATGCTGATGGTGAACGTCGTTATATCATCGCTCCTAAAGGTTTGCGTGCTGGTGATAAAGTACAATCTGGTAACGATGCTCCAATTCGTCCAGGTAACTGCTTACCACTTCGTAACATGCCTATCGGTTCTACTCTTCACAACATCGAACTTAAAATCGGTAAAGGCGCGCAATTAGCTCGTTCAGCTGGTACTTCTGTTCAGTTGTTGGGTCGTGACGGTTCTTACGCAATTGTTCGTCTACGTTCTGGCGAAATGCGTAAAATTCACGTTGAATGCCGTGCTGTACTTGGTGAAGTTTCTAACCAAGAAAGCAACCTACGTTCACTCGGTAAAGCGGGTGCTTCACGCTGGCGTGGCGTTCGTCCTACCGTACGTGGTATGGCTATGAACCCAGTTGACCATCCACATGGTGGTGGTGAAGGGCGTAATAAAGGTATTCAACCTGTAAGCCCATGGGGTCAAAAAGCTAAAGGGTACAAAACACGTACCAACAAGCGTACGACTAAGATGATTATTCGCGACCGTCGCGTTAAGTAACAAGTAAAGGAATCTGACAATGCCTCGTTCTCTGAAAAAAGGCCCATTCGTCGATGCGCACTTGTTCGCTAAGGTTGAAGCGGCTATCGCGGCTAATAACCGTAAGCCGATCAAAACTTGGTCGCGTCGTTCGATGATACTCCCAGATTTTGTTGGTTTAACAATTTCTGTTCATAATGGTCGTAACCATGTTCCGGTAATTGTATCTGAACATATGGTTGGTCATAAACTCGGTGAATTCGCGCCAACTCGTACCTATCGTGGTCACGGTGTTGACAAGAAATCTAAACGTTAAGGTGCTATGATGGAAGTTACTGCTAAATTACGCGGTGCCGCTATCTCGGCACAAAAAGCACGTTTGGTTGCAGATTTGATTCGTGGCAAGTCTATTGCTCACGCTTTAAACATCTTAAACTTCAGCAACAAAAAAGCTGCAGTTTTAGTGAAAAAAGCGTTGGAATCTGCAATTGCAAATGCTGAACATAATAACAGTTTAGATGTAGACGACCTTAAAGTTGCTACGATTTACGTTGATGAAGGCACTAGCCTTAAACGTATTTTGCCACGTGCTAAAGGCCGTGCAGATCGTATCACTAAGCGTACTTGTCACATCACCGTTAAGGTAGGGGTTTGATATGGGTCAGAAGGTTCATCCAATCGGTATCCGCCTAGGTGTTGTGAAACGTCATAACGCTAACTGGTATGCGAGTCCGAAACAATACGCTGAATATTTGCTTAAAGATCTTCAAGTTCGTGAGTTTTTGAACAAAAAACTTAAAAACGCGATGGTTAGCAAAATTCTTATCGAACGTCCTACAGGTGCTGCTAAAATTACAATTAGCACTGCTCGTCCAGGTATCGTTATCGGTAAAAAAGGCGAAGACATTGAGAAATTACAACGCGAATTAACATCTATTATGGGTGTTCCTGCGCAAGTAAGCATCAACGAAATCGATCGCCCAGATTTAGACGCTCGTTTAGTTGCTGAAGCAATCGCTTCTCAATTAGAAAAACGTGTAATGTTCCGTCGTGCTATGAAGCGTGCGGTTCAAAACTCTATGCGTGCTGGTGCTAAAGGTATCAAAGTTGAAGTTTCTGGTCGTTTAGGTGGTGCAGAGATTGCCCGTACTGAATGGTATCGTGAAGGTCGTGTACCTTTGCATACACTTCGTGCTGACATCGACTACTCATCTGTACGTGCTGAAACTACTTACGGTACGATTGGTGTTAAAGTTTGGGTATTCCGTGGCGAGATCTTAGGTGGCATGAAACAAGTCATGAACCCTGCTCCTGCTGAAGAACGTCCAGCTAAACGCGGTCGCGGTCGTGGTGAAGGTCAAGAGCGTCGTGGTCGTCGCAATGATCGTTCTGCTGAAAAAGGAGAATAATCCATGTTGCAACCTAAACGTACTAAGTTCCGTAAGGTACAAAAAGGCCGTAACACTGGTCTAGCGCATCGTGGTAGCACTGTATCTTTCGGTACTATCGCACTTAAATCTCTCGAGCGTGGTCAAATGACTGCTCGTCAAATTGAAGCTGCGCGTCGTACAATTAGCCGTCGTGTAAAACGTGGTGGTAAGATCTTTATCCGTGTTTTCCCAGACAAACCAATTACTGAAAAACCATTAGAAGTTCGTATGGGTAAAGGTAAAGGTTCTGTGGAATACTGGGTTTGCCAAATCAAACCAGGTAAGATCTTGTACGAAATGGATGGTGTTAGCGAAGAATTGGCACGTGAAGCGTTTACGCTTGCAGCTGCTAAGCTTCCGTTTAAAACCACTATCGTTACTAAGACGGTGATGTAATGAAAACTAATGATCTACGTGAAAAATCGGTAGAAGAGTTGACAGCTTTGCTTGATGAGCAACAGCTTAACCAATTCCGTCTTCGTATGGCTAAGGCAACTGGTCAATTGGGTAAATCGCATGAAGTTGCGCTTACTCGTAAGACTATTGCTCGTATTAAGACACTCCTTACCGAAAAACAGGGGAACGGACAATGAGTGAACAAACAGTTCGCACGTTAACCGGCAAGGTCGTAAGCGACAAAATGGACAAGTCTATTGTTGTGCTTATTGAACGCCGCGTTCAACACCCGTTGTATGGCAAATCAATCCGCCGTTCAACTAAATTACACGCTCATGATGAGAACAATGTTGCTAAAACTGGCGACTTGGTAACCATTAAAGAAAGCCGCCCAATTTCTAAAACTAAAGCTTGGGCTTTAGTGGAAGTTATTGAAGCTGCTGCTGAGTAATTAGACGTTCTTGTTGCATCATCGGTTAATTTCGAGTACTCTTTGAGCCTTTCGAAATTGTAACCGGTGATGCTCGGTTTTGGAGTAGGGCAATGATTCAAACCGAAAGTATGCTCGACGTAGCAGACAACAGTGGTGCTCGCCGCGTACAATGTATTAAAGTACTTGGTGGTTCACACCGTCGTTATGCTTCTGTTGGCGATATTATTAAAGTTACTGTAAAAGAAGCTATTCCTCGCGGTCGTGTTAAAAAAGGCGACGTGATGAATGCTGTAGTTGTACGTACGAAATTCGGTGTACGTCGTCCGGATGGTTCTATCATCCGTTTTGATGACAATGCTGCTGTGATTTTGAACAACAACAAAGCGCCGATTGCAACTCGTATTTTCGGACCAGTGACTCGTGAACTTCGTACTGAACAGTTCATGAAAATCATTTCATTGGCTCCTGAAGTTCTATAAGAGGCACTCATGGCTAAGATTAAAAAAGGCGATCAAATTATTGTGATCGCAGGTAAAGAAAAAGGCAAACAGGGAACTGTTCTGTCTGTTTCAAATGACCGTGTTAAGGTTGAAGGCCTTAACTTGGTTAAGAAGCATCAAAAGCCGAACCGAGCTACTGGCGCTGAAGGCAGCATCGTAACTCAGGAAGCTACGCTTCATATCTCAAACGTGGCAGTTTTTAATGCTACAACCCAAAAGGCTGACCGTGTTGGTTACCAAGTGATTGATGGCGTGAAAACTCGCGTATTCAAATCAAATGGTGAATCAGTGGCGGTAGCGAAGTAATAGGTTGATATAGGCCATGGCCAGACTTAAAACACGTTACAACGAAGAACTTAAAGCTCAATTGTTAGAAACATTGGGCGTTAAGAATGTGATGGAAATTCCTCGCATTACAAAAATCACCATCAACATGGGTGTTGGTGCTGCATCAGCTGACAAGAAATTGTTAGACGGCGCTCTTTCTGATATGCAAGCAATTGCTGGTCAAAAACCAGTACTTACTTTAGCTCGCAAATCTATCGCTGGTTTTAAAATCCGTGATGGTTGGCCGATTGGTTGTAAAGTTACTTTACGCGGCGAACGTATGTACGAATTCTTAGACCGTTTGATCTCTATTGCGATCCCTCGTATCCGTGACTTCCGTGGTTTTTCTGCGAAATCATTTGACGGTCGTGGGAACTACTCAATGGGTTTGAAGGAACAGATCATGTTCCCTGAAATCGATTTTGATAAGATTGATCGTATTCGTGGTATGGATATTACCGTTACTACGACTGCTCGCACCGATGACGAAGGCCGTGCGCTATTGCGTGCATTCGGCTTCCCGTTTAAATAAGAGGTCGATATGGCTAAGAAAGGTATGATTAATCGCGAATTGAAACGCGAAAAAACTGTTGCTAAATTTGCTGCAAAACGTGCTGAATTAAAAGCTACGATTGCAAACGTAAATGCAACAGAAGAAGAACGTTTCGAAGCGATGATGAAATTTCAGGCATTACCACGTAATGCGTCTCCAGTACGTCTTCGTAACCGTTGTGGTTTAACTGGTCGTCCTCATGGTTACTTCCGTAAGTTCGGCTTAAGCCGTAACAAATTACGTGAAACTGTCATGCAAGGTGATGTACCGGGCATGGTTAAGGCAAGCTGGTAAGGAGCGACTATAATGAGTATGCAAGATACCGTTGCCGACATGCTAACCCGTGTTCGTAACGCACAAATGGCTAAGAAACAAACTGTTTCTATGCCTAACTCTAAGTTGAAGGTTGCTATTGCTAACGTTCTTCAACAAGAGGGTTACATTTCTAACGTAGAAGTTGCTGATGCTGAAGGCAAAGCAACTTTAACAATTACGTTAAAATATTTTGAAGGCAAACCAGTTATCGAAACTGTGAAACGCGTAAGCCGTCCAGGTCTACGTCAGTATCGCGGTAAAGATGCACTTCCGAGCGTTAAGCAAGGTTTAGGTATTGCAATTGTTTCTACAAGCAAAGGCATCATGACTGATCGCGCAGCACGTTCTGCTGGTATCGGTGGTGAAGTTATTGCTTTTGTTTCTTAATAGGTGAATCCTCATGTCTCGTGTGGCTAAAGCCCCAGTAACTGTGCCTAACGGTGTTACAGTTACTCAGAACGGCCGGCAGGTCGAAGTGAAAGGCAGTAAAGGTACATTGTCTTTCAACCTGCATGCGCTGGTCGAGCTAAAACAGGAAGAAGGTCAGCTTCATATTGCTCCAGTTAAAGAATCTAAGGATTCTTGGATGCAAGCTGGTACTGCTCGCGCTGTTCTTAACAACCTTGTTAAAGGTGTTAGTGAAGGCTTCGAACGTAAGTTACAACTAATCGGTGTTGGTTATAAAGCTGCGGTTAAAGGTGATGTTGTTCATCTTAACCTGGGTTATTCACACCCTATCGATTATAAACTTCCTGAAGGTGTAACTGCTGAAACTCCAACTGCTACTGAAATCATTTTGAAATCAGCAAGCAAACATATGTTGGGTCAAGTAGCTGCAGATATCCGTTCATATCGTGAACCAGAGCCTTATAAAGGTAAAGGTGTTCGTTATTCGGATGAAGTTGTTCTTCGTAAAGAAGCTAAGAAGAAATAAGGCGCGAGGTTCTTATGAACGAAAAGAAACAATCCCGTTTGCGTCGTGCGAAAAGCACACGCTTGCACATTCGTGCATTGGGTGCGACTCGCTTGTGTGTAAACCGCACTCCGCGTCACATCTATGCTCAAGTTATTTCAGCAGATGGTGGCAAAGTTTTAGCGCAAGCTTCAACTTTAGATGCTACTTTACGTGCTGGCACAACTGGTAATGTTGAAGCAGCTCAAAAAGTAGGTGCTTTAATCGCAGAACGTGCTAAAGCAGCTGGTGTAACTAAAGTTGCATTTGACCGTTCTGGTTTTAAATATCATGGTCGTATCAAAGCCTTGGCTGATGCTGCTCGTGAAAACGGCTTGGAGTTCTAATCATGGCTAAAGTTGAACAAAACGAAGGTCTTGTTGAAAAGCTGGTTGCCGTTGATCGTGTAGCCAAAGTTGTTAAGGGTGGTCGTATCTTCTCTTTCACAGCATTAACTGTTGTGGGTGATGGTAATGGTCGCGTAGGTTTTGGTCGTGGTAAAGCACGTGAAGTTCCAGCTGCTATTTCTAAAGCACTTGAAGCTGCACGTCGCAACATGATTACTGTTGATCTTGTTAACGGTACTGTACAACACCCTATTAATGCTCGTCACGGTGCAAGCCGCGTTTACATGCAACCTGCTTCTGAAGGTACTGGTGTAATTGCTGGTGGTGCTATGCGTGCAGTTCTAGAAGCTGTTGGCGTACATAACGTATTGACAAAATGCTATGGTTCTACAAATGCTGCTAACGTAGTTAACGCAACTTTCAAAGGTTTGCGTGACATGACTTCTCCTGAGAAAGTCGCTGCGAAACGTGGTCTTTCAGTAGCACAAATTCAAGGGTAATCAATCATGAAAACGATTAAAGTTACCCAGACTAAATCTTCATCGCATCGCTTGAAAAATCACAAGCTTAGCCTTCAAGGTTTAGGTCTGCGTCGTATTGGTCATACTGTAGAAGTTGTTGATACTCCTTCTAACCGCGGTATGATCAACCAAGTCTACTATATGGTTAGTGTAGAGGAATAAGCCATGACTCTGCGTTTAAATACTATTGCACCTGCAGAAGGTGCTAAACGTGACAACCTTCGTCTAGGCCGTGGTATCGGTTCTGGCGTTGGTAAGACCGGTGGCCGTGGTGTCAAAGGTCAAAACTCACGTAAGAGCGGTGGTACACGTCCAGGATTTGAAGGTGGTCAAACTGCATTATATCGTCGTTTGCCTAAATTCGGTTTTACTAGCCAACTCGCTCTAAAAACTGCTGAAGTACGTTTATCAGAGCTTGCTAAAGTTGAAGGTGATATTGTTTCACTTGAAACTTTAAAAGCAGCGAATGTTGTTCGTAGAGATATGACTCGTGCTCGTATCGTACTTTCTGGTGATATTACTCGTGCATTCACTATTCAAGGTGTTGCATTGACTAAAGGCGCTAAAGCTGCTGTTGAAGCTGCTGGCGGCAAAGTCGAGGAGTAATCGCTAGTGTCTATGTCTCCTAGTTCTTCGGGTCATGTTAACATGATGAAAGGGCAGCCGTTTCATGTGAAATATCGTGAAATTATTCGCCGAATGATGTTCCTTATTGGTGCATTAATGGTCTTTCGACTAGGAGCACATATTCCAGTACCAGGCATTAATAATGCCGCACTTGAAAATCTTTTTAATGCAAACCAGGGTACTATCCTTGGTTTGTTTAACATGTTTTCAGGTGGTGCATTAGAGCGGATGTCAATTCTTGCTCTTGGGATCATGCCTTACATTTCTGCCTCAATTATTGTGCAGTTAATGTCAACGGTTGTTCCTTCGCTGGAAGCTTTAAAGAAAGAAGGCGAGCAAGGTAAGCGTAAGATTAATCAATATACGCGACAAGGTACATTGTTGCTTGCACTTGTGCAGTCGGTAGGGATGTGTGCAGGACTTATTAGTCAAGGGATTACTTTGACTGGAGGTCTGGCTTTTTACATTCCAGCCGTGACTTCACTGGTTGCTGGTACTATGTTCTTGATGTGGTTGGGTGAGCAAATTACTGAACGCGGAGTCGGGAATGGTATATCCATGATCATCTTTGCGGGTATTGTTGCTGGATTGCCGAATTTAATTATGCAATCTTTATCATCGGTAGATAATGGTCAAACCAGTCTTATCGGCTTGGCAATCTTTGGCTTGTTATCTGTAGGTGTGTTGGCAGCGATTGTGTTTATTGAAAAAGCACAACGTCGCATACCAGTCAATTACGCCCAAAAACAACAAGGTCGTCGTGTATTTACTGCACAGCAGACACATTTGCCATTAAAAATTAATATGGCGGGTGTGATCCCAGCAATTTTTGCAAGTTCATTGCTTTTGTTCCCCGCGAGCTTGGGGCAATGGGTGGGTAGTGCTGATCCTAGTGCAGGAATTATCAAACGTGGCCTGCAAGATTTGGCGCTCGTGTTGTCGCCTGGACAGCCGTTGTATTTGGTGCTCTTTGGTGCGTTAATTATCTTTTTCTGTTACTTCTATACTGCGCTAGTATTTAGCCCTAAAGAAGTGTCGGAAAACTTGAAACGCAGCGGAGCTTATGTGCCTGGTATTCGTCCAGGTGAGCAAACTGCTCGTTACTTAGATCATATTCTCAATCGTTTGACCTTTATTGGCGCGATTTATATCACAGTGATTTGTTTAATGCCGATGGTGTTACAGAGCTCATTTGGTATTCCATTCTCTTTGGGTGGTACCTCTTTGCTGATCGTTGTGGTAGTCGTGATGGACTTTATGGCTCAGCTACAAGCACATCTCACCTCGCATCAATACGATAATCAAACGTTAATGAGAAAAACGACTGCTCATCCTAAGGGATAAGCGCACTTGAGGTTTCATCATGAAAGTACAAGCTTCTGTAAAAAAAATTTGTGGTAGCTGTAAAGTTATCCGTCGTAATGGGGTTATCCGCGTGATTTGTAGCGCTGAACCTCGTCATAAACAGCGTCAAGGTTAATCTAATCAAGACCTGTTGATTTCAGTAGGTGAATTGGGTTAATATCCGCCCCTCAAGGTTTTTGTCGGGCGGTTGATTATCTCTACTGCCTTTTTGGAGAAAGTGAATGGCTCGTATTGCCGGTGTAAACATTCCGGATAACAAGCATGCTGTTATCTCCCTCACGTATATCTTTGGTATCGGTCGCCACACTGCTAAGAGCATCTTAGCTGCTGTAGGTATTCCAACTACTACTAAGATCCGTGAATTGGATGATGCTCAGCTTGATGCGATTCGTGCAGAAATTACTAAGGTTCCGACCGAAGGTGATTTACGTCGCGAAATTTCCATGAACATTAAACGTTTAATGGATTTAGGCTGCTACCGTGGTCTTCGTCATCGTCGCAGCTTGCCTGTCCGTGGACAACGCACCAAAACTAACGCACGTACCCGTAAAGGTCCGCGCAAACCTATTAAGAAATAAGATTTCTGGAAGCTAAAAGATGGCTAAAGATACTCGCACACGCAAGAAGGTCACCCGTACCGTCTCTGAAGGTGTTGCACACATTCACGCTTCTTTTAATAACACCATTGTGACTATTACCGATCGTCAAGGTAATGCACTGGCTTGGGCCACTTCAGGTGGACAAGGCTTCCGTGGATCACGTAAATCAACTCCGTTCGCTGCTCAGGTAGCTGCTGAAGTTGCTGGTAAAGCTGCTTTAGACTACGGTTTGAAAAACTTGGACGTCCTTGTAAAAGGTCCTGGTCCTGGTCGTGAATCTGCGGTTCGTGCTTTAGGTGCAGTGGGTTATAAAATTAACAGCATTACCGATGTGACGCCAATCCCGCACAACGGTTGTCGTCCACCTAAAAAACGTCGCGTGTAAGGAGAAACATTCATGGCTCGTTATATTGGTCCAAAATGCAAACTCTCTCGCCGCGAAGGGACAGACCTGCAACTTAAATCAGGCGTTAAACCGTTTGACGTTAAGACAAAAAAACATGCGAAAGCTCCTGGCCAACATGGTCAAAGCCGCGCAAAACAATCTGAGTACTCACTACAATTACGTGAAAAACAAAAAGTACGTCGTACGTATGGTGTTTTAGAACGTCAATTTAGTAATTACTATAAAGAAGCTGCTCGTGTTAAAGGCGCAACAGGTGAAAACTTGTTGAAATTGCTAGAAAGCCGTCTTGATAACGTTGTTTATCGCATGGGTTTTGGTTCTACACGTGCAGAAGCTCGTCAGCTTGTATCTCACCGTTCAATCACTTTAAATGGTCGTCGCGTTAACATCGCTTCAATCCAAGTTAAAGCGGGTGACGTGGTTGCAGTTCACGAAGGTGCTAAACAACAATTGCGTATTAAAGGCGCAATCGAGTTAGCTACTCAACGTGGTATTCCTTCTTGGATGGAAGTTGACCATTCTAAATTGGAAGGTACGTTTAAAGCTGCACCGGATCGTTCTGATTTACCTGCTGAAATCAACGAAAGCTTGATTGTAGAATTGTATTCTAAATAATCCCTTGAGGTAGCAATAATGACGCGTACTGCAAATGAGTTTCTAACTCCGCAAGCGATCAAGGTCGAAGCGGCTAGCGGGACCTCGGCAAAAGTGATTCTAGAACCATTAGAGCGTGGCTTTGGTCATACTCTTGGTAATGCTTTACGTCGTATCCTTCTTTCTTCTTTACCTGGCGCTGCTGTGGTTGAAGTTGAAATAGAAGGGGTTGAGCACGAGTACAGTACCTTGGAAGGCTTGCAGCAGGACATCGTCGAGCTCTTGCTGAACCTAAAAGGATTGTCGATTAAGCTGTTCGATCAAAACGAAGCATACTTGACATTAGAAAAACAAGGTCCTGGCGACGTAACTGCCGCTGATCTTCGTTTACCTCATAATGTTGAAGTGGTAAACCCTGAGCATTTGATCGGCACGTTAAGTGCTTCAGGCTCATTAAAAATGCGCCTGAAAGTTTCTCAAGGTCGCGGTTATGAGACTTCTGACTCACGTTTCCCAGAAGGCGAAACTCGCCCAGTGGGTCGTTTACAGTTAGATGCTTCTTATAGCCCAATCAAGCGCGTTTCTTACACAGTTGAAAATGCTCGTGTAGAACAACGTACTGACCTTGATAAATTGATCATTGACCTTGAAACCAACGGTACAGTTGATCCAGAAGAAGCAATCCGCAAAGCGGCAACAATCTTGCAACAACAAATTGCAATTTTTGTTGATCTTCAGAAAGATCAAGCTCCTGTTGCTCAAGAGCCTCGCGAAGAAGTGGATCCAATCTTGCTTCGTCCAGTAGATGATCTAGAGCTTACTGTTCGTTCTGCTAACTGTTTGAAAGCAGAAAATATTTACTACATCGGTGATTTGGTTCAACGTACTGAAGTTGAGTTGTTAAAAACTCCTAACTTAGGTAAAAAATCGTTAACTGAAATCAAAGATGTTCTGGCATCGAAAGGCTTGCAATTGGGCATGCGTTTAGAGAACTGGCCACCGGCTAGCCTCCGCATGGACGATCGCTTTGCTTATCGTAGCCGTTAATTAAGTAGGACTATCACCATGCGTCATCGTAATAGTGGTGTGAAATTAGGCCGTACAAGCAGTCATCGTAAAGCGATGTTCCAAAACATGGCTAATTCTTTGTTCGAACATGAGTTAATTAAAACTACTGTTCCTAAAGCAAAAGAATTACGTCGTGTTGCTGAGCCTTTAATCACTTTAGCTAAAGTCGATTCTGTAGCAAACCGTCGTTTAGCGTTTGCTCGTACTCGTTCAGCTGCAACTGTAGGTAAATTATTTACAGTTCTTGGCCCTCGTTACAAAGAACGTAACGGCGGCTATCTACGTGTTCTTAAAGCGGGCTTCCGTGCAGGTGATGCTGCACCGATGGCTTACGTTGAGCTAGTAGATCGCGAAGTTAAATAATTTCGCAAAAAGAACTTCAGTTGTTCGAAAAAGGCCGGTGTTTCACCGGTCTTTTTTATGCCTGATTGTTTTGTATTGTCAGACAATTTTAGATTTTGTCCTGAACTGATATATTTTTTGTCAGATTTATTGAAACTTGACATTGTGTATTGTCAAATTTATGGTTTAATAAAAGAAAGTTCAACAAGGTTATAAAAAGAACATGGAAAAGCACATTGATATTTTGATTGTGGGCGCAGGTATTTCCGGTATTGGTCTTGCTGCACATCTTTCAAAAAACTGTCCACAACGTCAATTCGATATTATTGAACGTCGTGAAAGTTTTGGTGGAACTTGGGATTTATTTAAATACCCCGGGATTCGTTCAGACTCAGACATGTCGACCTTTGGCTTTAATTTTAAGCCTTGGCAGAAAGCCAATGTCCTCGCAGATGGGGCATCCATTAAAGGCTATTTATCTGAAGTTGTTGATGAATATCAATTAAAAAATAAAATTCATTTTAAGCATCGTGTGCTATCCGCTAATTATGATTCTTCAATCCGTAAGTGGATGATACAAATTGAAGATGCAAATCAAAAACAACAGACCTGGATTGCCAATTTTATATTGGGTTGCACCGGCTATTACAACTATGACCAGGGCTTCCAGCCAGATTTCCCAAATCAAGCCGCATTTAAAGGTCAGTTCATTCACCCACAACATTGGCCAGAAAATTTCGACTATACCGGTAAGAAAATTGTGATTGTTGGCAGTGGTGCAACTGCCATCACACTGGTGCCTGCAATGGCAAAAGGTGGCGCAGCGCATGTCACCATGCTACAACGCTCACCGACCTATATTGCTTCGGTTCCTTCAATTGATTTTGTCTATGGCAAAATGCGCAAAGTACTCCCTGAAGATTTAGCTTATAAGCTAACGCGTGCACGTAACATTGGCATGCAACGTGGTATTTATGCACTTGCGCAAAAGCAGCCGAAATTGCTGCGTAAGCTGTTACTCAAATCAATTGAGATGCAGCTTAAAGGTAAAGTGGATATGAAACACTTTACGCCAAGCTATAACCCTTGGGATCAACGTCTTTGTGTAGTACCTGATGGTGATTTATTCAAGATTTTACGCTCAGGCAAGGCGAGTGTAGAAACGGATCAAATTGAGAAATTTACTGAAACAGGTATTCAGCTTAAATCCGGTCAACATTTGGATGCCGATATTATTGTCTCTGCGACAGGTTTGCAGATTCAAATTCTAGGGGGTATCAAAGCCAGCATTGATGGGAAACCTATAGATACCTCTAAGCATATGTTGTATCAGGGGATTATGGTCAGTGATGTACCGAATATGGCGATGATTATTGGTTATATTAATGCATCCTGGACGCTTAAAGTTGATATTGCAGCTGATTATATTTGTCGTTTGATTAATTATATGGACAAGAACAGTTATGACCAAGTGATTGCCCAAGGTGATCAGACTGAATTGATGGAAGATACCGTGATGGGGAGTTTATCTTCAGGTTATATCGCACGTGCAGCGGATGTCATGCCGAAACAGGGTAAACATGCGCCTTGGAACGTGACCAATAATTATCTGGCTGATCGCAAAGTATTAAAAAATGCCAGATTTGATGATAATGTACTTAAATTTCAAAAGCACACAAGCGTAGATTCGCATAAGCCTAAATTAGTGTCTTAATTCAAACAGTAAATAAAAAAGGAGCCTAAAGCTCCTTTTTTATTTTATTTAGAGAGAACGAGAGATTAACTCTTTCATAATTTCATTGGTGCCTGCATAAATGCGATTTGCACGGTTATCGATATAGGCTCGTGCAATTGGATATTCCATCATGTAGCCATAGCCGCCATGCAGTTGCAGACATTCATCGACCACTTTAGAGAACATCTCTGAAATTTTGTACTTCGCAGCCGCAGCTGCATCAATTCCAAGTTTTTCTTCAAGCTGTAATTGCATGCAGCGGTCTAAATAAGCACGACAAAAATCAATTTCGGTACGCAATTCGGCAAGCTTAAAACGTGTATTTTGAAAAGCGCTGACCGGTTTGCCAAAGGCTTGACGCTGTTTGGTATATTGTACAGTATGCGCGAATGCTGCTTCTGCACCGGATTGACAGATAATGGCCGTTCCCAAGCCAGCTCTTTCATCAGCATCATAAACCCCATGCCTTGCATACCGAGCAAATTTTCTTTAGGTACCCGCACGTTATTGAAGAACAATTCACAGGTATCTTGTCCTTTCATGCCAATCTTGTTGAGTGGTTTTCCTTTGCTAAAACCTGCCAGATCCGCTTCAACAATGAGTAAGGATAAATTGGCAGAACCTTTATCACCACTGCCGGTTTTGCAGACCACAATGACCATATCGCATAAGTAGCCATTGGTGATAAAGATTTTTGAACCATTAATCACGTAATCGTCACCATCCAAAACTGCCGTGGTACGTACAGCTTGCAGGTCAGATCCTGTTCCAGGTTCGGTCATGGCAATGGCTGTAACGACTTTCCCGGTAGCCATTTTCGGTAACCATGTTAATTTCTGGTTTTCATTACCGAAATTATTGAGGTAATTAGCAACAATATCCGAGTGAAGAGAAAAGCCTGTGGAGGAATCCATGGCGTAGGCCTGTTCCTCAATCAGAATCATGCTGTAAAGGCGATCTACTCCCGAACCCCCATATTGTTCTGGCATGGTGGCGCAGAGCAGTCCCATGGCACCGGCTTTATTCCATAAATCACGGTCGACATGCTGTTGCTGTTCATATCTTTCAATATTGGGAACCACTTCTTTTTCATAAAACTTGCGCACAGTTTCACGAAAGGCAGCATGCTCTGCGGTGAATAGATTGCGCGGTAACATATTGGCTATGGGGCGGATCGCAGCTGATTGCATTTTTATTGTGTCCATTTTCAGAGTCATTGTGGTATAGAAAGTAAAAGATCCATCAACAAGCGACAATGTGCTGAATGCTCAAATATTTCGAGGAAATGATGAATTTGGTCAATTGCAGGAAATGGCTCGAAACATGCAGCACTGATAGGGTAAACTAGCAAAAATTTGCACACTATTGGGGAAGACTATGAGTGAAGAAATGAGCTTGGAAGAACGCAAAGTAATTTACCGTGCCCGTCGTGGTTTAAAAGAAATTGATGTGTACTTTGACCCCTATGTTAAGAATCATTATTTACAAGCCGATGCCGCTGAGAAAGAAACTTTTGCTGAATTGGTGGCACAAGAAGATCCAGATTTACTAGATTGGTTTATGGAAGTGTCTGAACCCCCACGTCCTGAAATGAAAGATCTGATTGTTAAGCTGAAACACTACGTACATGGTTAATCTGTCTTTTCAACTGAAACGCAGCCGCTTGGCCTTTGTGTTTCAGTTGATCATTTTTACACTGGTGATTGTCCTTTTGCAGCAACTCTTAGTGCCATGGCTATGGTTGCTTTGTGTGCTGCTGGGTGTGATGGCTTATGCCTATGGTTTAAAAGTACCGCAACCCATTTACTTTGAACATTTAGAAGCGCGAGAGTGGTCACTTTCAAGTGTCAAATCTGAACAGATTAAACGCGTTTCGATCAGTCATATTATTGACCATCAACTTTATATTGTGGTTTATTTCCAGCATTTTCAGGAAAAACCGTTGCTGATTTGGATTGATCAACTACAATTACAGCAGTGGAAAGCATTAAAGAAATTGGCGAAATTGATCTAATTGTTAGACAATTGTATATTTTAATTTATTATTAAAATATTAATAATCAAAAATATAAATATTTAAAACTCATCTTTGTAAGACAACTTTAATATAAAGTTGCAAAATATTCCAATTGTCAGACAATTTTTCCTGTTAATTATTTACGCTAAATGTACATTAAATTTACCAACAGCAAATGAGGAAATCATGATGGTGATTCCAACTTGGATGTTTCTGGTGGTAGCGATTGTTTTGGCAATTGTTATTGGACGACTAGGAACTGTGCTGAAGGAGCGATTTGCACAACATGAAAGCCCTTAGGCTTCGACCCCTTGATAAGTAGCATGTGCCGAACCGTCGCAATGCTACTTTTTTTTGCCCAAAAATTATAACTTCATTCAATCCAGTCAATTTTCCAAACTTTATTTCATGGCAAAGTAGCTGATCTGATTAGAGTAAATACTCTTTTATTCAGATTTCGCATCTGATATGTTTAGTTGCTATGGACATAAACACAATTATAGAGGACAGGAAAATGTCGAGAGTCCAAAAAATATGCCAGGGTATGGCAGTTGTTGCAGTTGCAAGTTCTTTATTATCAGGTTGTTCTCAAGTGGTTAAAACAGGGGCCAATGTCGCACTGGGTTTTAGTGAGAAACACATTGTACCGCCTATTTTAGCGATGGATGATGCTGATATGGCGTGTAATTCGGGGAATGCCTTAACTCCAGCCATTATGTCAACTAAGGATATGGGCGCAGATCCAACCCGTATTGCCGTTCTTTTATATGCTTCATCGGGTATTTGTGCTGAAAATCAGGCACTCGAATCAGAGTTGCGTTATTTACGTGCCTCTAAAGCGGGTCAAGTTTCAGAAGCGCAAGATGCCCGTATAGAACAAAAACGATGGGCAGCGATTGCAGCACAGCGTCAATATGCAGGTTACCAGCTGCTTGAAAATCGTTGGGCAGCAAAATATAACAAGAAACTGGGCGAAGGCTGTCCGAAAATGAAGAGTGACCTGGATCAAACCGTTTATTTGATGGGGATGATTAGTGGTTTGCAAGCCATGACCAATGACATTAATTCTGGCGGTGCAATCAATGTGCCAAAAGATATTGCGGCAGTGGTCGAACGTGGCATGACATGTTTGGACAATGCCAAATTCTGGGGTGCACCCAATGCAGCCCGTGCTGTGATTTGGACGCTATTGCCGGGTGCAGGTGATGGTAAACCTGATCCGTATCAAACCTTAAAAGAATCCGTGCAATTGGGTGAGCAAAAAGGGGTGCGCCTGTCACATGCCTTATATGCCGTTGCTGCGCAAGCCAGTGGTGATGATGCCAAAATTCGTGAGGCACTCAAAACATTTGCCGCTTCACGTACAGAAGAAAAACCTGTGAATCCCCAGTTTAAGCTGGTCGATAGCATGTCAAAAAATATGGTACAGAGTATTTCAGACCGTTATTGGACAGAACATACCGGTATTCGTACCAGCGATGAGGGGATGCAGCGCTTCTGGGATGATGAAGACAACACCGCAGAATTAGATGATTTATTTAGCGAAGAGGTCACGGCTCAATCCTAAGTTGAGTTCAGTTAAAAGAGGATTTTAATTGGCCTGAATGGATGATTTTAATCTTTGATAAGTCATTTTTAAACAGAGGGCATGTCAATGAAAGACCAATTTCTCACGCGAAAAATTGTTTTTATTGCAATAGTGGTGTCATTTTCGGCATGCCTTCAAGTTTTTTCAGATTCATTTATTTATTGGCAAGCAGGCTTTTTTAAAGAATTTTGGCGGATATGGACCGGGCATTGGGTACATGTAGGATGGATCCATTATGCGCTGAACATGCTGGCTTTTGCCTGTTTACCTTTCATTTTTCCCCGGGTAAAAGTTTGGCATTTTGTTGCTTTGCTGCTGTTACTTCCATTATTTATTAGTCTGTGTTTCTACTATTTCTTTCCTGATATTGAAGCCTATGCAGGGTTATCTGGAGTCTTGCACGGCGCTTATGTCACAGTTGCCTGCGTACATTTGCTGTATAAAAAAGAGCGAAATTTCGCAGCGTTTGTCTTGTTTCTTATTCTGGCCAAATTGATTTGGGAAAATACCATCGGCAGTGTAGGAACGGCTGAACTGATTGGCAGCCCGGTATTGGTTGAGTCACATTTATTAGGGGTAATTGGGGGAGTCATTATCGCAATGTTTTATATTTTATGGGATTATTTCTTTGAATAGTGATGAGATTGACATTTAAAACATAAAAGAAAATGCATATTGTCATTTTTATTCATACAAAATTGATGCAAATTTATTCATAACAATAAAGAGATTGAATAGAGAAAGGGTATTTTCTATTCAAAAAAGGAAAGTTGGTATTGCTGAACCCGTTGCAATGACCAAGATAAAAAATAGGAATGCACATGCAAAATGATGAAAATAATAGATCAGGATTAGGTCTGTTACGTTATATATGGACGGAGTGGATTTCGACTTTTGTCATTCTATTACTACTTTTGCTAACGCTCATCATCGGTACCGGTGAGATGATTCATGGTCAGTTGTTACGTATGGGAGAGCGTTTGTATGGCAATGAAGAAATTGGCATGCAATATTCCTTTTTACGTGCAGAGCCAACAACGCCCACTTGTGACCGTCATCCAGATGTAGATGCGCAAGTCCAGCAGCAAATGAAATCCAATGCCAATGATGAATTTGCCGATATTTTTGGTACCACATCGGAAGCAGACGTACGTGCTTCAGTATTGGCGGGGCAACAACAATGCGAAGAAAAGTACCAGTTCTATGACAAAGCCATGCAATATATGGATGAGCATTCAACAATTAGAGCTTACCGTACGCTTGAAACATCGTTCTTTGGTATTTTTAAATTTGGGACTGAAAACCGGGTCATCATTTTATTATTGATGGTTGTCGTTGCTGCGATTACTGCATCAGTGAAGTTTCATCATATTGGTTTGCGTGCTCCAACCACCAAACTGGATTATCGAGTCTATGCGCTGTTGATGATGCTCGGTAATGGTTTGCTGGCATCATCTGTGCTCAGTCAATATCATTCAATCATCAATTCAGGTGTGACCTCTACTTATGAAACATTGACTGTTTACTGGCTGTGGATTTTCCTGTTTATTACCCTGACCTTGATCAGTTTACTCCAGCTCATTAAGCCACCTGCAGCCAAACAGGAAGGCAGAGGTAATTTCGGCTTAGCTTTACTGAGTGTGCCTTTATATGCCTACATGGCATTACTGACCGGGATTGTCTTTACCTTTGTCATGGATTATCCAATGGGGCAAGGGATTTACCTCGGAATTCTGGTTGAATTCTCAGGCATCTTCTTAAACCTCGCACTGTTTATCTGGGCTGGGATGTTGCTGACCCAAACCCGTGTTATGGATTTATTCCTCGGGATTTTACGTCCGTGGAACCTTGCACCTGAAACGCTGACCTGGCTAATTTTGATTGCTGCTGCGATTCCAACCGCCTATACCGGTGCTTCAGGGATTTTCGTTGTTGCCGCAGGTGCGATCATTTATAAGGAAGTGTGGAACTCGGGTTCTCGTCGTCAATATGCTTTAGCTGTCTCTGCAATGTCAGGCTCACTAGGTGTGGTGATTCGTCCATGTCTATTGGTGATCTTGATCTCGATGCTGGATAGTCGTCATGTGACTTCTGACGAACTGTTTAATCATGGTCTCTATGTTTTCTGGCTGACTGCGTTTATTTTCCTTGGGGTATCGTTATATCTGGCTGAAACGCGTTTCCGTGTCAATTCACCGAAAATTGCGGTTCCCGGCATGTTGAAAGCCATTGTTCCGGTGATTCCTTATATCGTGATTACCATTATTGTGATTGCTTTATATAAATATGGTTTAGACACCAAAATGGATGAATTCACAGCACCTGTGATTCTGCCAATTATTTTGATTGCTTATATTATGTTTGATAAATGGTGGGGCGACCGTTTTGCGACACCACCAGATCGACATGCCGCTTTGGCCTTGGAACATGAAAAGCAATCGACCTTTATGCGCGAACATACGCCGCATCCGGGAGAAAAATCGCGAGGTTTTGGTCATTCACTGTGGTTTGCTTCGGCAGAAACCGTTGGACATATTGGTGCACTCATTATCTTAATGGCTTTGTCTGCAAGTGTGGGTGGTCTGATTGAACGTAGTGAAGTAGTGGAATTGTTGCCAACGCATTTGGGTAATATCTATATTTCACTGGCATTTATTGCTTTGTTACTGGCCATTATTGGCATGACTACAGACCCATTTGGTGCGGTGATTCTGGTTGCTGCAACCATTGCGCCAGTGGCCTATGAAAATGGTATCCATCCAATTCATTTCTGGATGATTGTACTGGTTGCATTTGAATTGGGTTATGTCACACCGCCAGTTGCCCTGAATCATCTCTTGACGCGAATGTCTGTGGGAGATGATGAGGTTCGAGCGGCCGATGCAGAAGCCAAAGTGAAATATACCAAGTTCTATTACCGTTATGAGCGCTGGCTATTACCAATTATGGTGCTGTTCCCATCATTGCTGATCGTGACCTATGCACCGTATATTTTTAGGTTGTTTGATTGGTATCAATAGTTTTAAGTGATAAGAAAAAAGCACCTTCGGGTGCTTTTTTTGATGGCAAGTTATTTTTGCTTATTGCGTTGAGCGTTTTTGTACTAAAGGGCTACATAGCACAATCGCTGTAAGAATCAGTGCAAAACCCATCAAACTATATTGATCCAGTGTTTCTTGCCAAAACATGAAACCCCAGATGCCGGCAAAGATAATTGCAATATAATTCACCGGTCCAATCTGCCCAGTAGGTGCAAGTTTATACGCATTCGACATGAATATTTGACTGATATTCGCCAGTAAACCTGCACAAATCAGGAAACCGAGTTCAGTCCATGAATAAGGACGCCACAGCCAAAACATCGGAATCATGGAAATAAGTGTGCCGATAAAGCAGAAATAAAACACGATTTTTTCAGGTGACTCGGTACTGGTCAGTGCTCGAACCGTGACAAATGCCATGGCAGCCAAGAAGCTTGCACCCAGTCCAATCACTGACATTTGATTAAACATACCGGCATCCGGCTTGGCGACAAATATCACACCGATTAAACCAATCGCTGCAGCAAGAAACATGGCGTTGGTGATTTTTTCTTTGAGGAATAGCCAGGCAATCAACGGAATAAAAATCGGGGACGAGTAGGTAAACACCATGGCATTGGACAGTTTTAAGTGAGCAATGGCATAGAAGAAGCCATACATCGCAATCAGCCCAATGACTGCACGCCAGCTATGCATCCAGATTTTTTCAGTCTTAAAAAATCCTGCCCCTTGCTTGAAAATGAGAGGAAGGAAAATGAATAATCCGACAGCATTTCGGAAAAAGACAATAGTGGGATTGTCGACCGTATGCGATGCATAACGAATACAGACACCCATCAGGGAAAACAGAAAAGCAGAGCAGGTGAGTAAAGCAAGTGCTTTAAATAAATTGTGATTGCTTGTAGCTATAGGCATGAAAAGAATCAGCTAGAACATTTGCTGATATTTTAGCTGAATCGACAATTATAAAATTATTGTTTTTGAGCCAGTTGAGCTTCAAGTAATTTAATTTGCTCTTCTTTTAGTGCAACTAAGTCGTCGGCATCTGCATGTTGTGCTTTCAACATGGCTTCCTGATCCTTCAATTGGGCCTGAATATCTTCCAGTTTAGCGACTTCTTCTTTGGCTAATGATTCATTTTCTGGAACGGCTGCTTTCAGAATTTTTTCATCGACCAATTGAATGGTTTTTTCATCTGTCGCAACTTCGGGTTCAGTCGGTTTAGCTTCAGCAGAAGCCGCAGGCTTTGCCGGTGTATTTAAGCTGCTTCCTTCATGTTCAGGAAGTACTTCATTTGATGTTGCAAAAAACCATTGATATGCCAAAAAAAGCACAATGATTGCAACCAAGCCCCCAGTAATGCCCAATAAAAGTTTTGGGCTATTTCTTTGATCTAACGTCATGTATCGAACCTGTTTTTATTTTGGCTGACGAGGTTTGAATTGAATGACGCCAATTTCATCCGGTACTTCCGGCATTTGTGGTTCATCAATATGCGTCGGGCGGTTTTCCGTATAATCGCATTCGACACATTCAATCCATTCATCTTCGCCAGAGGTAAGCATGACCACTCTATCTAGCGCTTCACATTTAGGACATTTTGCACCTGCAATGAAACGACGTTTAATAGCCATCTTACTTACCTTCTGATCAATCTAAGACGCCTAGTTTAAGCGTTTTTAACGGGGTTCGTCCAACCTTGATGACGTAATAACGCATCTATTTTTGGCTCGCGTCCGCGGAAATTGATAAACGCATCAAGTGCTGTATCTTTTCCGCCAACTGCTAGAATAAATTGACGAAATTCTTTTCCTGTCTGAACATTAAAAATTCCTTCTTGTTCGAAACGATCAAAGGCATCACTGGCCAAAACTTCGGCCCATTTGTAAGAGTAATAACCTGCGGCATAGCCTCCAGCAAAAATATGGCTAAAACTATGCTGGAAACGGTTATAACTTGCCGTTGGTGCTACTGCATATTTTTGACGAATATCATCCAAGGTGGCTTGGACCTGTTCTGCACTTAAAGCGGAACTGTGCTTGTGAATGGACAAGTCAAACAAGGCAAATTCGATCTGACGCAAAGTTTGCATACCAGATTGGAAGAAACGTGCATCGAGTAAAGATTTAAGTAAATCTTGCGGAAGATGCTGTTTGGTTTCGATGTGTTCACTGAGCAGGTCCAGACTTTCGGTATCCCAGGTCCAGAATTCCATAAATTGACTTGGCAGTTCGACAGCATCCCAATCGACGCCGTGTGTTCCTGCTACTGCAATATGGTCGACTTCGGTCAGCATGTGATGCAAGCCATGACCAAATTCATGGAATAAGGTATTTACTTCATCATGGGTGAGCAGTGCCGGTTGATCACCGACTGCAGGAGTGAAGTTACACACCATGTAGCAAATCGGTTTTTGTAAGCCATTTTTAGTTTGCATACGTGAACGGAAACCACTCATCCATGCGCCACCACGTTTGCCACTGCGTGCGTACAGATCAAAGTAAAAACCGCCAACCACAGTGCCTTGATCTTCCAGTTCAAAATAATGAGCATCGGGATGCCAAACCGGAGCTTCTCGTTCCACAATGTTGATGCCGTAAAGACGGTTCACAATACTGAACAAGCCTTGCAGAATTTTTGGTGCAGGGAAGTAGGGCTTTAATGATTCTTGAGACAAATTGAACTGCTGAACTTTAAGCTTTTCAGAATAGTAGCCGGTATCCCAAGGCTGTAAATCCTGAATGCCGTCTTGAGATGCGATGGCCTTGAGTTCGGCAATTTCTTGCGTTGCAGGCGCACGGGCATGTTCAGCCAAGTCGACCAGAAATTTATCGACAGTTTCGACATCAGGCGCCATTTTGCTGGCCAGTGAAAGCTCGGCATAGTTCTTAAAGCCTAACAGCTGTGCCATTTCATGACGTAGGCTTAAAATTTCTTCGATAATTTTGGTGTTATCAAATTCTGTATGTTCAGACTGATCTGAGGCACGTGTGGTATAGGCTTTATACAGCTCCTCACGTAAGGCACGATCATCTGCATAGGTCATGATTGCAAGATAAGAGGGAATATCTAAAGTGGCAACTGGCTGCTCAAGTTCACGTTGCTGACCATATTGTTTGAGTAGATCGATGCTGCTTTGCGGCAAGCCTTTGAGTTGCTCTTCAGTCAGTGGTTTGAAGTAGGCTTGGGTTGCATCAAGCACATGATTGGAGAAGTCGGATGAAAGCTGAGATAAACGTGCAGAAATTTCCGCATAACGTGTTTTTGCTTCGCCTTCTAAAGCCACACCTGAAAGTTTAAAGTCACGTAGTGCCAGTTTGATCGCACTTTGGTGTGCTGCAGGCAAGGTATTAAACTGGGGCGCATCATGTACATGTTGATAGGTTTGATACAACACCGTGTGTTGACCCAGTTGGGTATAGTATTCACTTAAAGCAGGAAGCAGGGATTGATAGAGCTCGCGGGTTTCTGCGTTGTTCATTACTGCATTGAGATGTGACAGCACACCCCAGGATTCACTCATATTATTTTCGAGGGTATCGACTTGGTCTAATACAGCCTGTTGTGCCTGAATATTGTCAGGGACTTCAGTTAAATTATTTAAAAAATTTTGTCCTTGTTGAATGGCTTGTTCAATCTGTTGTTTTAAATCTGCAAGTTGAATTTGATTAAATCGTGGAACAGGCAAAGTCGCCTTTTCTAAAGTCATTTCTATACGCCATATCATTTATAAACTTAATAGTAGATGTAGGGCTTAGGCACGAGGAAATCAAGGTCTATGCCTGTTTTAGTCGGTAAATAGCTATGAATCTCACTGAGCAATAAAAAAAGCCCTACCGAAGTAGGGCTTAATTTTTAAAAATTACTCTATCTTAGGTTTCGCATTGGCCTTTTTCTTTTTCGGCTTAGACTTTTTCTTCACTTTGTCTTTATCTTTGGCTTTTAGATCCGATTTAGCTACAGGCTTTTTATCTGACTTTCTAGCAAAAGTATCTGACTTGGTTTTTGGCTTTTTCTTGCGAATTGGCTGTTCACCATCTTCACTGACTACGGCTTTGGCACGAGGGTTATAAACCTCTTCTTTCGCTGTAGTTCTGGCAACACGCGGTGCTCGGCTACGAATCGCACGGCCGGCATGGGTCATTTGCTGCAACAGTTCAAAGTCAATCTTGCGATCTTCCAGATTTACGCCTGCCACTTTAATTTTGACTTCATCACCCAGACTAAAGGTTTGACCACGACTTTGACCGACCAAGCTTTGACTGGCTTGATCATAAACAAAGAAGTCATCGCCCAATTGGCTAACGTGAATCATGCCATCGACATATAAGTCTTTGAGGGTGACGAATAAACCAAATTCAGCGACTGCACTGATGATGCCTACGAATTCTTCACCTAAATGCTGCTGTATATAGTGACATTTTAACCAGGTGGTCACAGAACGGGATGCTTCATCAGCACGGCGTTCAGTTTGAGAGAAATGCTCGCCGGCATCATCTAAAGCGGCACCTGAAAGCGCAAAAGGCTTTTGTTTTAAATGCGCTTTGATGGCACGGTGCAACAACAAGTCAGGGTAACGACGAATTGGTGAGGTGAAGTGCGTATACGCATCATAAGCCAAACCAAAATGTCCGGCGTTACTTGCGCCGTAATAGGCCTGCATCATTGAACGTAACAGCACCGCATGAATACTTGGCGCATCAATACGGTCTTTAGTCGCATCAATCACCGCTTGGTAATCTTTTTGTGTTGGCTGTTCCGGGAATGGCAAGCCAAGCAACTTCACATACTCACGAACTTTTTGGATACGCGAAAATTCAGGTGGCTCATGCACACGGTACAACATTGGAATGTCGTTTTCCAAGGCATATTCTGCTGCTGCCACATTGGCAAGCAACATACATTCTTCAATCAGTTTGTGTGCTTCATTGCGTGAACGCGGCAGAATTTCTTTAATCCCGCCTAGCTCATCAAAAGTCATGTAGGTTTCGACGGTTTCAAATTCCATCGCATGACGTTCGGCACGTAAACCTTTGAGGGTCTGATAGAGCTGGAACAGGGTATTCAATGACTTGTGCACACTGCGGTCTTCAGGAATCGCATCGCTTTCGCCATCAAAATATTGCGCCACCTGAGTATAGGTTAAGCGTGCTTTTGAATGCATCACCGATGGATAGAACTGGAAGCCTGTCACTTTACCTGCACGGGATAAAGTCAAATCACACACCATACATAGACGGTCGACGTGTGGATTCAGTGAGCACAGACCATTGGATAATGCTTCAGGCAACATTGGCAAGACAAAATGCGGGAAATACACCGAAGTACCCCGTTCTTTGGCTTCCTCATCCAGCGGGTGATCATTACGCACATAATGGCTGACGTCAGCAATCGCAACCACCACACGGTAACCGCCACCTGGACGTTTTTCTGCATACACGGCATCATCAAAGTCGCGCGCATCTTCACCATCAATGGTCACTAAGGCTAAATCACGTAAATCGATACGACCTTGGCGATCCTGTTCATTTGGTTCTTTAAAGCTTTCTGCTTCACGAATTCCTTCTTCCGGAAACTCATACGGCAAACCAAATTCTAAAATGGTTTGTGGAATAATGATTTCAGTGTCGGCTTTGTCCGCCATCGATTGCACGATGTGTCCTGTAGGTAACTCTTCACGGGTCGGGTAGTCATCAATGGCTACACGAACAGAATCACCGACTTTGACTTGGGCATGTTCAATCAGTTCTTTTTCTAAGGTAATCGGTTGGTGTGCATTTGGATTTGCAGGTTGAATAAAGTATTCACCATCGTAAATTGCCACTTTACCAATAATCTGTTTTACACGATGCTGCACGACTTCAGTAATAAAGCCCCAAGCTTTACCTTTACGGTCGACAGAAGTCTGACGCACTTTAACGCGGTCACCATTAAAGACTAAACGCAGTTCACGTTCAGGCAATAAAATGTCATCATGACCTGAAATATTCGCGCTACCTAAACCTTTCGAGTTGATGTATACGGTTGCTTCATGAGTCGGCTGGCTGGTTGCGAGCAGGAACTTAAATCCATCTTTCATCAACTGGCCATCGCGTACCATGGCACTTAAACGATGGCTGAGTGCTTCTATACTTCTTTCATCTGCAATATTAAAGTATTCCACTAAATCTGCATGAGATTGTGGTGCTTGTAATTTTTCAATCGTTTCTGAAATGAGAATACGGCTTGGAATAGGATTGTCATAACGTTCGGCTTCAGCCTTAGCTTCAGGGTCGACCCAATTTTTCATAATGTCTTTGGCTTCATGTCAGAAGATAGGATTAGCATAAGTCATGCAGCATGATACTGCACGAAAATGATTGCAATATTGTGTTTTCAATTCCAATTTTACAGTGAAGCTGCACATTTCACACGAGCAACTGTCGAAAAAAGCGGGAAAGGGGCTCAATAAGGGTGGAAATCGTTTAAAAAATAGATGATTGATTAAAAATATCAGAATTTTTTGAAATGTGACTTGAAGTAGTAGAGTTTAGTTTGTATTATGGCGGCTCGTTACGGTGAGGTGGCCGAGTGGCTGAAGGTACTCCCCTGCTAAGGGAGCGTGGGTCTTAAAGCCCACCGAGGGTTCGAATCCCTCTCTCACCGCCACGAATAACTTGAAATGCGCTCATAGCTCAGCTGGATAGAGCACTTGGCTACGAACTAAGGGGTCGGGAGTTCGAATCTCTCTGAGCGCACCAATCAAGTTAAACGTAAATGTAACGAATGCTGAAAAGCAACTCAAGTACGCGCTCATAGCTCAGCTGGATAGAGCACTTGGCTACGAACTAAGGGGTCGGGAGTTCGAATCTCTCTGAGCGCACCAACTTGAACACATCGGCAGATGTAAAAATGGAAAAAACCGCACATGTTGCGGTTTTTTTGTTTCTGAAATTTAGTTATAGCTTCCCCTTAAAGCTGCTTAAATATTTTTAAAAATATGTCTTACTGCATTTGTCAGAAAGAGTTTCAAACATAGAGATTTTTTATATTTAGGTTTAGTTTATTAATTCAAAAAAATTACATCCGAGAAATTATAAGAGTGAGGGTTTAAATATGGCTCTACTTGCGTTAATCAAAGATAATCAAGACATTCATGGCCAAAATGGCTATATCAATTCAATTCGAAATAAAATTACGGCGCAGCCAATCTCGGATATTACCGATCCCCAAGGCAACCAATATATTGATTTGGTATTAGAGGGAGGTGTGGTATGGGGACTTGCGTTAATCGGTTATACCTACACACTTGAACAGGCAGGTATTCGTTTTCTCAACCTGGCTGGGACTTCAGCTGGTGCAATCAATGCAATCGTGCTTGCAGCTTTAGGGCAATCATCGGATACCAAAAGTGAAGAGCTGCTTGCTATTTTTAATCAGATGGATTTAAAACATTTTGTTGATGGTGGTGTTTTGGCAAAAGAGTTAACCGCTGATATTGAACAAAAAGATTCTCCATTTTTTGCTATGTTTCCAAAACTGGTCGGTCTTTTAGGTCTGGGGAAATTTAGCAAAAATAAACTGGGGATCAACCCGGGCCGGTATTTTGAAAACTGGTTAGAAGGGATTTTAAATCAGCATAATGTTTCAACAACAGCTCAACTTTTTAAAAAATTAGAAAATAAAAATTTAAAAATCAGAGAAATGAGCAAAAGAAAATACCCTGTTCTTGATCAGATACGCTTTGAAAATAGTTTTAAAACTAATGAATTGGCTATTATTGCATCAGATATTACAACTGAAAGTAAAATTATTTTTCCTCAAATGGGGTATTTATATTGGAAGAATCCCCTAGAAACTCATCCTAAACACTATGTCAGGGCTTCTATGTCCGTTCCGTTGTTTTTTGAACCTGTTCGAATCAACAAGATACCTGAAAAGCGTGAAGAGTTTTGGCAGGTATTGACTGGTTTTGAAGGGAATCCTCCTGAAGTTGCTTATCTTGTTGATGGCGGTGTGATTTCTAACTTTCCAATTGATGTTTTTCACTCTCGGGACAGCATTCCATTATGTCCTACATTTGGAGTCAAACTTGATATTAGTAGGAAAAAAGCTTCAACAGTAGACAGTATATCCGACTATTTAACCGCACTTGTCAAAACGACTATTCATACCAATGATTATACTTTTTTGCTTAATAATGATGATTACAAACAATTGATTACATATATAGACACTTCACAAAAGTATGTACCCAATAATAAAAATAAATCGAATAATATTTTGAGAAGAATACTAGGGCCTGTCATCAATTAGCTTGAGAAAATCTAACCTGTCCTCATTATTTTTTCATGACTAAACGCTATGCATTAAGAGATGATCAGTGGGAACAGATTAAGGATCTGTTGCCCGGACGAGCGAGTACTGTTGGAGTAACTGCCAAAAACAACAGGCTATTTGTTGAAGCAGTATTATATCGGTATCGTTCAGGTATTCCGTGGCGAGACTTACCAGAACGCTTTGGGGATTTTAGAGTCGTGCACACTCGCTTTAGCCGTTGGGCTAAAGCAGGCGTATGGCAGAAATTTTTTGAAGTGCTATCACACGAAAGTGATAATGAATATGCCATGCTGGACTCAACCATTGTGCGCGCTCATCAACACAGTGCCGGAAAAAAAAAGAACAGGCAATCGGACGCAGTAAAGGTGGCTTAAGTACCAAAATTCATGCCCGTACTGATGCTTTAGGCAACCCAACAGGATTTTATCTCACTGCCGGGCAGGCTCATGACTTAAATGGTGCTGATGTGCTGCTGGACTTATCGTTAAGTCAGACTTGGCTCATGGATAAAGCCTACAATTCCAAGAATCGGGTGATTGATCCAATCCATAAGATCAATGGTCAGATCGTGATGCCGTCCAAAAGTAACGCGATTGATCAGCGTGATTATGACCCACATCTTTATAAGGCAAGACATCTGATCGAGAACTTCTTCGCCAAGCTCAAGCAGTATCGAGGTATTGCTACGCGCTATGATAAATTGGCTCAAAACTTCCTGTCAGCGATCTACCTTGCCTCAATCATGATATGGCTTAATTGATGACACGCCCTAGGAAAAATTAAGCATAATGAATCAGATACATTTGGTATTCTTGACTTCAATATGTCGGATGAAAAGAAAGCCGCACTATTTGCATTAGGTGCAAAAGCTGCATGTGATTTTATTTGTGGAAATGAAGTATATGCCTCAAGTAATAAACAAAAACCTTATCCGCCAAATACAATTCCACCATTTCATTGGGAAGAGTATAAAGATTTAAGAGAACAATTAATTGTGGCTGATACCCAAGCCTATCAAGAAAAAAAGGAGAAAATTAAAAAATTCTCTTTATTGCCATAAATATATTTATAAAATTATATGCATATTTTCCTGTAGTTCTGAATATTCTAGAACTACAGGTGATATCTAAATGGCTTCACATCTTTCTCTACCAATTAAATAAGTTTCTTGAGTGTGATCATCTAGAGCATTGATGTATTTTCAGTGCTTGTTGCTGGTTTTCAAGATCAACTTTTGGGGAAAAATGTGCTGAAAATATCTAAATTGGGTATTTTCGTTTAAAAAATAGCTGAAAAATTCAATTTTGCCCAATAACTGTCCACTTGATTACGGATTTGTTAAAAAGCACTTAACAGAGCGTTAAAAACGCGTATAATGCACCACATCAAGACGTCGCGCTCATAGCTCAGCTGGATAGAGCACTTGGCTACGAACTAAGGGGTCGGGAGTTCGAATCTCTCTGAGCGCACCAACTTGATCACATCGACAGATGTAAAAATGGAAGAAACCGCTTAATTGCGGTTTTTTTGTGCCTAGAATAATTCAAAACCATTACATCATTATTTCATGCGTTGTTTGATCTTTAAGGCCAGCAAGGTATTGCCACCAATTGCCGGTAATATATCGTGATAAGGCATACTGCGCATCGCCCGAAGTAGAAATGGTGCTTTGTCATGGATTTTCATGGCACTGGTGACATTTAATAATGTTCCGTTGCCTTGCGGAATCAGCTGCATTCCACCTCTGACAAACTGCAAATCTCCACCTACCGCATCAAACTGATTTTCTGAACTGTTGGGATAATCAAAGCGCAGCTTAAAATCGAAGGGAATATTGATCATGCCCAATCCGACTGAAATTTTGTAGTCTGCATCAAAAGTGTTGGGATCAATTTTTTTGATGTCGATGTCTTTAATCTGGCGCGGAAAAAGTTCCTGATAAGCAGGAGCACTGAGCCAGCGTTGCATGTGTTGCGGGCTTTTGGCGAAATATTGATAACTGCTCGTAAAACGCAAGCTTTCCAAACCGTGTGGATAAGGCACTTTATTGGATGGCAAGATGAAAGAAACCGGTTCCTGGGACAGCTTGCTCAGTGTGGCAATTTTTTGAACCTGGCTCGAATTTAATGATGTTTCAGGTAATTCTCCAGCTTTTAAGGTTTGGTAACTTGGTGTTTTAAAGTGTTGTTGCAAGGCTTCTAATAAAAAAGCGTTGGTACCTGAGGGAATACCAAGTTTGGCTTCAGGAAGGGCATTTAAAATGGTACTAAATAAAAAGCCTTTGGGATGGTTTAAGTCGCCCCACTGAGTAACGGTAATTAAAGTCCTGTTATTGCCCAAGTCAAACCATTCAATTTTGCCCGCGCCGTAAGGAATGGGCGCATCCAGAACAAGGGTGGAAATACTGTTGGCCGTTAAATGATGCTGCATCACCACATTTTCTTTAAAGTTCAAGATCGGAATTGGGGTAGGAATATGCACCTGATATTTCATCTGGGTAATATTGCCTTGTTGCTCCAGTACTTTTGCAGATTTTAAGGTTGGAAATAGGCCGTTATAGTGGCTGTAATTCATTAAAAGCCGCGCTACATTCTGGCTATTGCTCGGTACAACCACTGCACCGGTATAAAATTTGCCGCTCATGCTTTGCGGATTTTTAAAGGTCGGTAAAGTAATTGCCTGTGCGGGATGGGCATAAATCAAAATACAATTTGCAGTTAAGTCTGCCAGCGGCTGAGCCTTGCCTTGAAATACACTTAAGCTACTGGGAATCTGTTCTTTCCATGGAATATTTTAGCCGAAGTCTGCGTGCCAATCAGACAGCACAGAATCAGTAGACTGCATTTGTTTTTATTGTTTCGCATATCACATCCTGTTTATGCTTTTTATCAGTGAATGCTGATGTTTTAATCAATTTACCAGCAATTGTGAAGCAAACTTATGTAATTTAGGCCGGCAAAAACAATAAGGAAAAGGCTGAATCTGGTGTAATATCTAGCGCAATTGTTGTAATAATTTGATGATCAATTATGTCAGAGACCAAGCCGGCGGTATCGCTACGTTATTCCTTAAATCTGGAAGAATCACAAGATGGTTTTGCCCTTGCGACTTTTGGTAAAAAGCAACTCACTCGCTTTATTACGCCACTGGTGAGTATCGGGATTATCGTCTGGGGGTTTTATCTCGGCTTTAATGGTGTGGGGCGCTATTATGTGGCGTTGGGGGCTTTCTTTTTAGTTTTACAATTGATTATGCGTTACTGGTTTTTACCGATGATGTTTAAACGTCAATTTGTAAAATACCAATTTGGCAAAAGTGAACAAGGCATCGAATTATTTCAAAATTATGCAGAAATTTATGCCAATGGCCGTAAGCAAATTTTCAACTACAGCGAAGTACAAAACTTTGCCATAGGCAAGCTGACCTATATGATTGAATTAAAAAATCGTACGGTCATTATTGTACCAAAACGTGCTTTTGAGCAATCTGCGGATCAGACCGTATTTGAAAATACATTCAAAAAGTAAGTTTTAAAATATTTAAAAGTGAAATAAAAGGGAAGATCATGAGTACACGTCCATCTAAAATTGTCTGTGTCGGTCGTAGCTATGCAGACCATGCCAAAGAATTAGGTAATGCTATTCCTGATCGTCCAGTTTTATTTATTAAGCCGCCAAGTAGCTTGATCGGTTTAGAACAAGGTATTTCATGGAACCCGGCTTGGGGCAATTGCCACTATGAATGTGAATTAAGCTTGCGTATCGACCGCACTTTAAAAGCAGAAACCGACCTAGTCAAAGCCTTGCAAGCAGTCGGTGCAGTCACTTTAGGTTTGGACTTGACGCTACGTGATTTACAAGATGACTTAAAAAAGAAAGGTCAGCCTTGGGAACGTGCCAAAGCCTTTGATGGTTCATGTATCTTGGCAGACTGGGTCGAGCTTTCTGAAATTAAAGACTGGAAAGATGTGCATTACTCTTTTCATGTTAATGATGAGCTACGTCAAAAAGGTGATACTTCTTTACTGATTTTTGACATTGCCACTTTGCTTGCAGACATCAGTCAGGTCTTTACTTTAGAACCGGGTGATGTGGTGATGACCGGTACACCTGCAGGTGTGGCTGCATTAAAAGCAGGAGATCAACTCACCATGACTTTACATGGTCAAAGTCAGGATTTTGTCTGGAAAACCTTTGTTCAGGCTTAAGCTTTGAATCAAAAAAAAGGACTGCTTTGGCAGTCCTTTTTTTTAAATAGATATGACGCTGAATACTTTTTTAGATTCTCTGCAATTTCAAAGTTGAGGGGTTTAGCGTATCTTTGGACGCGTAAAAAATACGGTAAGTTTCAAGGAACAATAGTGATAGAACGCAAGGCACTGGATGTACAAGCATCGACCATCATGTTGGGCTTGTGTATTCTTTGGGGCTTACAGCAAGTCGTCTTGAAAATGGCGGCTCCAGATATTTCTGCTTTAATGCAAGTTGCCTTGCGATCAGGCCTTTCCGCCTTAATGGTCTATCCACTGATCAAGCTTGCGGAAGGGAACTCACTGTGGAGCAAAGATTATTTGTATCCTGGTTTAGTCGTGGCTTTATTATTTGCAGCTGAGTTCTTTATGCTTGCTCAAGCCATTCGATTTACTTCTGCTTCGCATGCCGTTGTTCTGCTTTATACCGCACCTATTTTTGTGGCTTTAGGTCTGCATTGGAAATTGCCTTCGGAACGATTATCTGTTTTGCAGTGGAGCGGTATTTTTATCGCATTTTTAGGCATCGTAGTAACGTTTGTTGGACGCGATGGCAGTTCAGGGCACGATCTATCGCAAATGTTGTTTGGGGATTTTCTCGCTTTATTGGCAGGCATACTCTGGGCTGCAACCACAATTGCCGTCCGCTTAAGCAAGCTTTCCGATGCACCAGCAACCCAGACTTTATTTTATCAATTGGCAGGTGGTTTTGTGTTCCTGTTGCCTTTAACTTTCATGTTGGGGCAAGCGACTATTCATTGGACAACGCTTGCCATGAGTAGTTTGATTTTTCATAGTATCGTTATTTCATTTGCCAGTTATCTGATCTGGTTCTGGTTGCTGAAAAGCTATTTGGCTTCACGATTAGGCGTATTTTCATTTTTAACACCGTTGTTTGGCATGCTGTTTGGTGTGTGGTTGTTGAATGAAAGCATCGAAATGAATTTTATTATTGGCACAGTCATGGTGATGATGGGGGTGTTGATCGTAAGTTTACAGGGCTGGTTGAAGCTGAAAAATAGCAACGCATGAAAGCGTTCAATAAAGCCACCCTGATAGGCTTCTCATCTATCTTGATTTGGGCAAGTCTGGTTGCCGTGGTTAAACTGATTACTGAATCTTTGAGTGCTGTTTCAGCGATTGCACTGATTTATAGTTTTAGTGCAATGGCTATTTTAGGGTTTAATGGACTGCCGCATTTTAAGCAAAT
This sequence comes from Acinetobacter sp. ANC 5414, assembly GCF_013004295.1. Lineage (NCBI taxonomy): Bacteria > Pseudomonadati > Pseudomonadota > Gammaproteobacteria > Moraxellales > Moraxellaceae > Acinetobacter > Acinetobacter sp. ANC 5414. Next base: position 196,204 of record NZ_JABERM010000033.1, read on the forward strand.
GTCGAAAGCTTATGTGTGGGGCTGTGGCGCTTTATTTGTGGCTTATGAAATTTTATTTTTGGTTTCGATTGCCTTGTCACAAAATCATGATCAGGTGTTGATTATTGCGATGATCAATTATTTATGGCCACCGTTAACCATTGTCTTTTCAATACTGGCGAAGCAGCTGAATTATCGTTGGCCGGTGATTTTAGGATTTATTGTTTCTGTGCTTGGATTATTGCTGGTGGTTAATCCAGACATTTTGAATTGGTATCAATTTCTGCAAATACTGCGACAAAACCCGATTGCCTATTTTTTTGCATTTTTGGGGGCACTACTTTGGCCATGTTATAGCGTACTGACCAAAAAATATGCCCAAGGGAAAAATGCGGTGCCGCTATTTTTTCTGGTGACGGCAATCGCTTTATGGTGCATTCATTTTATTCTGGATGAGGCTTTTATTTTTCCACAGCTGAGTATGTGGTTATTGATTGCAATGACAGGTGGTTTGGTGGGGATTGCCTATAGCAACTGGAACCAGAGTTTGCAGTTCGGCAATATCAAGCTGCTGATTCTCGCCACCTATTTTATGCCAATTTTATCTTCCTTTATGTCGATGCTGATTTTGGATGCAACACCCAATCTCACCTTTTGGATCGGGACATGCTTAGTCACTTTCGGGGCAATGATGTGCTGGAAGAACACTTCGGAAATTTAAGTCTGATTCATGTTCCTTCCTCTTTTACCGAGGAAGGCGAGATATTTTTATCTCGGGGAAATTTTCTTGAGACTAAGTGCGGTGAGAGAAATAGCGTGCTATTTCTCTTCCAGAATTTTGGATAAGGGGATGGCCAATTTTGCTGCCAGATAGTCATCTGCTTCAATCAGTGCAGGACCCAGTTTTTGCATCCATACATCTTCAGGATAAATCTTGCCCATATCTTGACGGCGTGGAAGTGGATAAGGTAACTGGGTATAAAAACTCCAGAAATCGACTTGAGCCAAATTGCGCGCTAGAACAAATTCGTCATTGTCGGTACGTTTGACCAGGTTTTGTTTCTCAAGCATCAGCACATAAGAAGGCCAACGACCAATTTCGCCACGACCCAAGACCTCTAATGCTTCTTCATCAGAGACACTTTCGCCTTTCTGTTGCTTCTGATAAAACAATTCCAGCAAGTCTAAGAGCATGATCATCGGATGGCGTTTGCGATCCTTCCCTGAATGAAATGCAGTCAGGGCATAACTGATTTCAACCCCTAATAACACGATATTCCAGGACAGGAAAATCCATAACAGGAAAATCGGCACGGCAGCAAAAGCACCATAGACAATTTCATAACTGGTGAAATTGGACATGATCACGCCAAACAGATTTTTTAATAATTCAAATACCACCGTACTGAATGTCCCTGCAATCAAAGCCGCCTTGATGGGAACAGCCCGATTAGGAATAGTCCAATTTAAAATGAAAAAACCCAGAATGGTCAAGACAAAGGAAATACACCAAAAGATAAACTCACCATTTAACTCGTAGCCGGCAAAATTATTGCTCAGCACATTTAGCGAGGCTACGGTAGAGGAAATAGCGAATGCGCTACCTAAAAGAATTGGACCGAGTGAAATAATGGTCCAATAACGCATAAAACCAATAATGCCGCCCCGGGTTTCCCGGACTCGCCAAATGCGATTAAAAACGGTTTCAATACTGGTCAGCATCATCACCGTGGTGATAAACAGAAATAAAATCCCAATAATGGTTAGATTGCTGGATTTATCGGTAAAGGCATTAAAGGCTTTGTCAAAAGCAATCGTGGATCTGGGTAAGAAATGACTATAAATCAGTTGTTGTAATTGTTGCCTTGCCGGCTCAAGCGCTTTAATGGAAGAAATGATGACCAGGAAAACGGTCAGCATGGGAACAACTGCAAATAGCGTGGTATAGGTCAGTGAACCTGCCTGTTCACGACAACGATCTGCTTCAAAACGTCTTATGACAAATAAAACAAACTGAAACCAAGTCTCATTATAAAAAGGAAGTTTTTTTAAATACTTTTCTAACATAGGTATAAAGTCTCAATTTTTTTAATCATCTTTATGAATTTTCATGACCAAGCTTAACCAAAAAATGGGAAAAATACCGTATAGTTTTCATTTTTAGCTTCGTTTATAAAAATTATGCAGTCTTATGTCCTTGTTTTATATTACAGCAAATATGGTTCGACTAAAGAAATGGCACATTTAATTGCCAATGGTATTGAATCTGCAGGTATGGCTGTAAAAATTCGCACTGTTCCAAATTTATCAACAGTGGTCAAAGAAGCTGAGCCAAGTATTCCTGACGAAGGCGATATTTATTGTACTTTAGATGATTTGGCGAATTGTTCAGGCTTGGCTTTGGGTTCGCCAACACGTTTTGGCAATATGGCATCTGAGATGAAGTATTTTTGGGACCAGACTACAAGTCTCTGGCTGAATGGGGCTTTACACCAAAAACCTGCCTGTGTATTTACCTCATCGGGTTCTATGCATGGCGGGCAGGAAAGTACCTTGCTGAGCATGCTTCCACCTTTGTTCCATCATGGCATGATGATTATGGGACTACCGAATGCCAATCCAGCGTTATCCAATACTAAATCGGGTGGTACGCCGTATGGTGCAAGCCATGTCAGTGGTCCACGCCACGATTTGGGCTTAAGCCAAGATGAAAAAGTCTTGTGTGAAGAGCAGGGCAAACGTTTGGGCGATGTGGTTAAGAAACTCCAAGCAAACTCATAATTGTCTAAAGTGGAAAGGACACTTAAATAGGTGACTTTCTAAATAGAATTTTTATCGATATATAAAAAATAAAAAGACCATTTTAAAATGAATGGTCTTTTTTAATTACAGGATAAAATTTAAGAGTTGAATCGTTATACTTTTTCTTTAAAGCGATGATTGCACTTTAGGCATTTGTAATCTAAGAACACATTTTTATCGATAATCACACCGGCTTTTTTCCCGAAGATATTACCTAAAATACCCCCAGTAACCCCTACGGCAATTGCTCCGACAAAAGTCCCCACGGTTCCACCGAAAATAACCCCTAATGGTCCAGCGACAGCGCCAATCGCTGCCCCAGCGGATGCGCCAGTTGCCGCCCCACCGACTGTTCCTGCAGTTGCCCCAGCAGAAGTAAGAAGGATTCCGCTTATTGTCTTGATGTTTTTCTCATGATCTCGTTTCTCAACTTCCGAAGATCCACATTTAGGACATTGCATAGATTTTTCCATCCGCTATTTATATTTGCTTATCTTGAAATAAAGTTTAGATCTGACTTTCTTTATCAAGATAATGTTCAGTGCATCGAGGCACAGCAGTATGTATCTTCTCATTGGAGATGTCAGGAACATTTCATGCCAACTTGATTCTAGTTGAAACAAAGTCATAGAAGTTTATCTGAGTTGTAAATACGCAGCTTTAATAGGAGGAATCGAGATAAGGCATAATCATTTTTTCTTTATTTTGTTGACTGTTTATGAATTGAATAGTAAGAAAAATATAAAAATTATGACTTATAAATAAAGGGATTTTTAGCAATATTTCTAACTGTATTCGTCGCATATAGAGTAAAGAGCTGCTCCTGAAAGAAAATTATTTTCCAATCATTCTTAAAATTTACTCTTTTTTAAAGTTACTTCATCATCTAACTCCGGTCCTCTCTGAATATTCACAATTCAAAACATAGACATGCTCCATTGCTCATATATTTATGCTTCTTAATTGTACTGGTGAAGCAGGCAGAGCCTTAAGCGAAGGTACCGTATAACTTCCTATCTGGCATATGATGCTCGCAAAAATCCACATTTATGGCAGAATTTTTTTACAAACAATATTAATTGTGATTGGTTAATTGTATTTTTAATAAAGTGTGATATTTATCGCATTTAAATAAGGCTTCTAATAAAATCAAAGTTTACAGCTTCATAAAACTGCAGCGGTTTGCAAGTTTGGTCTTTCTTAACGGAAACTTTCACTATTTTTTGATATAAAAAATATATTAGTTTAATTAAATTATTTATGTGAATTTTAAATTTTAAATTTTATTACATCATGATTTCTTACAATTCACAAATAAATAACAAATAAAAAAATCATAATTAAAACAATAATATATTTTTTATATTGGAAACAGAAAATAACTAAATAGTGATAAATTTCGCATTTTATTTTTTTTATGTGATTTAATATTTATTAGATAAATTAAACAATAAACATCTTAGATCAAAGGGCGTTAAAAATTATGAGAATATCAGTGATTAATGTTGGTTTATTTTGTTTATGTTTTCTGAGCAACGCTTATGCAACATCTGATGAGTGGAGTCAGCGCTGGAAAGCATCAAGTAACCGTTCCAATGAGAATTTAGTCCAAGCGAATCTGATTGAGCTCAAGGAGTCAGACTATTATTCCGGATTAGGTAAAACCACCATTCATAGCACCTCAACTACCTCCATAGGTACGGTAAATACACCGACCAACAATATCAATGTAGAGGGTACAGACAACAATATCGATATTTCGAGTGAGTTGCTGAATGAAGCACCTGTCAATTCAAATACCAATCAAAATCCTCAGCGCTGTCTTAATTTAAGTACTCAATCAGGAGAGTCACTATGCTGAATTTCTCCTTGACCAGAAGAAATATATCTTTCGTGAGTGTCACCGTCCTTTTCAGTTCTTTTTTAACAGGCTGCACAGGTTTAGCACCCTCAAACAAGAAGCCAGTTAGCCTGGTACAAGGTCCCCCAATTACCGATATTTTTACCCCTTTTGATATGGCTTTATCCTGCCTAAAAGGGCAATTACGTAGTGATGTGAGTTTTTCCGTGGGTGCGATTCTGGATCAAACTGGTAAAGATGTAGTCACCAATGGTGGTAGCGGCAAAATGGTGACCCAAGGTGCTGGAGATATGGTGCAATCTGCCTTATTTCAGGCTGGGGTGAGCTTAATGAACCGGCGTGATCCCCGTATTATCGAAAGCGAAGCCAAGTGGGGTATTCGTGATCCAAGACAAATTCAGGCCTCTGATTATTATGTAACAGGCAGTATTAATAGTCTGGATTTTATTCCGGGTGGTGGTTTTGACATGCAGATTGCCGGTGTCGGTCCAAATTATAGTCAAACCCGTATTATGGTTGGTTTGGATTTATCTTTGACCGATACCCGCAGCAGTAAAGTCGTAGGTAATGTTTCATTGCAGAAGCAAATTGCTGCACAGGATTATGGCTTGAGTGCAGGCCGATTCGCTGGTCGTACATTATTGAACATTCAGATTGGAAAAGGAGAACGGGAGGCAACTAACTTTGCCTTGCGCCAAATGTTGAATCTGGCCACATTTGAATTACTCAGTCAGGTTGTCCCACCAGCAGTTTTTGAAAGTTGCCGTGCGGAAATACCCCCTGAATTTGGCCGTTTAAATTTAACCCGCAGTTCTGTTGCGCTGCATAAATACAAGAAAAGCCAGCAACAAAATAGTACAGACTCAAGCAGCGCTGTTCAGGAGTCAGCTTCACGCCAAGCAGATTCATCCAATGAAAAAAATAAGTCAACCAACTCCCCAAGTAAAGATACTAAGCCGCCTAAACAGAAAGAATCTGAGGTGATTCAAAATCCTGAAGCGGAGCCTGAAATGAGTAAACAGGACTTAATTAAATATATCAGCAAGAAGCAGCGTTCATCTTCTTCAAATGAAAAGAATGAAGAAAAAGATACTCAAGAAAAAGCTGACAAAGAACAAGAAAATGAAAAGACAGCCATGCTATGGGATGTCAATCCTGAGGTGGTAGAAAATTACTGGTCTAGTACCCAACGTGATTAAAAGTATTTGAAAATGGGCTCGCTCCCATTATCAGAAGAAGTACTTAGCGAGAGGTACTTCAAAACAAGAGTAGGAAGAACAACAATGAAAAACACGATCAAAACAATCGCTTTATCCGTCGCCTTTCTGTCCGGCACAGGGATGGCGTATGCTCAGGAAGATACGGATGTGGAGGTAGACACTGGTTTGCAAGCTACCCTGGATTCTATTTCTCAGCAGGTTGAAAATGGTTCTGCTTTGAATCTTGCAGTGAATACAGGTGATGTTGATGCAAGCGTCGATTTACAAGCACTTGCAGAAGCAACAAGAGAAGTACCAGACGCCATTAGTTCAATTGAAGGTACTGTTGAGACTACAGCGATTGGTGCTGCGAATACAGGTAGTATAAGTATCGAACAGGGCAGCTTCAATAAGGTAGTATCAGACGTATCAGATGGAACTTCAGACTATTCATATGCTGAGGTAACTAGTGCAATTAATAATTATGAAAATGTAGATGAGCTATCAGAGGTTGCGAATAGTTCAGATATCTCGGAAGTTGTGAATTCAACACTGAGTACCAACTATAGTGAGGAAATCAATAAAACTTTAAGCAATTATAGTGTAGCGAACATTGCTTATAATGCAGGTACTATTGATGCATCTGTAAATGCTATTTCAGAAGGAACTCAAACTGCTATTAACAATAGCATCACAACTACCGCTATCGGTGCTGTGAATAGCGGTAGTATCACTGTGACTGTTAAATAGACTCTTTTTCAAGGTGAACACAGGTCTAACTATTGGCAGATAGTTAGACCTCTTTATTTTATAATAACATCAGCATAAATTGTTGTTTATTCGTCGGATAGTAATGCCACTTAGTTCATGGAAATAATCATTTCAAAAGTTTAATAGGCTAGAACGGAAGAGTAATCCATTCATCTATGATCAAGTTTGGGATAATGGATAAGAAGTTAGACTGAGCTGTAGTCGAGCTTTATATATTTTTAATTGATGTAATTAGACAGACGAAATAAAAAAGAGCACCTAAGCGCTCTTTTTAAATTCAGTTGAAATTTTAGTCACGGACAAATTCAACCGTACCATTTTCCAAAGATTTAACACGTGCTAAAGATTCAACACGGTAACCTTTATCCAGTAACAATTGGCGGCCTGGCTGGAAAGATTTTTCAATCACAATACCAATACCCACAACTTCAGCTTTTGCCTGATGAATTAAATCAGCAAGACCTAAAGCAGCTTGACCATTTGCCAAGAAGTCATCAATGACTAATGCTTTATCGCTAGAGTTGATGTGCTTGTTTGAAATCGCAATGGTACTTTCAATCTGTTTAGTGAAAGAGAAAACTTTAGAGCGATATAAATCATCTTTTAAAGTTAAAGATTGATATTTACGTGCAAAGATCACAGGCACGCCAAGTTCTAAACCTGCCATTACTGCTGGGGCAATACCAGAAGCTTCGATGGTGATAATCTTCGTGATCCCTGCATCTTTAAAACGAGCAGCAAATTCCTTACCAATTTGCTGCATCAAGACAGGGTCAATTTGATGATTCAAGAAAGCATCAACTTTCAGAACTTGATCAGATAGAACGATACCTTCACTTAAGATTTTCTGTTCTAGTGCGTGCACGGGAGAATTCCTCTAAGGGCAGATGCTTTTTCAAGCAAAAGCGTATTTTAAAAAGGCTCTCAAAAAATGCAAGCGAAATTGATCAAATCGATTAATTCGTTGAGCCTTTATAGCCTGTTAGCAGCAAACCGTATGATGTTTTGCCATCTTGGTGAGAAACCTTCACTGGAACATAGTCAAGTTTAGGGGCTAACCAGAAAATTGTATCGCGGTTTGGCTTATCATGTTTCATCACCACTTTAATGGTGTCAAAGGTACCGTAAGAGGTTTTAACTTTTTCAGTGCCTTGTTTTACAAAGCGACGTGATTCAACTTCTTTGGCATCGGCAATTGCATAGCTTGATTTTAAGCCTGAAGCTTTTAAGTCTTCACGGAGTTGCAATTCAGCATTTAGCTCATCCAGAACACCAGATTTCCAAGCAAAAGAACGTGCTTTGTCATCTTTCTTGGTGTTAATGGTTTTAGCATTTGGATTAAAGTTAATACTCATGGTGTTGTTGTGCACCAAAATTTTGCTGCTGCGGCTAAAGTTGTTTGAAATGATATTGTTACCATTGAAGCTAAAATGACTGGTTTCCGTTGCAGAAGCAATAGCACCTGCTTTGGCAGCAAAAACATAAGTCCAGTTATTCCCTGACTTGCTTAAAGTGCGAGTTGCTGAACCCATATTTTTGCCATTATAGCTAAATTGATAACTTGCCTGGAATGGACTCATGGCAAATGCTTGGCTTGAGAAACCAGCAAACAACAGTGTAGTGCTTACACCAGATGCTAACGCGATTGTTTTCAATACATTGTGAGCCATAAGTAGGGTGTTCCTATGAAGTTTGAATAAAGTGCATTTTTTTGCTTGGTTGCTATTATGCGCTTTGATTATGAAGATAAAATTCGAAATTTTGTCCAATCTGTATCTTTATGTAGTTTTTTTCCAGTTAAAAATACAGATTTTAATCATGAAAAACAATTCAGCTTATTTTTGTTTAAGCGGACTAACTTCAGTTTCAGGAAGATCTGCTATATCCCAATCATCTACCGGTTCTTCTGACATTTTTCTAAATAGCGCTGTCAGATTCACATTGCCCATAACCACCAATTCAGCTTCACGTAAAACTGCATGGTTTACATGGACTTTGGCTAAAGTATCGATGATGGAACGCTTTTTACCCAGCCAGCGGTTTAGGTCTAAATGCAGTAAATCGTCTTTGACCTTAATGACATTGAGCTTTTCCAGAATCATACCCAAAGGGTCTTGGTTTAAAACTTTTTGGTAGAAAAATAAAGCAAATTTTACTGCAAGCTTTTGGAATATATTTTTGTATTTTGCGTCAATTACTTCGGTATCACTGATTTGTTCAAACACAATAAGCTGGGTGTCTTTATTCAGCTCCATCTGCACCAGTTTTAAATCAACTGAAAGGGTGATATATAGTCCCTTTACATCCAGCGTTGCATATAAACGTAGCCAGTCATCATGCAGATCGGCATGCAAATCTTTCAACATGGAAACATTGTCAGTCACAAAACGCTGGAACGTTGCATTTAGAAAAACTTGAGATAATGGAAATTCACGCTCATCTTCAATAAATCCCTCGGCTTTTTGGTACACTTGACGTATACGTTTCGAGATATTGGATATTAGCGTTTGCATATGGGGCATCCTAGCAAGTGAATCTTCTTAGGCTTCGAGAGATGATAGATTTTGTCGAAAAGTATTAAAAATACAAGTATTCAATCTTGCAGTTTAGCAAAATTAATTGCACCATTTTCATGATTTTAATTGTCTACAGTTCACTTGTTGATTGAGTTCTCGTTTTTTATTCAAAAGTGAAAACTGTGTTTATTTTATACTGCTTTATGCAGTCTGGGGACCAGACATTTTGTCGGTTTAATGTGATGCTTAAGAAAATCAGTTTTGCACCTTTCATGAATACATGGTGGAAAGATCCTATTTTCACAAGCGCAGTGATTTTAGCTGCTGTTCTACATTTAATGATTTTGACACTGCAATTTGCAATGCCGGAAGAAAGTGATGCGGCAGTGAAAGAAATTGCAGTGACTTTACGCCCGAGTAAAGACAAAGTGGAAAATGCCGATTTTCTTGCACAGGCAGATCAGCAAGGTTCAGGAACCTTTCGTGAAGCACATCGCATGTCGAGTGATATGCCCGCACCAATGCTTGAGCAAAGTGCAGGTGAGCAACAACAGGAAAGTTTAGAGCGATTACAGCAAAAACGTGAATTAAGCTTTGAAGAAAAAGTCTTAATGACGACTTTAAGCTGGAAGAAGGAAGCTGAACAGAATCAACGTAAAAAGGCCATGGAAGCGCTGAATAGCCAGTTCCAAGCCAAAGCAGCGATGGTGGCAAGTTTAGAAGCACAATATTTACAACGTCAGCAAAATTTCAGCCGTCAACAAAAAATTAAAACTGTGGATGGCATTCAAGCCAAGCAGGATATTTCAGCTGCTTATTTAGAAAAATTCCGTCAAAAAGTTGAATTTTACGGTAACCGTTATTATCCCGACGCTGCAAAAGTGAAACGCTTGGCAGGGGAAGTTCGTTTAATGGTCATTCTGAATAGAAATGGTGGAATTCGTGCTATTCGCCTGATTGACAGTTCCGGTCATGCTTTATTGGATGAGGCAGCAAAAACTTCAGTACGTAAAGCAGCTCCTTTTGGTGGTTTTGATCAAGGCATGAAAGATATTTCAGAACTACGTATTGTGCGTACCTGGCGTTTTGACCCGGCAGAAGCAGAGTTTGAAGTGCGTTAATAATCTAATAAGACTCCCTCTTCCTATGGGATGAGGAATATTATTCCGCAACGGGGGAGGGAGAATAAGTAAAATAAGTTCTCTTTTGAAGAGGATGAGAAGATTAGTAGTTTATTAAATAAATCTTGTTCTAATTAACTGTTATTAAGCATTTAAGTCTGCATAACTTTTCTGAATTTCACAAATTTCAACGCTAAAACTTTTATACCATTTCTCTTTCCCTAAGAACTGTGCAACCTGATGTTCTGCATCTCTATGCCAAGTTTGAATATCTTCTAAACTATTCCAGTATGACAGGGCAATCTCAAAATCATTTTCGCTGATCGCTTCAAATTTCTGGCAATTAAATTGTGTTAGTGCTTTTTCACGTAACAGTTGGGCCATTCTGGAATATTCATTATCTAAAACATTTATTTTTGCTTTAAAAATAACAATGTATTTCATTCTGTATGATTTTTATTTTATTGAGTCTGTTCTTTTATAAGGGATGCGATGTTTCTTTTGCAATAAAAGAATAGTGAATCTAATCTGAAAAAAGCTGAATAAAAATAGGATTCTGGATGTTCTTAGAACAATATTGGTCGCAATCGTATGGAAATAAATCCTCTCCCTTGCGAACTCAGAATATATTCTGAGGATGCTCATCTCCTTTTAAAGGAGAGGGAATTTAAGGAATTAAAAAAGCGAGCCTAAGCCCGCTTTTTTATTGAATGGGTTTTAGTCTTGCTCGGTATAAGGATTTTCAAAACCTAATTTGGCTAAAATCTGAATTTCCAGACCTTCCATTTCTTCAGCGTCTTCATCTGAAGTTTCATGGTCATAACCCATTAAATGCAATGTGCCATGAACCAGCATATGGGTGAAATGCTCAATTGGTGTTTTGTTCTGATCAATGGCTTCTTGCAAAACCACAGGAATACAAATCACTAAATCGCCAATGGGGAAGGCATCTAAATATTCAGCCATTTCATCTGGAATGTCGCTTGGGAAAGACAACACATTGGTGGGTTTATCTTTTTGACGATATTCCAGATTAAGCTTATGACTTTCGTCATTATCGACACAGGCAATGCCGATTTCGCAATTACTTTGTGTGCCGATATAACGTAAAGCTGTTTCTACAACTTTTTTAAGGTAGGCACGTTTCAAGACCAATTCAGGGGCTTGAAAGTCCTGTTGTAGGGAAAGACTAAGTTTCAAAATGAATCCTTATTTAAAGCTCACTGCTGTGCATCGGCAGCCGCATCATTTTCAGCAATTAAGGCCTCTTGACGCGCTTTACGTTCTGCCCGAGCTTCAGCACTTAAACGCTGTTGTTCACTGTCCCAACCCTCATAGGCTTCAACAATTTTTTGTACCAATTGATGACGCACCACATCACGAGAGTGGAAACGGGTAATATGAATTTCCGGAATTTTATCAATCACACGTAAAGCGTGCGATAAACCTGATTGCTGACCACGCGGTAAATCGACCTGAGTCACGTCACCGGTAATCACTGCACGAGAACCAAAACCTAAACGGGTCAGGAACATTTTCATCTGTTCAGGAGTGGTATTTTGCGCCTCATCTAGAATGACGAAAGAATGATTCAAGGTACGACCACGCATATAGGCGAGGGGCGCAACCTCAATCACTTGACGTTCAATCAGTTTGGCGACTTTTTCAAAGCCCAGCATTTCATACAGGGCATCGTAAAGTGGACGTAAATAGGGGTCGATTTTCTGGCTTAAATCACCCGGTAGAAAACCGAGTTTTTCACCGGCTTCAACCGCAGGACGCACCAGCAAGATACGCTGAATTTCATTGCGTTCCAGCATATCGACTGCCGCTGCCACGGCCAGATACGTTTTACCTGTCCCGGCAGGACCAATACCGAATGAAATATCGCTCTGTAAAATACGTTGCACATAGCGTTTTTGGTTCGCGCCGCGCGGGTTAATACGACCTTTACGGGTTTGTAACCAGACTTCATCCAGTCCCGTATGTTCTTGGTGCTCATCAATCTGTAATTCACGGTCAGTTTGACTACCCTGAATCATCAGATGCAAAGTATCAGCGCTAATTTGCTGGGTAATCTCAGTTTCTTCATACAGACGCATCAAGAGGCTTTCAGCTCTCTCTACTGCATCGAGCTCCCCATCGATGAAAAATACATCACCTCGATGGGAAATTTGGACATCTAAACGTTGTTCGATTTGTTTCAAGTGACCGTTATAAGCACCCAGCATGCCTTTTAAACGCTCCATTGAAACACCAGGAAAATTTACTGTACGTCGAATCGCTGCAGTCAAGAGAATTCCTTATAAAATGATCTTACTGATCACCTTACATTACGCCACGTCAGGCTCAAGATTCAATAGCTCACCGTAAACAAAATTTAAAGTTTTAATTTCGGTAATTTCAATCTCTGCAAAACGTCCAACCCAAGCCGGATCACCAATGAAGGAGACATAGCGGGTGTTGTCGGCAGTACCCACCAGCAGGTTTGGATCCTTGTCAGAAACATTTTCAATCAAGACACGTTGAATTGTTCCAAGCATGGCATCTGTTTTATCAATGCTTGAACGCTTGATCCATTTTTGTACTTTGCCAAGACGTTCTTTTTTCACATCTTCAGGGGTACTGTCTGGTAATTCAGAGGCTGGTGTGCCCGGACGTTTTGAATAAATGAAGCTGTAAGAATGGTCGAAATCCAAATCTTGAATGAACTGATAGGTCTCTTCAAAGTTTTCATCGGTTTCGCCTGGGAAGCCAATAATAAAGTCTGAAGATAAATGCATATCCGGGCGGACTGCACGTAACTTTTTAATCTTCTCGATATAGACATCAATAGTGTGGTTACGTTTCATCGCTTTCAATACATCGTTTGAACCACTTTGTACTGGCAAATGCAGATGTGAAACCATTTGTGGTAAATCACGGTAGCATTGAATCAGGTCATCATTAAATTCAAGCGGATGTGAAGTGGTATAACGCAAACGGCCAATCCCCGGAATTTCAGCGACTAAACGCAGTAAATCGGCGAAGGTACAGATATTGCCTTCAAATGTTTCACCACGGTAGCCATTGACGTTCTGGCCGAGAAGTGAAATTTCACGCACGCCTTTTTCAGCCAGACCTGCAATTTCAGCCAGCACATCATCTAAAGGACGAGAAACTTCCTCACCACGGGTATAAGGCACCACGCAGAAAGAACAATATTTTGAACAGCCTTCCATAATCGAAACAAAAGCTTTGTAACCTTCAACACGCGGTTCAGGTAAAAAGTCGAATTTTTCGATGTCTGGGAATGAAATATCCACCAGCTTGATTTTATCTTTCTTTGGTTTTTCAATTTGATCGCTATGCTGATCCAGCATTTGCGGCAAACGGTGCAAGGTTTGTGGACCAAATACCATATCGACATAAGGTGCACGTTTTTGAATGTTATCGCCTTCTTGCGAAGCCACACAACCACCAACCCCAATCACTAAGTCAGGATTTTTTTCTTTCAGTTTGCGCCAGCGACCCAGTTCAGAGAACACTTTCTCTTGCGCTTTTTCACGAATCGAACAGGTATTCATCAGCAGAATATCGGCTTCCTTCGGATCGGTCGTTAACACATAACCGTGTGAGTCGCCCAACAGGTCTGCCATACGATGACTGTCATACTCATTCATCTGACACCCTTGCGTTTCGATATACAGTTTTTTCACTGATCCGTCGGCTGGGGTGTGCTGTGGCTGGGTAACAGTGTTTTCTGAAGCAGCTTGGGCACTATTTGGAATGAAGGTTTGAACCGTCATGTAGGCTCCTAAAGGATAAATCGATGAAATCGCAATTTAAGATTTCCCATGTTTTGGGCAGGGCTAGCAATATTTTCTATTTTATTTCAACGCTTAGCTGAAAGTCATTCAGGAAGATGATGCTGGCTGTAATCTTTAAAAGTTGCGATTAGAATACAAGAAAGGCGCATATTTTAGCAGGAATCGCGGCTAAACTTATAGATATAAATAAACCGACAAGAAGATTGATTTATACAGTAAAAATGCTTGAAAATTAATATTGCCTAATCATAAGGTTACACAACAGAACAGTAGAGTAGTTTAATAATAATTAAACTATTCAAAAATGATTAGGTGCGACCAAGGCAATACTAAATGACAGAAGGTAAGCATATGTTTAATCGGGTAATCAATAAAAAATATTATAAAATGCTTGCTTTAAGTCTGGCATCGACAGGTTTCGTTTCTATTGCCCATGCGGCAGATGAGCAATTCAATGCTGCTTTACAAGCCGCAAATGCGGGAAATATTGGATTATTACAACAATACCAAGCCTCTATGCAAAATGATGTGCTGGGTTATTACCCTGAATATTGGTCACTGAACGCGAATTTATCTGCACAACCTTCCAGTAATATTGTTAATTTTGCACAGCGTTATCCGCAATCCGCCATGGCCGAAAAACTGGCAGCGGATTATGTCGAAGAAAAAGTAAAACAGGCCGATTTTGTAACCGCACAACCGGTTTTACAGTATGTGACCAATCCCGACCAAGCCGAAAGCTGTGCAGTGGCACAAGTTCGAGCAAAGTCAGGTGATCCGCTGGTTTTTGCTGAATATAAGGATGTTTGGCTTACCACCAATTCACAACCTGAATCATGTACCGGTTTGGGACGCATGATGCTTTCTAGTCCACTCATGACAGAACAAGATCGACAGCAACGTCTGTGGGGGCAACTTCGTGCAGGTCAGTCCGGTCAGGCTTTGGCTACAGCACAGACTTTGGGTATGAGTTTATCGCTCGCGCAACTCAATCAAATTCAAGCCAACCCTCTAAATTACTTATGGTCTGCGCCTAAGGCATCGACTGCTGATCATGCCTATTTAATTTTTGCGATGGGACGTTTAGCGGATAGTGATTTAAATACTGCAATATCTTCAGTGCAAAATGCTGCACAAGGCACACCGCTACAAGTACAAAAAGCCTTATATCGGGCGGTGGGCTATATTGGCGGCACTACGGTGATGAAAAACAACTTCAATCGTGAAGTACTGAATTATTTAGATGCCAGTTATGGATTGCCATTCAGTTTAGAAGAAGCCGAAATTTATGCTCGCCAGGCCATTCGTTTTAGTAGTTGGGAAAGTT
This sequence comes from Acinetobacter sp. ANC 5414, assembly GCF_013004295.1. Lineage (NCBI taxonomy): Bacteria > Pseudomonadati > Pseudomonadota > Gammaproteobacteria > Moraxellales > Moraxellaceae > Acinetobacter > Acinetobacter sp. ANC 5414. The sequence continues at coordinate 211,589 of NZ_JABERM010000033.1, forward strand.
TAATTCGTGCCATTGATGCCATGAGCGTGACCCAAAAACAGGAAGATCGTTGGCAATATTGGCTGGCACGTGCATCAGAGCAGCGCGGAGATACCAGTTCTAAACGTACTGCACAGGAAATCTTTAAAAAATTGGCGCAAGGTGATGATTACCATAATTTATTGGCCAAAGATAAACTGGGGCAAAGTTATAATAATATTCCAAATAATGTTCAACCCTCCAATAGTGATGTGCAGCGCTTAAGCCAGGATATTCATTTTAGCCGTGCTTTTGCGTTACGCCGTGTCAATGCACCGGATAATTATATTAATCGCGAGTGGAACTGGGCGGTTCGTCAGGCCTATTTAAAACATGATGATGGCTTACTGCTTGCCGCAGCGAAACGTGCGACCGATATGGGCTGGTATGACCGGGCAATCTATGCTGCGGATCGCACTGAAAATAAACATAATTATTCATATCGTTATGCCATGCCGCACCAAAACTATGTGGTGAGCCATAGTCGTAATGCAGGGATCGATCCGGCATGGGCATATGGGCTGATGCGTCAAGAAAGCCGTTTTAATACCGGTGCGCGTTCCCATGTGGGCGCGGGGGGGCTGATGCAGATTATGCCGGATACCGCAAAACTGGTAGCACGTCAGATGGGGGAAACGTATAACCCGGCGGCATTAACGGATATGAATACCAATATTCGTTATGGCACCTTTTATTTATCCATGATTCAAAGTCAGTTGAGCAGTAGTTCTGTTCTGGCCACAGCAGGTTATAACGCAGGTCCAAACCGGGCACGTCGTTGGCAGCCCGATTCGCAGTCGATTGCTGCGGATCAATATACTGAAACCATTCCACTCACGGAAACACGTGATTATGTAAAACATGTGATGACCAACGCAACGCATTATGGGGTGTTGCTTGGACAAGGGGCACAATCTATTGAAAAAAGAATGAATATCATTCCATTGAGAATAAATCCTTAAATTTTAATTTTGTTGATGGGGTTTGAGTTATTAATGATTGTTTTTGACTACATGCCAGTTTTAACCAGGTTGGCACTGTTCGTCGTGAGCGGTGCAGGACTGGGGCTGTCTTCATCTCATATTTTTGCAGCGCCAGTGCAAGGGTATGTGATGGTGGTACAAATGACGCCTGCGGTGTGTATGTTGGATAATCAAAAATCAAAAAAACGAAAATGTTTAGAAGGTTATTCTCTTAATATTTCAGGTTTATTGCCCGAAACGTCAGAACCGGAGTGTAAAACGGCGGCTTCAGCAGCCTTATCACCCTTACAAGCGAAAGTCGTGGCACGCATCATGCCGGATGAGAGTACGCGAGTTCAGCTCTGGCATGCGATAGGGGGGTGTGTGCCGATGAATGCAAGTCAATATTTTCGTACTGTAATTAATTATGCAGAACGTCTAAAAGTACCTGCTGAACTCACCAGTCCTGAAAGTCGAACCATGCATATCAGCAATCTTCGCTTGCAGTTTTTACGTTTAAATCCGGCTATGCCTGTGAGTGCGATTAAGTTTAATTGCGTAGCTGTGAATGGAACGCCCATTCTGACAGAGGTCAAACTTTGTTATAAATCTAATGGGCGGTACAAACAGTGTCCAACAACAGTTGAAACGAATTGTCCAAACTCTTTCACCATAAAAGGTTCTTATTAAGCTTTTCGGCATATTTTATTTATATTTCCTATCAGACTTTTGTTGAAGTTCTATCTCTTTTGCATGCATCAGTCCAATGATTGGAGTACAATCTTCGGCGTTTATGATTATTAGATTAAATGGACTAACTATTTAATCGCATTGACTATCCTCAATTGGAGATAATTAGATGAAGCAAGCCGTTCGTGTTGCCGTTACTGGTGCTGCAGGTCAAATTGGTTATAGCTTACTATTCCGTATCGCAAGCGGCGAGATGCTAGGTAAAGATCAACCGGTTATTTTACAATTGCTCGAAGTTCCTTTTGAGAAAGCTCAACAAGCGCTTAAAGGCGTAATGATGGAACTTCAAGACTGTGCATTCCCTCTTTTAGAAGGCATGATCGGTACTGATGATCCTAAAGTTGCATTCAAAGATGCTGACTACGCGTTATTGGTAGGTTCACGTCCACGTGGTCCAGGTATGGAACGTGCTGACTTATTAAAAGTAAACGGTGAAATCTTCATCGGTCAAGGTCAAGCACTAAACGAAGTTGCTAGCCGTGACGTTAAAGTTCTAGTTGTTGGTAACCCTGCAAACACGAATGCTTACATCGCAATGAAATCTGCTCCAGATCTTCCAGCGAAAAACTTCACTGCAATGTTACGTCTTGACCACAACCGTGCTGCATCTCAAATTGCTGCTAAAACTGGTAAAGCGGTTAAAGACATCAAAAACCTTACAGTTTGGGGTAACCACTCTCCAACAATGTATGCTGACTACCGTTTTGCAACAATTAACGGCGAAAGCGTTAAAGACATGATCAACGACCAAGAATGGAATGCAAACACATTCCTTCCGACTGTTGGTAAACGTGGTGCTGCGATCATCGAAGCACGTGGTTTGTCTTCTGCTGCTTCTGCTGCAAATGCTGCAATCGACCATATGCGCGATTGGGCTCTTGGCACAAACGGCGAATGGGTAACCATGGGTATTCCTTCTGACGGTTCTTATGGTATTCCTGAAGGCGTGATGTTCGGTTTCCCTGTAACGACTGAAAACGGCGAATACAAAATCGTTCAAGGTCTTGAAATCGACCAATTCAGCCAAGAACGTATCAACTTCACGTTGAACGAACTTGAAGAAGAGCGCGCAGCAATTGCTGACATGCTTAAATAATTTAATCTTCTAGATTAAGTTATAAAAAAGCACTCCATTTGGGGTGCTTTTTTTATGCTTGCAATTTACGGTTGAACAAAAAATAACAAGCTGTGATGCAGTAATAACTGAATTTTTAGGCGTTTTAGTCTAATTTGAAGACTAATAATAACAGCTTAAGGATAATGACATGTTTGATCAGCAACCCACATTAGAACTCTTGTTTGAACAATTGGGTCTCGACGCGAGCCAAGAAGCCATTGATCAGTTCATAGAGACTCATCAATTGACGATGGATGTCGCTTTGCATCACGCTCCATTTTGGACGCAAGCACAGCATGATTTCCTGATCAGTCATTGGAAAAAGGATGATGACTGGGCGATGGTGGTGGATATCTTAAATGAGCAATTACATACTGAATATCAGCCACATAAATAAGATAAATTTTTAATCACAAATTGAAACAACATAATTAAAGTGATGACTATTATTTTTCTGATATTTCTTATAAGTTAATTGAATAATAAATGACAATTTAACGAATAAGGAGTTTGCAAAGATGATGAGTAATAAACCATCCTTAGAATTATTGTTTTCGCAGTTGGGATTGGCCAATAGCCCTGCAGCCATTGAGCTTTTTATACGTACCCATCAATTACCTGCAAATCAAAATTTACACGATGCACCTTTCTGGAGTAAATCTCAGCGTGAATTCCTGATTCGTTATCTGGTCGAAGATGCGGATGAGTGGGTCATCTGGATTGATGAACTGAATCAGCAATTGCATATGAATGCCAATAAATTACAAATGGCTTAAAGTTGGAATAAAATTTTTAAAAAAGCATACCCAAATAAAAAACTCTCCATTTTAGGAGAGTTTTTTATTTTCTGGAATTAGTGCAATTTGCTTTGTAGCAGTTTCACAAACCAGATTTCTTCACGTACCATCCTAAACGAAGGATGTTGCTGTAATAGTTCTAAATCAAAGTCCGCAGATTTACTGTATTTGGTTAACCAATGTCGAGTTAATGCAATTTGATTTTTGGAAACCGATGCATAAGCAAGGAAAAAATAGATATCACTGTGTTCATGTTGCGATAGCGGTTTTAAAATCTGCTGGGTAATTAAAGCAAAACGCTGTTCCTTGGTGATTTCGAAATACAGCATATAGGCTTTTGCCAGATGTAAAGACAGATTCAAATACAAACGCATCGGCATTTCTTCATATTCAATCCGTGCCTGCTCTAAAAGAACCACAGCTTCTTGCAGAAAATGAATCTGTTCTTGACGTGAATTGCTTATAACCACCAGTTGTAAACGTAAATCAGCACGTTCTAAGGCGAGATCCGGCGTATTGTTTTCCAAATACAATTGATCCGTCTCACCGATACGCTCGATAATTTTTTTTGTATTTTCAAACATTAGCCAATACCTCATTGATGAATAATCAGTATATCGGGGCAAAACCGGGAATTTAAAGGCAAATGCAGCATCCTGCTTTTATAATAAACAATTAGAACAAGACATTACTACTACGCAGCCATGCGGTAATCGACAAGCGTTGATGCTTGGCTTTAATCACTTCATGCAATAAATCGCTTTGGAACATGGCAATACGATTTGGTTTGGGTTGAATGGTATGCCATTGTCCATTTTTGTCCTCTAGATGCAATTCTCCACCCCAGTCATCTTGCCAATCTTCATGTAAATAATAGACCGTAGAAATAATACGACCATTTTTACCTTGGGGATTGTCGCGATGCAAAGCGTAATATTCTCCCGCGTTATAGCAGGCAAAATGTGCTTCGACTTCGTGTATGCCTAAATAAAAATTACGGTTTAATAATTGAGAGATTTCTTTAAGTGTTTCAATGTGATGTTGTGCGATTTCTAGTTCTTCGCCAATCCATAGAATATGGTCACTGCGGATTTTGCTGACGACACCACTTTGAATGGCTGCATCGCGAAAATGATTTAAATTAGAAGTGCATTCTTCAACTAAAGCATCTACATAGTCTTGAGGGTAGGCATTGTCAATAAGGGTAAAACCCTGTTGATCTAAATCTTCAATAATCTGATCAACATTCCATGACTTTGGGACGTGAATTGCATCCATACACATATACTCAAATACAATCTGGAGAAAGGTGACGTATTCTAGAGCAAGATATCCTTCGGAATGAAACATTTTTTCATGCTAAAATGTCGGTTGATTATAGGAATTAAAGAAACATGAATTACCGTCACCATTTCCATGCAGGCAACTTTGCCGATGTTATGAAGCATGTGTTATTGCTCCAACTTTTAGCACGTTTAAATGCCAAAGATAAACCATATCGCTATATCGATACGCATGGTGGTGCAGGTAAATATGATTTATCTACCTCTGCTGCACAAAAATCAGGTGAGTTTTTAAACGGTATTCATCGTTTAGTAAAGCTTGATGATTCAATTATCCGTAATGCCCCTGAAGGTGTGAAGCAATATCTTAAAATCGTTGAGGATATGCGTGCCGGTTCAGGTAAAGGCGCTTATCCAGGTTCGCCTTGGTTTGCACTAGAAGGTATGCGCGATATTGATAAAGCAACGATCTTTGAAATGCAAAAAGAAGTTTTTCAAGAATTGTATTTCAATATTCGTGACCGCCGTGCCGGTTTGCATGAACGTGATGCTTATGAAGGTTTGTTAGGGGTTATTCCACCAAAAGAAAAACGCGGTTTGGTGATGATTGACCCGCCTTACGAATTAGAACGTAAAGATTTCCCTCAATTGGTAGAATTGCTTGCTGCTGCACACAAAAAATGGCCGACAGGTTGTTTTGCAGTTTGGTATCCAATTAAAGACCGTGCCATGATTGATCGTTTTGAAAAGAAAATGATGAAAACCGGTATTCGCCGTCAATTGGTGTGTGAAATTTGTGTATGGCCCGATGACACCCCAGTCGGTTTAAATGGTTGTGGTTTACTTGTGATTAATCCACCTTGGAAGTTTTCTGAGGATGCTGATGAAGCACTACAATGGTTGTTCCCGCATTTACGCATGAGTGAAAATGGTGGGCATGCCGCTGTACGCTGGTTAGTTGGCGAATAAGATATACCTTTAAGAGAGATACGGTTACAGTTAGGATCGACAAGAATGACAAGTATAAATAAACCTGAAAGTGAATCTTCTACACGTGATGAACATAGTTTTGATGGCATCACTTTTGAAGTGGAAGAAGAAGAGCAAACCCATGAGGGACAAAAGGTGAAACGTCGTGGCATCTATCTGTGGCCGAATCTGATCACGACAGCAGCATTGCTGTCGGGGTTTTACTCGATTATCGCCAGTATGAATGGTGATTTTACCCAAGCGATTTACGCTATTTTTCTTGCAGCGTTGTTAGATGGTTTAGATGGCCGAGTTGCTCGCGCGATTGGCGCACAAAGTGCTTTTGGCGAACAATATGACTCTTTATCCGACTTGTTAGCGTTTGGTGTGGCACCGGCTATTCTGATGTATAGCTGGAGCTTGCATGATTTAGGTCGTATCGGTCTGGCATGTTGCTTTGTTTATACCGCATGTGCGGCATTCCGCTTAGCCCGTTTCAATGTACAAATTGGCGTGGTCGATAAACGCTACTTTATTGGTGTTGCAAGTCCCTTAGCCGCCATTTTGATTATCACCATGGTTTGGGTTGGACGTGATTTCCCTGCAATTTTTGATTTGCGTGAAGTCGGTATTCAAATCATCAATGCTGTACTTATTGTTGCAGTCGGCTTGTTGATGATCTCAAATATTAAATATTATTCATTTAAGACTTTTGACCGTAAACGCGTACCTTTTGCCGTGTTACCGATCGCTGTATTTATCTTTGCTGCGATTACTTATAATATTCCGGTAGGGATTTTAGTGATTTCTATTATCTACGCACTCTCTGGTTTCGTAACGACATTCATGGCCAGAAAAAATACCCCCATATAAAAATGAGACCTCTATACTGAAAATAAAAAGGAGCATGGTATGCAGTTGTTTCAAGATTTATTTGACCAGTCTAAACAACTCAATCAGGCTCCATCTCAGGCGCAATTGGCTTATCATGCGCAAAAAGGTCGCTATAAAATTATTCATCAAGGCTTGATGATTCCGAATTTGCCAGCGCCATTACATTATTTAAACTTTTTAAGTGTGATTGGTCAGCCCAATGTCCCCATGCTTCGCAATGAAAGTGCCATTCATTCCACTGCTTTAGATACAGCGACCATTATTGCCAGTGTCAGCCCACATATGAGGGGGCAATTAAATTCCTATTCTGTGGAAAAAGAATGTCAGTTTAAAAAAGAATATTTCAAATTTGCAGATCGGGAATTGATTTCAGGATGTTTTCCGCATTTTAGGATTCAGCGTGAAGATAAAGAACTGAGTTTTGATTTATCGGTGACCACCAGCAATATCATTTCTTATTTTACCAAATTACGTATGGGCTTGGCGGATCACTGGTCTGCATTATGTCAATGTGAAGGTCAGATTGTCTATAAAGGGCAGAAATTTGAAATTCAGCAAATGGGCTGTTTCGAATATGCCCGTTCGATTAACTTTTCCTATTTGCCGTTAGTATTTTTTACTTATCAGATTATTAATCTGGAAAATAATCGTCAGCTTCTGTTAGCGCAAATTCGTGACCCTTTTAATAGCATTGTGCAATCACGTTTGTATTTACGGGATGCCAAGATGGGCGTGGCACAAATGTTTGATGATCATGTCCGTTTTAAAGTCCATCGTGTTTATCCGAAGGTGAAAACACCGAATGGACAATACATGTATTTGCCGCGTGAATTTGAGTGGGGCTATGAAGGAAAAGATGGCACCTGTATTTCAGTTCAGGCACAAAGTCGTGGAGATTTTAAATTTGGTTTGGCTGCCGGTTATGTAGGTAGCTTTAAATATCAAATCAAAATTAATCATTATGAAGAAATGGGCGAAAGTGGCTACTGCGAATATATCGATTGTCGTTCATTGAACTGGCAGGAAAAAGATAAAGAAGAAAAAATGCGTGATGAATTGGTTAATACAGTACCTTTTGCGTGCAAAAAATAAGAAAACCCCTCCATTTTGAAGAATAAATAAACAGTCGAGGCATTATTTTAGGAATAATGCGGAAAAGGGGTTGTGTCTGACCTGAAATGCTGTAGAATGCACATCCATCGGCGGTGATGTTGATTAAAACTTGTTGAAAAACAAGGATTTAGCCTGAGTGGTGTGAATCTGGAAGTCTTGAATAAGTTTAAAAATAATCAATAAAACCTGTTGACTTTTTAGAGATAGAGAGTAATATAGCCGACCTAGCTTGCTG